>QIFB01000208.1 GCA_003230545.1 Gammaproteobacteria bacterium | reverse complement strand
GGCCAGCGGGTCCGGCACGGCGCGCCGGTAGCGGTGTGGTTTCAGTGGCGTGTGGTTTGTGTCTTCCCTGGCAATGTCCTCCGGCAGCTCGATATGGCAGGCGCCGGGTTTCTCGGTGCGTGCCAGGCGCACTGCCTTGCGCACCACCTCGGGGATAGTGTCCTGGTGCACAATGCGCATCGCCCACTTGGTGACCGGCTCGAACATGGCCACGGCATCCATGATCTGGTGGGATTCCTTGTGCAGGCGTGTCTGCGAGCCCTGCCCGGTCAGCACCAGCACCGGGGCGCGGTCCATGTTGGCATCGGCCACGCCGGTAATGAGGTTGGTAGCGCCCGGCCCGAGGGTGCCGAGACAACCGGCCGGGTTGCCGGTCAGGCGGCCATAGATCTCGGCCATAAACGAGGCACCCTGCTCGTGACGGGTGAGGATGAAGCGGACCTGGTCCGACTGCTCCAGTGACATCATGAAATCGGCATTTTCCTCGCCGGGGACGCCGAAGATGTACTCGATGCCTTCCTCTTCCAGGCACTGCACGAACAGGTCGGATGCTTTCATGGACGGCTCCTTGCGCTTGTTGGTTGTTGTCCCGCGGCAGCACGCAAAAGTATAGCTCATGGATCAATGGTGTGTGCTGGCTGCCTGCAAACATAGATGCTATGTTCAAGCCATGAACTGCAGGGTATGCATTAGCGGGTGGTGCAATCAGTGAAAGGAGTTATCGCCCGGGTTGCACGCATCGGGGCAAACCCGGCTGACGACGATGACACAAGGCTGCAAAAATCGTTACTGGTGCTTTGCGCCTTTACGTTTCTGTTTTCCGGTACCGCCTGGGGTCTGATGTATATCCTGTTTGGAGAGCCGCTGGCGGGTACGATTCCACTATCCTACTCCGTCATATCAATGCTCAGCATTACCCATTTCGGGCTAACCCGCCGGTATCACTTCTTTCGTTTCAGCCAGCTAATGCTGATCCTGCTACTTCCCTTCTTTCTGATGCTGGCGCTGGGTGGGTTTATCAATGGTAGCGCGGTCATTGTATGGGCGCTGATCTGTCCGCTGGGCGCACTGCTCTTCGATGAGCCGGCTCATGCCCCACGCTGGTTTCTGGCCTTTGCAAGTCTCGTTGTTCTCAGCGGTTTTTTACAACCCTATGCAGGCCTTGCCAACAATTTGTCTCACGGTCTGGTGATTTTCTTTTTTGTCATCAACCTCATTGGAGTCGGAACAATCATATTCCTGATGGTATTTTATTTCGCCAGTCTGAAAAACGAGTTCCAGGAGAGGTCCGAATCACTGTTACTGAATATCCTGCCGAAAGAGATCGTGGCCATCCTGAAAAACGAGCCACGCACTATCGCCGATCACTTTGAAGGTGCAAGTGTTTTGTTTGCCGACGTCGTGAACTTCACGCCCATGTCGGCATCAATGACGCCAACCGAACTGGTAGAGCTGCTCAACGAGGTTTTCTCGTATTTTGACGTGCTGTCTGACAGGTACGGGCTGGAGAAGATAAAGACCATCGGCGACTGTTACATGGTCGCTTCCGGGGTACCAAGACCGCGCGCCGATCATGCACAGGCACTCACTCGCATGGCGCTGGAGATGCGCGAACATGTTAGCCAGAGGGAGTTCCAGGGCCGTAAACTGGTGTTTCGTATTGGCATCAACTCCGGCCCGGTAGTGGCCGGCGTAATTGGCCGCAAGAAGTTTATTTATGATTTATGGGGTGATGCAGTCAATACCGCCAGCCGCATGGAATCCCACGGGCAGGAGGGCATCATCCAGATTACCCGGGACACCTATGAGTTAATCAAGGATGACTTCGTCTGTGAGCCGCACGGGACGGTGCAGGTAAAGGGCAAGGGCGAGATGGAAGTGTGGTTTGTTATACGGCCCGCGGGCATCCCGGTGTAGCGGGACCAGGCAACCCGCGGCCGGGTTAACTCGTAGGATGTGGTGAGTACAACGAACCGCATCGGGCAGGACATGATGCGCTTCGTACCTCAGCCCAACCTGCATTTATGCTGATGAAACGCCGATGGTCGAATGAATTCGACCCTACTTCAGGTCAGATATCGGCCTCACCAGCTTCCGCTTGCGGCCGGTCAACCAGTTCAACGTACGCCATCGGGGCATTGTCACCGGCGCGAAAGCCGGTCTTGAGGATGCGCAGGTAGCCGCCGGGGCGGTCCTTGTAGCGCGGACCCAGCTCGTTGAACAGCTTGGTGACGGTAGCGCGGTCACGCAGGCGTGCAAACGCCAGCCGGCGCTTGTGCACGGAGTCGTTCCTGGCCATGGTGATCAGCGGCTCGGCCACACGCCGCAGCTCCTTGGCCTTGGACAGGGTGGTCTTGATCACTTCGTGCTGCAGCAGCGACACGGTCATGTTCTGAAACATGGCCTTGCGGTGTGAACTGTTTCGGCCCAGGGGCCGTCCGGACTTGCGATGACGCATGGTTGGTAATTCCTGTCAGGTGCCTAAGACACTCACGGCTTCGTCTTCTTTCAGCCCGGGTGGCGGCCAGTTTTCCAGGCGCATACCCAGTGAAAGTCCCTTGGTGGCAAGCACGTCCTTGATCTCGGTAAGTGATTTCTTGCCCAGATTCGGTGTCTTCAGCAGCTCGACCTCGGTCCGCTGGATCAGGTCACCGATGAAATAAATACTCTCGGCCTTGAGGCAGTTGGCGGAACGCACGGTCAACTCCAGGTCATCTACCGGCCGCAGCAGGATCGGGTCGATATCACCGACCTCTTCTTTCGGCTGCTCTTCCGAGCGAGCCTCCAGATCGACAAAGGCGGACAGCTGGTCCTGCATGATGGTCGCAGCGTGCCGGATAGCTTCCTCGGGATCCACGGTGCCATTGGTCTCGATATCGATAATCAGCTTGTCGAGGTCAGTACGCTGTTCGACACGGGCGCGGTCCACGGTGTAGGACACGCGGCTGACCGGGCTGAACGATGCATCCAGCTGCAGCCGCCCGATAGTGAGGCCCTCGGTCTCTTCAGTCTGGCGCACCGTGGCAGGCTGGTAGCCACGCCCCTTGGCAATCTTCAGGGTCATCTTGAGCTCGCCCTGCTTGGTCAGGTTGGCAATCACATAGTCCGGGTCGAGGACCTCGATGTCATGATCGAGCATGATATCGCCGGCAGTCACCGGGCCCAGACCCTTCTTGCTCAGGGTCAGAGTTGCACTGTCGCGATTGTGCATCCGCAGCGCCACCTTCTTGAGGTTCAGCAGGATGTCGATCACATCTTCCTGCACACCCTCGATGGTCGAGTATTCATGCAGCACACCCTCGATCTCCACCTCGGTAATCGCGGCACCCGGCATGGAGGACAACAGGATGCGGCGCAGGGCATTGCCCAGCGTATGTCCAAAACCACGTTCCAGCGGCTCCAGCGTGACCTTCGCATGTTTGTCGTTGGCAACCTGGACATCCACGATACGTGGCTTCAGGAATTCGGTGACTTTTCCAAGCATGAATAACCTCTCCGATTCTTACTTCGAGTACAGTTCAACAACAAGGTGTTCGTTGATATCAGCCGGCAGCTCTTCGCGCTCCGGGCGGGACTTGAATACACCTTCCATTTTCTTGATATCCACATCGATCCAGTCAGCGATACCGCGTTGCTGCGCCAGGTCGAGGGCCGACTGGATGCGGTACTGTTTGCGGGCCTTCTCATTGATGCTGACCGTATCGCTCGGTTTCACCTGGAAGGACGGAATGTTGACCCGCTTGCCGTTTATACTCACTGCATTGTGGCGGACCAGCTGGCGTCCCTCGCTGCGTGATGACGAGAAGCCCATGCGGTAGACAACATTATCGAGACGGCATTCCAGCAGCTGCAGCAGGTTTTCACCGGTGGAGCCCTTGATGCGCGCAGCATCCTTGTAATAGTTGCGGAACTGGTTTTCCAGCACGCCGTAGATCCGGCGCAGCTTCTGTTTTTCACGCAACTGGGTCGCGTAGTCCGACAGGCGGGTACGGCGCTGACCATGCTGACCCGGCGGGAACGGCCGGTTCTCGATCGCGCACTTTGCGGTAAAACACTTCTCGCCCTTGAGGAACAACTTGCCACCTTCACGGCGGCACTGGCGACATTTGGGTCCTGTGTACTTTGCCATGTTTGCTTCCTGTCCTAAACGCGACGCTTCTTGGGAGGACGACACCCGTTATGGGGGATCGGCGTCACATCGGTAATGTTGGTAATCTGAAAACCGGCATTATTGAGTGCGCGCACCGCCGACTCGCGACCCGGCCCCGGACCCTTGACCTCGACCTCGAGGTTCTTCATGCCGTAATCCTTGACGATGTTGCCGACACGCTCGGCGGCCACCTGGGCGGCAAACGGGGTGCTCTTGCGCGAACCGCGGAAACCCGACCCGCCGGCAGTGGTCCACGCCAGTGCATTACCCTGGCGGTCCGTGATAGTAATAATGGTGTTGTTGAACGACGCGTGAATATGGGCGATACCGTCAGAGACGTCCCGCTTTATCTTCTTGCGTGCTGGTGTTGATGCTTTCGCCATGTTTCTGTTACCCGGTTATCTTTAACTGTATGCAAGCAGATTACTTGCGGATCGGACGCCGCGGACCCTTGCGGGTACGTGCGTTGGTACGCGTGCGCTGACCGCGCAACGGCAGTCCCCGGCGATGCCGGATGCCACGATAACTGCCAAGATCCATGAGTCGCTTGATGTTCATGGAAACCATGCGTCGCAGGTCACCCTCGATGGTGTACCGGGTTACCTGGGAACGTATCGCCTCGATTTCCGCCTCGGTCAGGTCCTTGATCTGCACATTTGGCTGGACGCCACTTTCGGCACAGATCTTCCGGGCAGTAGGGCGGCCAACACCATAGATCGACGTCAGCGCGATCTCGGCATGCTTGTTTACAGGTATGTTTATTCCGGCTATACGAGCCATTTATCTGATCTCCGGGGCAGCGCCCGAAGGCGGCGCGAAAAGTGCGTTAGAATAGCTTCTGTCCATAAAAAAATCAATAACAAACAACAGCCTGCGTGAGCCCGCTGAACTTGCCTGCAGCCCGTCAGAAGTACCGCTATCTGCCTGATTTTCAAGGTCTTGCATAAGTTCGCTACCGCTCAACCCTGGCGCTGCTTGTGGCGGCCGTCCTTACAGATGACCCGCACCACACCATTGCGCCGGATGATTTTGCAGTTGCGGCAGATACGCTTGACCGATGCACGTACTTTCATGTCACACCACCATCCAGTTAATCCATCTCAATAAATCAGTCAAATACCGGGTTGCCGCGCCTAGCGCAACACGCCCGCCCGACCATGGCCCTGCAGGTTCGCCTTCTTCATCAGGCCGCCGTACTGGTGCGAAACCAGGTGCGTCTGGACCTGCGCCATGAAATCCATAATCACGATCACGATAATCAGCAGCGAGGTGCCGCCAAAGTAAAACGGTACGTTCCAGTAAAGAATCAGGAACTCGGGCATCAGGCAGACCAGGGTGAGATACACCGCCCCGGCCGTCGTCAGGCGTGTCATGACGCCATCGATATAACTGGCGGTCTGTTCACCCGGCCGGATCCCCGGAATAAAGGCGCCGGACTTCTTCAGGTTCTCTGCGGTCTCGCGCGCATTGAACACCAGCGCCGTGTAGAAAAAACTGAAAAATACGATCGCCAGCGCATAAAAGATTACGTACAGCGGCTGCCCCGGTGACAGAGTTGCCGAGATATCCTTGAGCCACCCCATGCCCTCGTTACTGCCGACCCAGCTGCCCATGGTGGCCGGGAACAGGATAATGCTGGAAGCGAAGATCGGCGGAATCACGCCGGCCATGTTCAGCTTCAACGGCAAATGGGTGCTTTGCGCTGCATAGACCTTGCGGCCCTGCTGGCGCTTCGCATAATTCACGGTAATCCGGCGCTGTCCGCGCTCGACAAATACCACAAAAGCAGTGACAGCGAGCACCAGGGCGAACAGCACCAGGATGGTCATGATGTTCATTTCGCCAGTACGTGCAAGTTCCAGGGTACCGCCGATGGCGGACGGCAGACCGGCCACGATGCCGGACAGGATGATGATGGAGATACCGTTGCCGACACCGCGCTCGGTCACCTGTTCGCCCAGCCACATCAGGAATATGGTCCCGGTCACCAGGGTCACGATAGCGGTAATCACAAACCCGGAACCCGGATTGACCACCAGCGAACCGCCGGCCATGGTTTGTCCCTGCAGTGCCGTGGAAATACCGAAAGCCTGCATGGTGGCGAGACCCACGGTCCCGTAGCGCGTGTACTGTGTGATCTTGCGGCGCCCGGCTTCCCCGCCTTCCTTTTTCAGCTGCTCCAGGGAAGGCACCGTAACGGTCAGCAGGTTCATGATAATAGAGGCCGAGATATACGGCATGATCCCGAGCGCAAAGATAGACAGGCGTTCCAGCGCGCCACCCGAGAACATGTTGAACATCTCCAGGATAGTGCCACGCTGCTGTTCAACCATGGCTGCCAGCACCATCGGGTCAATGCCCGGCAGCGGGATAAAGGTACCAATGCGGAAAACAATAATAGCGCCAATGACAAAAAAGAGCCGCTGACGCAGCTCTTTCATCTGCCCGATGCCCGAGGCAGCTTTTGTGAATGAAGAACCCAGTGCCATATCAGTCCTCGATACTGCCCCCGGCAGCTTCAATGGCAGTGCGTGCGCCCTTCGTGACCTTGATACCCTTGAGCTTCACGGCCTTGTCGATCTCGCCGGAGGCGATCACCTTGACCTGCTTCGTCTGGCTGGAGACGACTCTGGCGTCAACCAGCGCCTGCAGATCGATCACGTCGGCATCCAGGCCACCCAGTTCGTGCAGGCGCACCTCGTCGGAGAACCGTGCCTTGCGCGAGGCAAAACCGACCTTGGGCAGGCGCCGCTGCAGCGGCATCTGGCCGCCCTCGAACCCGACCTTGTGGAAGCCGCCGGAACGGGATTTCTGGCCCTTGTGGCCGCGTCCGCAGGTCTTGCCCGTGCCGGAACCAATGCCACGACCAACACGCTTGCCTGCCTGCTTGCTTCCTGCTGCCGGTTTTAATGTATTCAGACGCATTGTCTAGTCCTCGACCCTGACCATATAGTTGATTGTGTCAATCATGCCGCGAATCTCGGGTGTGTCATCCAGCTCGACGCTGTGACGGATGCGGCGCAGGCCCAGCCCGCGCACGGTGTCCTTGTGGCTCTGTAGCCGGCCATGAAAACTCTTGACGAGTGTGACCCTGATTTTCTTGTTTGCGGCCATGACTTAATCCATGATTTCCGAGATTTTCTTGCCGCGTTTGGCGGCCACATCTTCCGGCGAATGCATGCCGGCCAGCCCGTTCATGGTGGCCCGCAGTACGTTGATCGGGTTGTTCGAACCGATGCACTTGGCCAGCACGTCATGAACGCCCACCACCTCGAATACGGCACGCATTGCGCCACCGGCGATAATCCCGGTACCTTCCGAGGCCGGCTGCATGTAAACCTTGGCCGCACCGTGACGTGCCGTGATGGCGTATTGCAGGGTGCCACCTTTGAGATTGACGGTAACCATGTTCTTGCGCGCGGCTTCCATCGCCTTCTGGATCGCGACCGGAACCTCACGTGCCTTGCCATAGCCAAAGCCGATCCGCCCCTCGCCGTTACCGACGACGGTAAGCGCGGTAAACCCGAACTGGCGACCACCTTTTACAACCTTGGCAACACGATTGACCGTGATCAGCTTCTCCAGAAGCCCGTCACCCTGTGCCTGTGTATCTACTCTTGCCATAACTAAAACCCCTGGTCAGAACTCCAGACCGTTTTCCCGTGCCGCATCGGCGAGTGCCTTTATCCGGCCGTGGTACTTGAATCCGGAACGATCGAACGCAACCCGTGTAACCCCGGCTTTCTTCGCACGCTCGGCGATCAATTTGCCAACAGCCGAGGCCGCATCGGCGTTACCGGTCTTGCTGACGCTCTTGCGCAGGCCCTCGTCCAGTGTCGAGGCACTTGCGATTACCTTGTCGCCTTCCGGTGTAATGACCTGGGCATACATATGCCTTGGTGTACGGTGCACACACAGACGCGATGCTCCCAGTGCACTGATATGTGCCCGGCCCCGCCTGGCACGCCGTAAACGTGATTGTTTCTTATCCATAACGTTGCCTATTTCTTCTTGGCTTCTTTGCGTACCACATGTTCATCGGAATAACGTACGCCCTTGCCCTTGTAGGGCTCCGGCGGCCGGAAGGCACGGATCTCTGCCGCGACCTGGCCTACCTGCTGTTTATTGCTGCCCTTGATGACGATTTCTGTCTGGCTGGGTGTCTCTGCCGTGACCCCCTCGGGCAAGGTGTAATCGATGGGGTGGGAAAATCCCAGCGTCATGCTCACTGTCTTTCCCTTCACCTGCGCACGATAGCCGACGCCGACCAGCTCGAGTTTCTTCTCAAACCCGTCGCTAACCCCGACCACCATGTTATTGACCAGCGCACGGGTGGTACCGGCCAGGGCATTGGCCTGCTTGGAGGTATCCAGTGCGCTCACTTTCAACTCACCTTCCTCGCGGCTGACCTGAACCAGGTCATGAACACGGTGCTCCAGGGTACCCCTGGGGCCCTTCACCGTCAGCAGCTGCCCGTCTTCCTTTATATCTACGGCAGCGGGGACAACGACCGGATTGTTTGCAATTCGTGACATCGTAGATCTCCGGTCAACTGACCACGCAGAGGACTTCGCCACCCTCACCGGCAGCACGTGCCTGGCGGTCACTCATAACTCCGCGCGAGGTGGAAATAATGGCCACGCCCAGGCCGCCCTGCACCCGGGGCAGTTCGTCCTTGCCCTTGTATACGCGCAGGCCTGGACGACTGGCGCGCTGAATCATGTCGATCACCGGCTTGCCCTCATGGTATTTGAGGGTCACCGTGAGGATCGGCTTGCCGTCCTCCTCGGCCGCAGAAAAACCGCTGATATAACCTTCGTCCTCGAGCACCTGTGCAATGGCGCATTTCAGCAGGGACGACGGCATGGCAACTTCCACCTTGCTGGCGGCCTGCCCGTTACGCAAGCGGGTCAACATATCGGCTATCGGATCAGTCATCATAGTTGGTCACCAGCTCGCCTTTACCAGGCCGGGAATATCACCGCGCATGGCGGCTTCCCGCAGCTTGTTCCGGGCCAGCCCGAACTTGCGGTAATAACCATGTGGACGCCCGGTAATACGGCAGCGGTTGCGCTGACGCACAGGACTGGCGTCACGCGGTTGTGTCTGCAGTTTTACCTGTGCTGCAATACGTTCTTCATCCAGGCTGTTCGGGTTATTGATAATCGCCTTGAGTTCGGCGCGCCGCGCAGCAAATCGTTTTACGGTACGCGCACGCTTGTTCTCGCGGGCAATCATTGAGCTCTTTGCCATGGTGTTACCTCATTTCCTGAACGGGAAGTTGAATGCTGCCAGCAATGCACGGCCTTCCTCGTCTGTCTTCGCAGTCGTGGTAAATGTGATATCAAGACCGCGCAGTGTATCGATCTTGTCGTAATCAATTTCCGGGAAAATGATCTGTTCCTGGACGCCCATACTGTAGTTGCCGCGCCCGTCAAATGCTTTCGGGCTCATGCCGCGGAAGTCACGAATTCGCGGAATGGAAATATTGATCAGGCGGTCAAGAAATTCATACATCTGCTTGCTACGCAGTGTCACCTTGCAGCCGATCGGCCAACCCTCGCGCACCTTGAACCCTGCAACCGACTTGCGCGCCTTGTTAACCACCGGCTTTTGTCCGCCGATGCTGGTCATGTCACTGACGGCATGCTCCATCACCTTGCGGTCGCCCACGGCCTCGCCAACACCCATATTCAGGGTAATCTTGGTGATGCGCGGCACTTCCATAACATTCTTGTAACTAAACTGCTCCTTGAGCTGTTTAACTACATTATCGCGGTAAAATTCCTGCATCCTGGCCATATCGATAACCTGTCTATCAGATATCCACTACTTCATTGGTGGACTTGAAATAACGCACCTTGCGACCATCCTCCAGGGTCTTGAACCCGATTCGGTCACCCTTGCTGGTCTGCGGATTGAACAACATGATGTTGGAAGGATCGAGCGGCATTTCCTTCTCGATGATGCCACCGGTAATACCCCGATTCGGATTCGGTTTGGTATGCCGCTTGACCATATTGATGTCCGCAACAACAATCCGGCCGTCCGGCATAACCCGCAGCACACTGCCACGCTTGCCCTTGTCACGGCCCGCGATCACTACAACATCATCACCTTGTCTGATTCTTTGCATGGTCGTTCCTACAATACTTCCGGTGCCAGCGAAATAATTTTCATAAAGCGTTCGCTGCGAAGTTCACGGGTTACCGGTCCGAAAATACGGGTGCCAATCGGCTGCAGCTGCGTATTCAGCAGCACCGCTGCGTTACCGTCAAAGCGGATCAGCGAGCCGTCCTGGCGACGCACACCCTTGCGGGTCCGCACCACGACCGCGTTGTAGACCTCGCCCTTTTTAACCTTGCCGCGCGGGATGGCTTCCTTGATGCTAACCTTGATGATGTCGCCGATCCGCGCATAACGCCGGCGCGAACCACCCAGCACTTTGATGCACTGCAGGCGGCGCGCGCCGCTGTTATCAGCCACATCCAGCATTGTTTGCATCTGTATCATGCTTGCATTCCGTCCGTATCGTGCCTGCTACCGGGAACCCTGCTCACCGCGCTCTATAACATCAACCAGCCGCCAGGACTTCGACTTTGACAGCGGGCGGCATTGCTCAATCATTACCTTGTCACCTTCCTGGCAGGTGTTTTCCTCGTCATGCACATGCAGTTTTGTCGAACGGCGAATGTATTTCCCGTACACCGGGTGTTTCACCTTGCGCTCGATCATCACCGTTACTGTCTTGTCCATCTTGTCGCTGACAACCGTACCGGTGACCGTGCGTGCTACTTTTACTTCTTCACTCATGACGCATCACCCGCCTTGATCTTTTCGTTAATAACCGTGTATACGCGAGCAATGCTCTTGCGCACCTTGCCCATCTGGTCCGGCCGGGAAAGCTGCCCCGTGCCGCGCTGCATATTGAGATTGAATTTCTCGCGCAGCAGATTCTGCATCTCGAGACGCAGTTCACTCACCGTTTTGCTGCGCAGTTCTGTCGCGTCCATCACATCACCGTCCGTGTAACAAAGGTTGTTTTGAACGGCAACTTGGCCGCTGCCAGCTTGAATGCCTCGCGTGCAATGTCTTCCGTAACACCCTCGATCTCATAGAGCACGCGGCCGGGCTGGACCTGTGCAATCCAGTACTCGACATTACCCTTGCCCTTGCCCTGCCTTACCTCAATGGGTTTCTTGGTAATCGGCACATCCGGGAACACGCGGATCCAGAGTTTCCCACCGCGCTTCACATGGCGGGTGATAGTACGGCGTGCCGCCTCGATCTGGCGTGCTGTCAGGCGGCCGCGCGCGGTCGCCTTGAGTGCATATTCGCCGAAACTCACCTTGCCACCACGAATGGCAAGACCCCGGTTGCGGCCTTTTTGCTGTTTCCTGAATTTGGTTCTCTTGGGCTGTAGCATGATCGTACTCCGTCAGGATGCGGCTGCCTTGCGCGGCGCTTCTGGTGCGGTTTCCTCCCTCCGATCAAATACCTCGCCCTTGAATATCCAGACCTTCACGCCGATCACACCATAGGTGGTATTGGCATTAGCTGTCCCGTAATCAATATCGGCGCGCAGTGTATGCAGCGGCACACGGCCCTCGCGATACCATTCAGAACGTGCGATTTCAGCACCATTCAGGCGCCCGCCGACCTTGATCTTGATGCCCTCGGCACCGATGCGCATGGCGTTACTCACTGCCCGCTTCATGGCGCGCCGGAACATGATGCGGCGCTCAAGCTGCTGCGCAACACTTTCGGCAACCAGGTGGGCATCCAGCTCGGGTTTGCGGATTTCCTCGATATTGATATTCACCGGTATACCCATGCGCCCGGATACTTCCCTGCGCAGGCGGTCGATGTCCTCGCCTTTCTTGCCGATCACGATACCGGGACGCGCGGTATGGATCGTGATCAGTGCATTGTGTGCAGGGCGGGATATCTGGACACGACTCACCGACGCCTGTGACAGGCGCTGCTTGATAAAGTCACGGATTTGCAGATCCATGTTCAGCTTGTCGGCAAATTCCTTCGAATCGGCATACCAGGTAGACGTCCAGTCCTTTACGATGCCGAGCCGAAAGCCCGTTGGATGTACTTTTTGTCCCATGCTGCTGTTTCGCCTCTGGCTGGTTATCAGCTGTCACCCACCATTACGGTGATGTGACTGTTACGTTTCAGGATACGCGTACCACGGCCCTTGGCCCGGGCACGAAACCGTTTCAGCGTGCGCCCCTCGTTGATAAAAATGGCCGCTACTTTCAACTCGTCAATATCAGCCCCTTCATTGTGCTCGGCGTTGGCAATCGCGGATTCCAGTACCTTGCGCACCATGCCGGCCGATTTCTTCGGGCTGAATATCAGAACATTCAACGCCTTCTCCACCGACATCCCGCGAATCTGGTCCGCGACCAGGCGGCACTTCTGCGGAGATATCCGTGCATGTTTCAATGTTGCGCTGACCTGCATTCCCGTTTCCCCTTACTTGGCCTTCCGGTCGGCCGTATGTCCCCTGAAAGTACGGGTCATGGCGAACTCTCCCAGCTTGTGACCAACCATGTTCTCGTTGATCAGCACCGGCACATGCTGGCGACCGTTGTGGACCGCGATCGTGAGACCGACCATGTCCGGACTCACCATGGAGCGACGCGACCAGGTCTTGATCGGTCGCTTGCTGTTCTCGGTTACCGCCCTGTCCACCTTCTTCATAAGGTGGAGATCGATAAACGGGCCTTTCTTGATCGAGCGTGGCACTGTAAATAATCCTCTGACAGTTACTTGCGGTTACGTCGTCTTACAATCATGTTGTCGGTACGCTTGTTCTTGCGTGTCCGGTAACCCTTGGCCGGCGTGCCCCAGGGACTGACCGGGTGACGGCCACCGGCGGTACGGCCTTCACCGCCACCATGAGGGTGGTCAACCGGGTTCATCGCGACACCGCGTACCGTCGGGCGCACACCGCGCCAGCGACTGGCACCGGCCTTGCCGAGTGAACGCAGGTTATGTTCTGCATTACCGACTTCACCAATGGTGGCCATGCACACCGAGGGCACCTTGCGCATTTCACCGGAACGCAGCCGCAGGGTCGCATGTTCTCCCTCGCGCGCCACCAGCTGGACACTGCTGCCGGCACTGCGTGCCAGCTGCCCGCCCTTACCGGCCTTCATCTCGATATTGTGGACCAGGGTACCCACCGGGATGTTGCGCAGCGGCATGGCATTGCCCGGTTTGATCGGGGCATTGGCGCCGGAGCGGATCTCGGCGCCGGCCTGCACACCCTTCGGCGCCAGAATGTACCGACGCTCGCCATCTGCATACAGCAGCAGGGCAATGTGCGCCGAGCGGTTCGGATCATACTCGATATGCTCGACCTTTGCCGGAATCCCGGTCTTGTCACGCTTGAAATCAATGGAGCGATAACGCTGTTTGTGGCCACCGCCGCGATGCCGTGTGGTAATCCTGCCGGCATTGTTTCTGCCACCCGATTTCGACTTTGCCCCGACCAGCGGAGCATACGGCTCGCCCTTGTGCAGGCCCGGCGTAACCACCTTGACGACGAAACGACGACCGGGGGATGTTGGTTTTGCTTTTACAAGTGGCATTGCTCTGTATCCCTGACGCAGCTCCCGGCAGTAACCGGTCTACTCCGCTCCCATAAAATCAATATCGTGGCCTTCCGCCAGCGTAACATAGGCTTTTTTCCAGTCGGCCCGCTTGCCTGAAGTCTGCCCCTGGCGCTTGATCTTGCCGCGCATGTTCGCAACCTGTACACCCGATACCTTGACATCGAACATCAGTTCAACCGCCTTGCGTATCTCGGGCTTGCTGGCACCCGGCAACACCTTGAATACATATTGACGATTGGCATCAGCGACCCGCGTGCTTTTCTCGGATATAACCGGCGCCAAAAGAATTTTCATCAGGCGTTCCGTGTTCATGCCAGCCGCTCCTCGAGCTGCTTCAGTGCCGCCGTCGTTACCACGACCTTGTCAAATCCGACCAGACTGACCGGGTCCGCGTCCCCGGCATCGCACACGGCAATCCGCGGCAGGTTGCGTGCGGCCAGGAACAGCTTCTCATCCGGTTCCTCGGTGATAATCAGGGCATTCTCGAGACCCATAGCATCCAGTTTTTTCAGCAGCTGCTTCGTCTTTGGCGCATCGACTGCAAAACTCTCAACCGCAACCAGGCGGTCCTGCCGGACCAGCTCGGAGAGAATCGAGCGCATCGCTGCACGGTACATCTTGCGGTTGATCTTCTGCGAATGGTCCCGCGGGGTTGCCGCAAACGCCCTGCCGCCACCGCGCCAGATCGGGCTGCAGATGGTACCGGCACGGGCACGGCCGGTGCCCTTCTGCCGCCAGGGCTTGGTACCACCGCCACGCACTTCGGCGCGGGTCTTCTGCTTGGCAGAACCCGAACGGCTGCTCGCCATGCAGGCCACCACGACCTGGTGCACCAGCGCTTCCCTGAAATCCTGTCCAAAGGTATCGTCCGACACCTTCACCTTGCCTGAGCCGCCACCCTGTAACTGCAGTTCCATTATCCGGCCCTCTTGCGTGTCTTGACGGCCGGACTGATGACGACATCACCACCTTTCGAACCGGGTACCGCACCCTTGATCAGCAGCAGGTTGCGCTCGACATCGACACGGATCACCTCGAGGTTCTGCGTACTGGTGCGCACGTTACCCATGTGGCCTGCCATCTTCTTGCCCTTGAACACACGGCCGGGGGTCTGGCACTGGCCGATGGAGCCAGGTGCGCGATGCGAGAGTGAGTTGCCATGTGTGGCATCCTGCATGTGGAAGTTGTGGCGCTTGATGACACCGGCAAAGCCCTTGCCGATCGAGGTGCCGGTCACGTCCACGGTCTGGCCTTCCTCGAAGACATCGACCTTGATTTCGTTGCCAACCTCGATATCCTCGCCTTCGCCCTCGCCCAGGCGAAACTCCCAGAGACCACGACCGGCCTCGACACCGGCTTTTGCATAGTGACCGGTCATCGGTTTGGTCACCCGGTGAGCACGACGGGTACCCGTCGATACCTGCAGGGCACGATAACCGTCACTCTCCAGCGTCTTGAGCTGGGTAACGCGGTTCGGCTCAACCGAAATAACAGTCACAGGCACGGAAACACCGTCATCCCTGAAGATGCGTGTCATACCTGCCTTGCGACCTACAATTCCGATGCTCATAACGTTATATCCCAAATTAAACGGGGTCAGACCCCAATTTTTGTAGGACCGGCGCCTCGCCGGGAAACCGTTCCCGGGAAACCGTTCCCGGCGAGGCGCCGGTCCTACGCATTCAATTCAGCTTGATCTGTACATCTACGCCGGCAGCAAGATCCAGTTTCATCAGTGCGTCGACGGTCTTGTCAGTCGGGTCCACAATATCCATGAGCCGCTTGTGTGTCCGGATCTCGTACTGATCACGCGCATCCTTGTTGACATGCGGTGAAATCAGCACGGTAAACCGCTCCATCTTGGTTGGCAGCGGGATCGGGCCCCTGACCTGCGCACCGGTGCGCCTTGCCGTCTCGACGATCTCGGCAGCTGACTGATCGATCAGGCGATGATCAAATGCCTTGAGTCGTATCCGGATTCTTTGCTTGCTCATGTTTGTCTTCTATTGTTAAGAAATTTTCTGTAGGACCGGCGAGGCGCCGGTCCTACCATCAATTATTCCAGGATCTTCGAAACCACCCCGGCACCCACGGTTCGACCACCTTCACGGACCGCAAAC
>QIFB01000204.1 GCA_003230545.1 Gammaproteobacteria bacterium | reverse complement strand
GCCGGTCACCATGAGCCAGATCCAGGAGGCGCTGGGTAACATCTTTACCTTCGAGTTTCCCGAATAACGGGTGTTATCATTGCCGGGCCATGCCCATCCAGGTCCTCCCGTTACAGCTGATTAACCAGATTGCCGCCGGCGAGGTCATCGAGCGACCGGCCTCGGTGGTCAAGGAACTGCTGGAAAACAGCCTCGATGCCGGGGCCAGTGCTATCGAGGTGGATATTGAATCCGGCGGCAGTCGCCGTATCCGGGTGCGCGATAACGGTACGGGCATCCGCAAGCAGGATATCCCGCTGGCACTCTCGCGCCATGCCACCAGCAAGATTGCTTCCCTCGAGGACCTGGAGCAAATCAGCAGCCTGGGATTTCGCGGTGAGGCGCTACCCAGCATTGCCTCGGTGTCACGGCTGCAACTCAGTTCACGCCAGCCGGACGCGACTTCCGGCTGGGTGTTCCAGGGTAACGGCTCCGGGTCAACGGCCGACACGGCGCCCGTGGCCCACCCGGTGGGCACCACGGTCGATGTACAGGATCTGTTTTACAATACCCCGGCGCGGCGCAAGTTCATGCGCACCGAGACCACCGAGTTCCGGCATATCGAGCAGGTGGTACGGCGCATTGCCCTGAGCCGTTTCCCGGTGGGCGTGAAGCTGCAGCACAACCGCAAACCGGTACTGCAGCTGCCGCCGGCGGACACCCGTGCCGAACAGGAACGCCGGCTGGCCCGGATCTGCGGCGCCGCCTTCATGGAACAGGCGGTATCCATAGAGCACTCCGGTGCCGGCCTGAAACTCGGCGGCTGGGTGGCGGCGCCGACCTTTTCACGCAGCCAGCCGGACCTGCAGTATTTCTATGTTAACGGCCGCATGGTGCGCGACAAGCTGGTCACCCATGCAGTGCGCCAGGCCTATACCGATGTGCTGTTTCACGGGCGGCACCCGGCCTACGTGCTGTTCCTGGAGATCGATCCGACCGTGGTTGATGTGAATGCGCATCCGACCAAGCACGAGGTGCGCTTCCGGGACAGCCGGCTGGTGCATGATTTCCTGTTCCGGACCCTGCATGACGCACTGGCTCAGATCCGCCCGGCAGAGGACCAGCCGCCGCCACGCCCGAACCGGCCACTGCACGCGCTGGATATCCAGACCGGGCAGGGGAGCACAGTGCAGCAGCGAGGCATGACACTGGGTGTTCGCGAACAGCTGGCCGGGTATACCGCCCTGCACCCGGACATGTCCGCACAGCAACCGGATGAGGACTTTCCCCTTGGCCACGCACTGGCCCAGCTGCATGGCATCTACATACTGGCGCAGAACCGCCAGGGTCTGGTGTTGGTAGATATGCATGCGGCCCATGAACGCATTACCTATGAAGGCCTGAAGACTGCGCACGCCGGTGACGGGGTGCGCTCGCAGCCATTGCTGGTCCCGCTGGGTCTTGCGGTCAGCGAGCGTGAGGCAAATATCTGCGAGTCCGGACAGGAGCGGTTTAACGACCTTGGCTTCGAGATTAACCGCACCGGTCCGGAGCAGCTGACGGTGCGCCAGGTGCCGGTGTTGCTGTATGACACGGATATCGAGGGTCTGGTGCGTGACGTACTTTCCGATTTGCTCGAGCAGGGCGACAGCCGGCGCGTGGAAGATTCGGTCAACGCGGTGCTGTCCACCATGGCCTGTCATGGCTCGGTGCGCGCCAACCGGCGCCTGACGATCGACGAAATGAATGCCCTGCTGCGGGAGATGGAAATCACCGAGCGCAGCGGGCAGTGCAATCACGGCCGTCCCACGTGGATCCAGGTCAGTCTCGATGAGCTCGACAAGCTGTTCCTGCGCGGGCGCTAGTTAGTGTCCGTCCATAAACCAATCCCTGTAGCCCGGATAGAGGACCGTAGGATGCGCTGAACGGAGTGATGCGCATCATCGTATGCCTCATCGATGCGGTGCGTTTCTCTCACCGCATCCTACGGGCTACAGCCTAACCCGACCTGCGATAGGACCGTAGGATGCGCTGAACGGAGTGATGCGCATCATCAGTAAGCCTCATCGATGCGGTGCGTTTCTCTCACCGCATCCTACCGCCTAACCCGACCTGCGATAGTTTCCATTCATCTATGAACGCTCCATTACCCCCCGCCGTTTTTCTTATGGGCCCGACGGCGTCCGGTAAGACCGCGGTGGCCGCGGCGCTGGTTAAACGCTTTCCGTTCGAGATTATCAGTGTCGACTCGGCGCTGGTGTACCGCGGCATGGATATCGGCACGGCCCGGCCGGAAGCCAGCCTGCTGGCGGCGGCACCGCACCGCCTGATCGACATCCGTGACCCGGCTGATCCCTACTCGGCGGCGGAATTCCGCGAAGATGCGTTGCGGGAGATGGCGGATATTACGGCGCAGGGCCAGGTCCCGTTACTGGTGGGCGGTACCATGCTGTATTTCCGGGCGCTGGAGCAGGGGCTCTCCGCGATGCCGCCGGCGAATCCGGAGATGCGCGCTGCGCTGGAGCAGGAATTGCAGGAGGCGGGTCTGGAATCACTGTATCAGCGCCTGCAGCAGGTCGATCCTGTAGCAGCGGCACGCATCCACAGCAACGATCCCCAGCGGATCCAGCGGGCACTGGAAGTCTTCCAGCTAACCGGGCAACCTTTGAGTGATTTTCACGAACAGGGCCGCGAGCCGCCGTTACCCTGGCGCCTGATCAAGATCATCCTCGCCCCGGAGGATCGGGCGCACATGCAGCTACGGGTCGAGCAGCGCTTCCGGGCAATGCTGGACGCCGGGTTCGTGGACGAGGTCAGGGGGCTGGTCGGACGCGGTGACCTCGCTGCCGAATTACCCGCAATGCGGGCGGTCGGCTACCGGCAGGTGCGGGACTATCTTGCCGGCGGGCTGAGCTATGAGGAGATGGTGAATCAGGCTATAGTGGCCACCCGGCAATATGCCAAGCGCCAGCTGACCTGGCTGCGGCGCGAGGAAAATGCGCGCTGGTTTGCGGCCGAAGATGATGCGGTCGTCGATGAGATCGCCGGGCATCTGGAGTGTTGTCTCAAGCAACGAAAATAACCCTGTGATTGTGCTTAAATTTTAGTAATAATACCGGTCAATGCCCAGACGGATATTGGCAAGCGCCAGTCAGAGGGAGAACAGTTTTGGTTTACGGCACGAGAAAAAGGAGAAATGACATGAATAGAGGGCAATCTTTGCAAGACCCATTTCTGAATGCGCTTCGCAAGGAACGAGTCCCGGTGTCCATATATCTGGTCAATGGCATCAAGCTGCAGGGCCAGATCGAATCATTTGACCAGTTTGTTGTACTACTCAAGAACGCGGTCAGCCAGATGGTTTACAAGCATGCCATTTCGACGGTGGTTCCGGCACGCAATGTGCACTTTGCCGGCTCGGATGGCGGGCAGGAAAACAATGACCCGGAACCCGGTAATGCCTGATTTCAACAACACCGTAACGGGGTGTCTGATTGTTCGAACGCCCCGATAGCGGTGAGCGGGCCATCCTGGTCCATGTGAACTTTCCCTCCGGTACGAATTCGGAGGACCTGCAGGAATTCACAGATCTCGTTTGCTCCGCGGGCGCGTTACCGGTTGCAACCATCACCGCAACCCGCACCGCACCCGAGCCCCGGCTGTTTGTCGGCAAGGGCAAGGCGGAAGAAATTCACGGCGCGGTGCAGCAACACCAGGCGGACCTCGTTATTTTCAACCATGCCCTGAGTCCCAGCCAGGAGCGTAACCTGGAACAGATGTTTTCCTGCCGTGTGGTCGCAAGGACCGGCCTGATCCTCGACATCTTTGCCCAGCGGGCGCGGTCGTTCGAAGGCAAGCTGCAGGTCGAACTGGCGCAGCTGCGCCACCTGTCGACCCGGCTGGTGCGTGGCTGGACCCATCTGGAGCGCCAGAAGGGCGGTATCGGCCTGCGTGGTCCAGGCGAAACCCAGCTGGAATCCGATCGGCGCATGCTCAATGCCCGGATCAAGATGATCAACAAGCGCCTTGAGAAAGTGGATCGTCAGCGCAACCAGGGCCGGCGTGCCAGGAACCGTGCCGAGGTCCCGACGGTATCGCTGGTCGGCTACACCAATGCCGGCAAGTCCACGCTGTTCAACACCATCACTGGCGCACATGCTTACGTGGCCGACCAGCTGTTTGCCACCCTGGACCCGACACTGCGCCGTATTGATCTGCCGGGGGTGGGCACACTGGTGCTGGCGGATACTGTCGGTTTCATCCGGCACCTCCCGCATGACCTGGTGGCCGCCTTCCGGGCCACGCTGGAGGAGACCCGCCAGGCCGACCTGTTGCTGCACGTGGTTGATGTGCAGGATACCGACCGGCAGGCGCGCAAGGCCCAGGTTGACGAGGTGCTGCGGGAGATTGGCGCCGCGGATGTGCCCCAGCTGATTGTCTATAACAAGATCGACACTGGCAGGCTGGAACCCCGGATTGAAAAAAACCCGGACACTGGCACGGTCAAGGTCTGGGTATCTGCGGTGTCCGGGGCGGGACTGGACCTGCTGGCCGGCGCCATGGGTGAATTCTTCCATGGCCGGCAGGTGCACGGCTGGCTGCATATGGGGCCGGAAGCCGGGCGCACGCGCTCATCCCTGTACGGTATCGGCCAGGTCATTTCGGAGCAGGTCGATGCACAGGGGTACTGGTGGCTGGAAGTCACCATGGCGCAGCGCAATATCGACAAACTGGTGCGTGAATCAGGCGGTGCCTGTCAATTTCATCCCTTCGAAGCGGCCGATTCAGTTGCGGCGGCCGCTCAAGCTTCTTAAAATTAACCCCTTGTGGCCTGTGCCGGGGTTTCCGGGCGGGCAGTGAACTGAATCTGAGACTGGAGTGGTATATGGCGTGGAATGAACCGGGTGGTGATAAACGGGATCCCTGGGGAGGGCGCGGCGGCAGTGAGGGCCCGCCTGACCTGGATGAAGTGGTGCGCAAGCTGCGTGACAAGGTGAACCGGTTTATGGGCGGGCGTGGCGGCGCAGGTTCCGGTACCGGGTCCGGTCGTGGCAATCCGTTCAGTGTGTCACTGATCGGCATCGTGTTGCTGGTCACCTGGGCATTGTCCGGTATCTATATTATCGAACCGGCGGAGCGTGGTGTGGTGCTGCGTCTTGGTGCGTACAATGACCTTACCGGTCCGGGCCCGCACTGGTATCCGCGCTTTATCGACACCGTGGAAAAGGTCAACGTGGACGAGCTGCGCACCATTAGTCACCGCGCCAGGATGCTGACCAAGGATGAGAACATCATCCAGGTTGAACTGGCCGTGCAGTACCGTGTCAAGGATGCCCGGGACTACCTGTTCCAGACGCGGGACCCGGATTACACCCTGCAGGAGGCGACCGAGAGTGCGCTGCGCGAGGTCATCGGCGGCATCTCCATGGATGAATTCCTGTCAGGCGGGCGTGGTGCCATCGTGGCGCAGACGGATACCCTGATTCAGACGATTCTGGACCGCTACAAGACCGGCCTGCTGCTGACCAGTGTTAATCTGCAGGACCCGCAGCCGCCGGAAGAGGTGCAGGGTGCCTTCGAGGACGCCATCAAGGCCCAGGAAGACGAGGTTCGCTTCAAGAACCAGGCTGAGGCCTATGCGCGGGACATCGTGCCGAAGGCGCGTGGTGATGCCAAGCGCCTGCGCGAACAGGCTGGCGCCTACCGTGATCAGGTGGTTGCCCGCGCGGAAGGTGAAACCAGCCGCTTCCTGCAGACCCTCAAGGAATATAAAAAAGCGCCGGAAGTGACCCGCAAGCGCCTGTACCTGGAAACCATGGAAACCGTGCTGGCAAATACCAGCAAGGTGCTCATGCAAGTCGAGGGCGGTAACAACCTGATGTATATTCCGCTGGACAAGTTGATGGAGACACCCTCCGGTTACAACCTGCCGCCTTCCGGCGGACCACAGGTTCGCGGCGGGCCTGCCGGGGAGACGCAACAGGCGCCGCGCCGGCGTACATCGAACCGTGAAGGAGGGACACGCTAATGACTGCAAGCAGACTACTCATGGTACTGGGCGGGATCGGCCTGCTGGTTCTGGCGACCTCTTTTTTTATCGTCGACGAGAGACAGGTGGCTATCAAGTTCCAGCTCGGCAAAATTATCGATTCTGAATACGAGCCCGGCCTGCATTTCATGAAACCGGTGTTTATCAATAATGTCCGCAAGTTCGACAAGCGTATCCTGACGCTGGACACGCGGCCGGAACGGTTCCTGACCGGCGAGAAAAAGAACGTGTCGGTGGATTTCTTCATCAAGTGGCGTATCCAGGACCCGGCGACGTATTACACGGCCTTTGCCGGTGATGAGCGCCAGGCGTCACTGCGCCTGTTGCAGATTATCAAGAACGGCCTGCAACTGGAGTTTGAAAATCGCACCATTACGCAGGTGGTCTCCGGTGAGCGTGCAGAAATGATGGACAGCCTGACGGTCAAAGGCAACGAGCAGGTCCAGCAATTCGGTATCGAGATCATCGATGTCCGCATCAAGCAGATCGAGCTGCCGGAAGATGTGCGCGATGCCGTGTTTCAGCGCATGCGTGCGGAGCGTGCACGGGTTGCTTCGGAGCACCGCGCAAAGGGTGAAGAGAGTGCCAAGGGTATCCGGGCCGTGGCCGAGAGGGAACGCACGGTGCTCCTGGCCGAGGCACAGCGCGACGCGGAAACAATCCGCGGTGAAGGCGATGCGCTGGCTACCGAGATCTACGCAAATGCCTACGAAGAGGACGAGGAATTCTATGCATTCTACCGCAGCATGAATGCCTACCGGGATGCCCTGAGCAGCAAGCAGGATGTGCTGGTGCTGCAGCCCGATTCCGAGTTCTTTAAATATTTCAACAGCAATATCGGCACGAAGTAGCTGCCCGAGCGTCTCGGTGTCTTGTCTCCGGGTTTGAGAGGTTTCAGGTGGATTCCAGTCACACACCCGGGCATGCGCCCGGCTTTTTTTGTCAATGGACCTGAACTGGAGCGATCTGCTGACTGCTCTGGCCCTGGTGCTGGTGATCGAGGGAATTGTGCCGTTTGTCAATCCGCAGTTAGTGCGGAACATGCTGGAGACAGTTTCACACATGGACGACAGAATCCTGCGTATAACCGGGTTAGTGAGTATGGTGTTCGGTGTGATCATGCTGTACGTGGTGAGATAAAACCGGCGTTAATCAGCAAGCATGAGCAATAAAGACAAGTGGCTGTTACCGGAAGGTATCGAGGAAGTTTTACCGCCGACGGCGTGGCGACTGGAGTGTGCGCGCCGCGAACTGCTCGACCTGTTCAGCAGCTGGGGCTACGAGCTGATCATGCCGCCGTTTATCGAGTACCTGGAATCCCTGTTGACCGGTACCGGCAATGACCTGGACCTGCAGACCTTCAAGCTGACAGACCAGCTGACCGGGCGCATGCTGGGCGTGCGTGCCGACATGACACCGCAGGCCGCCCGTATTGACGCACATGCCCACCGGCGCGAGGCGCCGACCCGGTTGTGTTACATGGGTACGGTATTGCGTACCCGGCCGGACGGGTTTGCCGGTTCGCGCAGTCCCTTGCAGATGGGCGCCGAGCTGTTCGGTCATGAGGGCATCGAGAGTGATGTCGAGATACTTTCGCTGGTGCTGGAGTCGCTGGGCCTGATGCAGGTCAGCGATGTGCATGTCGATCTCGGGCATGTCGGTATTTATCGCAGTCTCGCGGCCGAGGCGGGTCTTGACGGGCGCCTGGAGGTTGCCCTGTTCGAGGCCCTGCAGCGCAAGGCTGTCACGGATATCCGCGAGATACTGGATACCAGCGGGGCGAGTGCGGAACAATGCGGAAGGCTGGCGGTACTGGCAGAGCTGAACGGCGGGCAGGAGATACTGGAAATCGCGCGCACACGTCTTGCCGGTGCCGGCACGGCGGTCATGGCGGCACTCGATAACCTGAAGGCCATTGCCACGGCCATGCAGCAGCGTGCCGGCAGTACCCGGCTGTTCTTTGACCTGGCCGAACTGCGCGGTTACGGGTTTCACACCGGCATGGTGTTTGCCGTCTTTGTTCCGGGTCGCGGCCAGGAGGTTGCCCGTGGTGGTCGTTACGACGCCATTGGCAAGGTGTTCGGGCGGGCACGCGCCGCGACCGGGTTCAGTATGGACCTCAAGACCCTGATGGACCTGAGTCCGCGTGATCCGGGAGCCGCCGCGGGCACCATCCTGGCGCCGGCAGACGCCGATCCGGACCTGCAGGCAGCGGTTGACCGCTTGCGTGACACCGGGGAGCGCGTGGTGTTCGAACTACCGGGCCAGCAGGGCGATGCAGCAGCACAGGGTTGTGAACGCATCCTGGAAAAACAGGCCGGCAACTGGGTCGTGGCTTCCGTGTAACGCCCGGGTATCTATCCCGGTAACCCCTGATGTATTGTAAATGAAGTCATTGCGAGCGTAGCAAAGCAATCTCCTGAATCGAAAATCAGCACCTTGTAGATTGCTTCGTCGCTGTGCTCCTCGCAATGACGAACAAGTTACAGGTTTGATCATTTAATCCAGACAAGAGAACAGATCTCATGGGCAAGAACGTGGTTGTCATCGGTACCCAGTGGGGCGATGAAGGCAAGGGCAAGGTGGTTGACCTGCTGACCGACCAGGCTGCGGCAGTGGTACGCTTCCAGGGCGGTCACAATGCCGGACACACCCTCGTCATCGACGGCAAGCAGACCGTGTTGCACCTGATTCCGTCCGGCATCCTGCGTGACAATGTCCAGTGCCTGATTGGCAACGGCGTGGTGCTGTCACCATCCGCGTTGCTGGAAGAACTGGCCATGCTGGAGGCGAGCGGCATACCGGCCCGCGAGCGCCTGCGTATCAGCGAGTCCTGCCCGTTGATCCTGCCGTATCACATTGCCCTTGACCAGGCGCGCGAGGCGGCCCGTGGCAAGCAGGCCATCGGCACCACCGGCCGCGGGATTGGACCGGCCTATGAAGACAAGGTCTCCCGGCGCGGCCTGCGCCTCGGTGAACTGCTGGACCCGGACCACTTTACAGTGCGCCTGCACGAGGTGATGGACTATCACAACCATGCCCTGCAACACTATTTCAAGACAGACCCGGTGGACTACCGGCAGGTGCTCGACGAGGCGCTGGCGCAGGGCGAACAGATTGCGCCACTGGTCGCCGATATTCCCGGCATGCTGCATGCCATGCGCAAGCGC
This sequence comes from Gammaproteobacteria bacterium, assembly GCA_003230545.1. GTDB lineage: Bacteria > Pseudomonadota > Gammaproteobacteria > UBA9214 > UBA9214 > SZUA-186. The sequence continues at coordinate 7,125 of QIFB01000204.1, read as the reverse complement.
GGCGAGAGCATCATGTTCGAGGGCGCCCAGGGGGCCTTGCTGGATATCGACCACGGCACCTACCCGTATGTGACATCGTCAACCACCACCGCGGGTGGCGCTGCCAGCGGCAGCGGGGTGGGGCCGCGTGACCTGGATTACGTGCTCGGTATCGTCAAGGCCTACACCACGCGCGTCGGTGCCGGGCCGTTCCCGACGGAACTGTTTGATGAGGATGGCCGGCACCTCGGGGAGAAGGGGCATGAATTCGGTGCCACCACCGGCCGCCAGCGGCGCTGCGGCTGGCTGGATAGCGTTGCCTTGCGGCGCTCGCTGGCCATCAACAGCGTGACCGGCATGTGCATAACCAAGCTGGATGTGCTCGATGGCCTGGAAACACTGAAGATTTGTACTGCCTACCGCCGGAACGGTAAGTCCAGGGATGCACTGCCGGTCGGTGCGGACCTGATCGAGCAGTGTGAGCCGGAATACATCGAAATGCCCGGCTGGTCGGAGTCTACCGTGGGTGTCCGCGACAAGGCCGACCTGCCGCGGGCGGCGCAGGATTATCTGGGCCGTATCGAGGAGCTTTGCGGTGTCCCCATCGATATTATATCCACCGGCCCGGACCGGGCCGAGACCATTGTCCTGCGGCATCCGTTCGAAGACTGAACACCCCCACCGTCATCCCCGCGCAGGCTTTCGCGTCATGCAATCCGCCACGAGCGGCGGATGCACGCTCGAAAGGTGCAACCCACTCGATCAGGGGAAAAGCCTTTTATTAGATAAAGTAAGCGCTGTCCGCGGTCTGGTAGTTCTGCAGGCATTCCATTTCATCCAGCATGGTCAGCAGAAACGCACTTCCGGATATTCTGCCGAGGCCGCCGCCCTGGCAATGGATTTCCCCGAACTCACTGCAGCGGTCCCTGCGGCCGCTGGCGGAACAGACCAGCGAGGGTACCGGGTCTCCGCAATGACGCCCGGTATTGCTGTCAGTCGTGTGATCGGCAGTTATCCCGACCACAACATCTTCGCGCAGCAACGGTAACAACGCATTATCGATACGTTCCAGTGATTCCTGCTTGCCACCGGGGTTCTTGTCATGTGCATGGATGTCAGGGATCTTGATGTGCAGGAACACGATCTCGTGTTCATCAAGGGCTGCCAGCGATGCAGTGACCTTGCCGGCCAGGTCGGTATCCGGCATGGAGGTGAACCCGGGCTGCGAGACGGGGGTGAAATTGAACAGGTTGGCCAGGCCGACCAGGGTACGTTCGCCGGCAACGACGGCAGCAGGCAATCCGAGATGGTGAATAATGTTGTGAAGGCTGCCGATGGTACCGGCGCCGCGTGTCAGGATACCGTTGGCCGGCGGTTTTCCCTGCTGCCGGCGCTGCTGGTTCAGCGGGTGACGGTCGAGGCGCTCGTGGGCCTCGCGGATAAACCGGTTGAGGGCGGCTGCAGCCGCTTCTCCCAGCGGGTTGAGTGCATCCAGCGAGTGACTGCTCACGACCGGACAGGGCTCGGCACCGGAACCCGGGTCGGTATCGCTGATTTCCGGCAGGGGCCCGGGTCCCGACAGCCGCAGTACGGCCCGGTGGCCGGTGGCCGTACGGATACTGGCCGTGAAACCGTCATCCAGGGAGATATCCTGCAGTACCTCGGCCAGTTCCTGCGTCCCTTCACTGATACGGCCGGCACGCCGGTCAATAATGTGCAGTTGCCGGCCATGTGTCTCGAGGGTAGCAAAGTTGCAGCGCAGGGCAATTTCACCCGGCATGATCGGCAACCCGGTCCCGGCCGCCTCGACCGGTCCCCGGGGCAGGTGAAGCGCGTCCCCGGGTTTCAGTCCGAGCAGGATACCGGCACCGGTATGGGTATCGACCGGGACGCCCGGGTAGAGCGTATCCACCAGCCCGCAACGTCCGGCAGCAACCATTTTATCCATGTTGGGCGTGCTGGCTGCTTCCAGCGGGGTGGCACCACCCAGTGCAGCAACGGGCCGGTCGCCCAGCCCGTCGAGTATGATCATTATGCCCTTGCGTTTCATGAAAAAACGGTTTTCGACGTGCCGGTGAAATCTTTCGCCAGCACGTCAATGGTGATGCGCATCACTTCCCGGAATACCTTGTCGCGGTCTTCATTGATGACGATGGACATGTTGGTGCTGTCTGCCTCTGACAACAGGTAGGATTGCAGGCGCCAGATATCCTCGAAGTGCTTGAGATAGCGTTCTGCACGGCGTTGCGGGACATCGGTACCGCGTCCGCGGATTTGCCGCTGCAGGCGCTTGCGTTTCAGGACGCTGACCATAATCGGGATGACAACTGCATCGCTGTCGGCTTCCAGCTTGCTGATCAGTAGCGGGTGAATATGTACACCCTCGAGTATCAGTGATACCCGTTCACGCAGACCGCGCTGGATCACCGCTTCAATGGCAACGGACAGCAGGTTTGCCTGGGTAAGGTAACCATCGATCAGCGAACTTTCGGCAGTCTTCTCCGGGTCATGCCTTTGTTCCGGCAGGGCGGACCAGGCTGTGAACGAGGATTCATGCAGCACCGGCAACAGTTGTTCGGGGACCATGGTGCGCATGACTTCCCGCAGCATGTCGGTTGACTGGGTGCGAACGATCTCCAGTCGACTGGCAAGCATGGAGGCGATGGTGCTTTTACCGCTACCGGCCGTTCCTCCGATCAGGTAGATCAGGGGTCTGCCACTATTGATAAAGTCACGCCAGATAAGCCAGCGTTTGGCAACGGCCGGCCCGAGTTCATGGGCGTGTCGCAGGTACCGGTAGGTGAGTTCACCAAGTCGCCTGGAGGTGATCAGCTCTATGTGGCGATCCAGCAGGTGCTTGTAGACAGTCCCCACAACGGCGGCGGCCTCATCACCTTCAATTCCGATATTCTCCAGCTGGTGCTGGTATTCCAGCCGGGAAAACGGGATCAACTGGCCGTCACGCTGTTCCACATGGATGACGATCGGTGTTTTCTTTTGCTTGTAACGAATAACTGTTTCCGGATCTGTTGAGGCAGTCAGCTCCGCAATCACCAGTTCGCGTAATTCTATCGATGTCAGTCGGATCGTTTTTGCCTTGTCGAGGCGGGTACGGACGGCTGTTGACAGTTCATAGGCATCTTTAAATACAATACCGGCATCCTGCAACGACCGGATCAGGATCCCGCGCAGGAACGGAATACTGGTCTGGTCTTCCTGGTCTTCTACCAGAATCTTTGCCATGAGTCGGGTTGCCTGTTATCTGTATCTGTTAGCTGGTGCCAGTATTGAATCATAACGTATTATTGCTTCAGAAACGCAATGCAGCAGCAGTGGTAATATTCAAATTAGTCCGGGAGCCAGGATATGTTCAGAACCGCAGAGCTGGGCCAGAAGATTCCGAAAAGTGAATACCGGCAGCGGGAACCGGTGCTGAGACAGGAATTGCTGGAGGCGCAGGCAAACCTCGTTGAGGCAGGCGAGTTTCCGGTGATTGTTTTGTGCGCCGGAGTCGATGGGGCGGGCAAGGGCGAGACCGTCAATCTGCTGAACGAGTGGATGGATCCGCGACTGTTGCTGACCCGCGCCTACGACAAGCCTTCTGAAGAGGAGCAGGAACGACCGGAATACTGGCGCTTCTGGCGAGACCTGCCACCAAAGGGACGCATCGGCCTGTACCAGTATGCCTGGTATGCCGGCCCGGTACATGACCGGTTGTATGAAAAGGACAGTGCAGCCACCTTCGATGACCGGTTGATGCGTTGCCATGCATTCGAGGAGGCGCTGACGGAGGGCGGTGCGCTGATCATCAAGTTCTGGCTGCATTTAAGCAGGGCCGAGCAGAAGAAGAGCTTCAAAAAGCTCGAAAAGGATCCCCTGACCAAATGGCGTGTCACCCGGCAGGACTGGGACCACTGGCGCAGGTACGACGAGATTGAAGCGGTGGTAGAAAGGGCGATTATGCGTACCAGTACCGGTCGGGCTCCCTGGAACATTGTGGAAGGTGTTGACCCGAATTACCGGAGTCTGACTGTCGGTACGACAATCCGTGACGCCATCCGCAAGCATGCAGACGAATTCTCGGCACGGCAGAAGCTGAGGGAAGTGCTGGCATCACCTCCACCGGCCACTGACCCGGGGGAACCATCCCCGGCTACGGTACTGTCCGGGCTGGACATGAGCCTGACACTTTCAAGGAAGGACTACCGTGAACAACTTGGAGAATGGCAGGGAAAACTGAACCGCCTGCATCGAAAGGCGCTGAAAAAGAAACTTTCCACCATCCTGCTGTTCGAGGGTCCGGATGCCGCCGGCAAGGGCGGTGCGATACGCCGCATTACCGCTGCACTGGATGCGCGCCACTATGAGGTCATTCCGATTGCTGCACCGACGGACGAGGAACGGGCACAGCACTATCTGTGGCGTTTCTGGCGGCAGCTTTCCCGGGCCGGCCGGGTCACGATTTTTGACCGCAGCTGGTACGGGCGTGTGCTGGTAGAAAGGGTTGAAGGGTTTGCAGCCGAGGATGAGTGGCGGCGGGCCTATGCCGAAATCAACGAGTTCGAAGAGCAGCTGACGGAGCACGGCATCCTGCTGGTGAAATACTGGGTGCATATAGACAGTGAGGAGCAACTGGAACGCTTCAAGGCGCGCGAGCTGATTCCGTACAAGAGCTGGAAGCTGACGGGTGAAGACTGGCGGAACCGTGAAAAATCAGACGCGTACGGGCAGGCAGTCAACGACATCGTCGAGCATACCAGCATGCAGGCTGCACCCTGGACAATCGTCGAAGGCAACGACAAACATTTCGCCCGGATCAAGGTCCTTAAAACCCTGTGCAACCGGCTGGAGGCGGTATTGAAAAATGGAGGGAAAGATTGAACAAACAAATAGATACGACATAATTCATGATATTCCTTTAGCTGCTGTCCGGAGCGAAATCCAGGCCACCGTATTGATACTGTGGTACCAAGTCCAGTCTTGTATAATGCGCTCGCATTTTCAGCAATGCGGGGACCCCGGAGGGTAACCACCATGCCAACCACCAATCCATTTGCAAGCCTGTTCAGCAAGTCACCGTTTACTTTCCTGCAGCAGCATATGCGTGCTGTTCAGGAGTGCGTACACGAGATTCCACCCCTGTTCGAGGCGCTGAGTGAAGGCGACGATGCGCGCGTTAATGCCATCAAGGACAGGATCTTTGCGCACGAGGGAGAAGCCGACAGAATCAAGAATGACCTGCGCGGTCATTTGCCAAAAAGTCTGTTCATGCCGGTGGACCGGCGTGATCTTCTGGAGGTCCTGCAAATGCAGGATTCAATTGCCGATACTGCCCAGGACATCGCCGGTTTGCTGGTTGAGCGTCCGATGGGGTTCCCGGAATTCATGCAGGAACCGATGCTGGCGCTGGCACGGCGCTGCGTCGATGTATGCGATGAATCGGCAAAAATTATCGAGGAACTTGACGAGCTGCTGGAGATGGGTTTTCGCGGACGTGAAGCAACGCGTGTCGAGGACATGGTAAGCAGGCTGAACCTGATTGAAGATGAAACCGATGAGCTTGGTCTGCAACTGGCGCGTCGCCTGTTTGAGCATGAGGATGAGATCAAGCCGGTTTCTGTCATGATGTGGTACCAGCTCATCGAGTGGGTTGGTGATCTTGCTGACTACGCCGAGAAAGTAGGAGACCGGCTGCGGCTGCTCATTGCCCGCTAACCGTAATTAGCAAGATACGATCTGATACCGGGGGTATTCATTGGAAATTATTTCTGACTACGGGCATGTTTTTATTGTCCTGGCAGTGATCTTCGGCCTGTACATGACCTGGGGCATCGGCGCCAACGATGTGGCCAATGCCATGGGTACATCGGTGGGTTCCGGCGCCATTACGGTCAAGCAGGCGATCCTGATTGCCGCCATTTTTGAATTTGCCGGTGCTTTTATTGCCGGTGGCAATGTTACCAAGACCATCCGCAAGGGCATTATCGATCCTGCGTCAATTGTCGCTAACCCCGAAATACTGGTCCTGGGCATGCTCGCTGCACTGCTGGCAGCGGGCGTCTGGTTGATGATTGCCTCGTCCCGGGGCTGGCCGGTGTCGACGACCCATTCAATTATCGGTGCCGTGATCGGCTTTGCGCTGGCCGGCATCGGTGTCGATGCCGTCGAGTGGGGCAAGGTGACACTGATCGCGGCGAGCTGGGTGGTGTCACCGCTGCTGGGCGGGATCCTTGCGTTCCTGCTAATGATGAGTATTCATCGCCTGATCCTGAATACCGATAACCCGTTCCGGAACGCCAAGCGCTGGGCGCCCGCCTATATCTTCCTCGTCGGGTTTATTATCTCGCTGGTTACCCTGTTCAAGGGACTGAAACACCTGGATATCGAACTGTCGCCCGGCATGAGTTTTATCGCCGCACTGTTTTTCGGAACGGGTACCGCATTTATCGGCTGGCTTCTTGTCAGGCGCGTAACAATCGACCCCGAGGCAGACCGGAAATTTCATTTTGCCAGTGTGGAAAAAGTGTTTATCCCCATGATGCTGTTTACCGCCTGTGCCATGGCATTCGCACACGGGTCAAATGATGTTGCCAATGGTATCGGGCCACTTGCGGCCGTTGTCAGTATTGTGCAATCAGGTGGGGAGGTTGCACAGGACTCTTCGTTACCCCTGTGGATCCTGGTCCTCGGTGGTGCCGGGATCGTGGTCGGCCTGGCAACCATGGGCTACCGGGTCATGAAGACCATCGGGAAACAAATTACCCAGTTGACCCCCAGCCGGGGTTACTGCGCAGAACTGGCGGCCGCTGCCACGGTCGTGCTCGCGTCGCGTACCGGACTGCCGGTATCAACGACGCACATTGCAGTGGGCGCGGTTATCGGCGTCGGTCTTGCGCGGGGCATCGGCGCCATTGATCTTCGGGTTATTGGTAATATTATTATCTCCTGGGTGGTGACACTGCCGATTGGCGCCGCGCTTGCCGCACTGTTTTTCTTTATCCTGAAAGGCATATTTCTGTAGCAGGGGGAGGTCCCCGGTTGCCGGTTGGTACCTCCTCCTGATCGAGCAGACTGCATCTGTCGAGCGTGCATCCGGTGTCTTCGGTAGAAGCCCATGTCAGGGAACGCTGCAAGTCCATCCCTGGA
>QIFB01000199.1 GCA_003230545.1 Gammaproteobacteria bacterium | reverse complement strand
GCAGCGAAGCCCAACACGACGCGGTGTTTGCCAATGACGGTTGACCGGAGTGCGGGCAGGTGGCCTGGCGGCGGCTGTGAAGGTATTCGCAGCGGCCTGTTGGGCTTCGCTACGCTCAGCACCAACCTGCGGTTTCAGGCAAAAAAACGGCCCTGCAGGGCCGTTACTGTGTGCAAGGACTGAAACCAGTCAGGCGATCATGGTCTTCTTCAGTTTGCCGATCGCGTTTTTCTCCAGTTGGCGAATGCGTTCGGCAGAGATCCCGTAACGTGCGGCCAGCTCATGCAGGGTGGCCTTGTCATCGGTCAGCCAGCGCGCCGCGAGGATCTCGCGGCTGCGGTCATCGAGCGTTACCAGGGCGGCCTGCAGGTCACTGCTGGCCCGGTGGTTCCAGTCATTCTGTTCTACCGTCAGGGCCGGATCGTTGCTCTCATCCGTCAGGTAGGCAGCCGGTGCGAAATGCCGCGATTCCTCGTCATCGTCGCTCGCGGTCAGGTCATAGCTGATGTCATGTCCGCTGAGGCGTGACTCCATTTCCAGTACGGTCTCCGGCTTGACGCCGAGATCTTCCGCGATCGCGTTGACCTCGTCACGGTTCATCCAGCCAAGGCGCTGCTTTTTGCTGCGCAGGTTGAAGAACAGCTTGCGTTGCGCCTTGGTGGTGGCGACCTTGACGATGCGCCAGTTGCGCAGGATGAATTCGTGCATCTCGGCACGCACCCAGTGCACGGCAAACGATACCAGCCGGACGCCAACGTCGGGGTCAAAGCGCTTGACCGCCTTCATGAGACCGATATTGCCTTCCTGGATCAGGTCGCCGAGTGCCAGGCCATAGCCGTTGTAGCCACGGGCAATGCGGACCACGAAGCGCAGGTGCGCCATCACCAGCTGGCGGGCCGCGTCCAGGTCGTTTTCGCCTTGCAGGCGTTTGGCCAGGCTGCGTTCTTCCGCGGCGCTGAGTACCGGGATGCTGAAGGCCGCCTGGATGTACTGGTCCAGGTTGCCAGTGGCCAACGGCAGCGCAAGCATTTGATTTTTAACAACCAGGTTCTGTGTCATGGGGCAGTATCCCTATATCAGTTGTGACTAATTTTAGCACTCCTACCCATAGAGTGCCAATCTGCTGAAAAGTTTCATGAATCCCGGCAGGTTAGCGAGATTCCCGTGAGCCTGTAGCCCGGATTCCGCTGCGCTGCATCCGGGCTATGCTTCAAGTCCGACGGTTAACCTGATGGTCCACCAGGATCAGCCCGGCTCAATCGTGCCGAGGTGTCTCCCCACGGCAATCCAGGAGCCCAGCAGCCCCAGCAGGATGCCGCCGGCCAGTAACCCAAACAGCAGCAGCACCGGCAGGGTCTGCAGCTGGAAGCTGCTCTGGTACAGGTCCGCCAGCTGCCGGACCGGGGAAGCGAGCAGCCAGAAACCAGTCTCCACCAGCAGCCAGGCGAGCAGGGCCCCGATGACGCCATACCACGTCCCGCTGTACAGGAACGGTCGCCGGATAAACCCGTCGGTTGCACCGATCAGCCGGGTGACGACGATTTCCTCGCGCCGGCCCTGGATCTCCAGGCGGATGGTATTCCCGACCACCAGCAGCACCGCCAGTGCCAGCAAGGCACTGATCAGCAGCACACCGCGCTGCGCCAGTGCCAGCATGGCCGTCAGCCGCTGCACCCATTGCAGGTCCAGCTGCGCCTGTTCGGTCTCCGGCAGCGCCTGCAGCTTGTTCTGCAGGTTGGCCGCCGACTGCGGATCCGACTGCTCCGGTGCAGGCAGTACCAGCAGCACGGCCGGCAACGGGTTCTCGTCCAGGGTATCGAGCACGTCGGCAAATCCCGAGCGTTGCCGGAATTCCTCCAGCGCCTGCTCCGGCGTCACCAGCGTTACCTCGGCGACTTCCGGCCAGCCGCGAACGCGACTGGCCAGCTTGCCGGCCGCCGCTACCGGCAGCGTATCTTTCAGGAATACCGATACGCCGGCCTGCCCGTCCCAGGCGCCGCTGAGACGGTCCATATTGTTTAATAGCAGGTACAGGCAGGCAGGCATGGCCAGGGCGATGCCAATTACGGCGGCCGTCATCAGGGTAGCGAGCGGGTTGCGATACAGGCGTCCCAGGCTGTCCAGTGCCACCTGTGCATGGCGTGCCAGCCAGGTGCGTGGAGACAACATCCGGCGCAGCGTCGCGCTCCAGTGATGCGTCGACTGGTGCCGGTTATGCCGGGTGCGTTTCATGCGGACTGTTGCCCGGCGCCGGCCAGGCGGCCGTGGTCCAGGGTGATGACCGGGTAGCCAAGCTGGTCGAGCAGGCCCGTGTCATGACTGGCGATGAGGACGGTCACGCCGACCTCGTTAAACTGTTCGAACAGCTCCATGATCTCGAGCGACAGGGCCGGGTCAAGATTGCCGGTGGGTTCGTCTGCCAGCAGCAGCAACGGTTTGTTGACCACCGCGCGGGCAATGCCGACACGCTGCTGCTCGCCACCCGAAAGGGTGATCGGGTACATGCGCTCCTTGCTGAGCAGGCCGAGCTTGTCCAGCGCGGCACGGACGCGGCGTCCGGTTTCCTGGTGCCGGTAGCCGGCGATTACCAGCGGCAGGGCGACATTGTCGAATACTGTCCGGTCAAACAGCAGGTTGTGGTCCTGGAAGATAAACCCGATCCTGCGGCGGATAAACGGGATGCGGCGCCGGCTGATGCTGGTGACGTTCTGCCCGTTGACATGGACTTGCCCCCGCGTGGTGCGTTCGATCAGGGCAATCAGTTTCAGCAGGGTGCTCTTGCCGGCACCCGAATGCCCGGTTACAAAGGCCATGGCGCCATCCTCCAGTTCGAGGCTGATGTTGTTCAGCGCCTCGAACCCGCCCGGGTAGCGCTTGCTGACGTTGTCGAATCGGATCATGAAATCGTTTGTAGCCCGGATGGAGGTCGCAGGCCGGAATCCGGGATCTCTGGCCAGCATACTTCCCGGATTCCGCTGTGCTGCATCCGGGCTACGGTATTCCTAGTCTTCCCTCGCAAACAAGGCATCCACGAAATCCTTTGCATCGAACTCGCGTAAATTCTCGATGCTTTCGCCGACACCGACAAAACGGATCGGAATGCCGAGCTGTTTTGCAATCGCGAACACGATGCCACCCCTGGCGGTGCCGTCGAGCTTGGTCAGGGTAATCCCGGTCAGTCCCAGTGCCTCGTTGAACTGCTGTGCCTGGTTGAGTGCGTTCTGGCCGGTGCCGGCATCCACGACCAGCATTATCTCGTGGGGTGCATCCGCATCCAGCTTGCCCAGCACCCGCTTGATCTTGACCAGCTCTTCCATCAGGTTCGACTGGGTGTGCAGACGCCCGGCGGTATCGGCAATCAGCACATCCATGTTGCGCGCCTGCGCTGACTGCAGGGCATCATAGATGACCGAGGCGGCATCCGCGCCCTGGTGCTGGGCGATGACCGGGACATCGTTGCGGTCGCCCCAGGTCTGCAGTTGTTCAACAGCGGCCGCGCGGAAGGTGTCGCCGGCGGCCAGCATGGGCTGCAGTCCCTGGTCCTTCAGGCGGCGGGTCAGTTTGCCGATGGTGGTGGTCTTGCCGGCGCCGTTGATGCCGACCATCAGGATGACGTAAGGTTTCCCGGTTTCCGGAATTGTGAGCGGTATGCTGCAGGGCGCCAGGATCGCCTGCATGTCGTCGTGCAGGGCCTGCATCAGCGCTTCGGCATCCCCGAGTTCCTTGCGGGAGATGCGCTGCGTCAGGTCGTCGATGATCTCGCGGGTGGCATCGACGCCGACATCCGCAACCAGTAATGATGTCTCGATTTCCTCGAGCAGCGCGTCATCGATGGCCTTGCTGCCGAGTACCAGCGTGGCGACCCCGTCAGTCAGGCTGTGCCGGGTGCGGGCCAGGCCGGATTTGAGGCGGGAAAACAGGCCGGCCTTCTCCGGAGTCTGCTGGTCCTGCGGCGCATTCTTTTTACGGAAACCAAGCATGAAAGAAATTGTCTGTAATCGGGTCGTAGTGATGGTAATTGGCGTGGTGGGTATCCTATCATCCCATACCCGTTTGGGTTAACTATCGAGATCCCGGAGAATGTGCATGCGTGGAATATGGATTGGAGTCCTGCTGTTTGCCTGCCAGGGCGTACTGGCAGCCGGCAAGGTGCATGAATATCAGCTGGATAACGGCCTGAAGCTGATCGTGAAAGAGGACCACCGGGCGCCGATTGTTGTCTCGCAGGTGTGGTACAAGGTCGGTGCGAGTTATGAGCATGACGGGATTACCGGGGTATCGCATGTGCTCGAGCACATGATGTTCAAGGGGACCAAAAACCATGCGCCGGGTGAGTTTTCCCGGATCATTTCGGAGAACGGCGGCCGCCAGAACGCCTTCACCAGTACCGATTACACCGCGTATTTCCAGAGCCTCGAGAAAAGCCGCCTGCCGGTGAGTTTCGAGCTGGAGGCGGACCGGATGCGCAATCTGAAACTGACGGAGGAGGAATTCCGGAAGGAGATCAAGGTGGTAATGGAAGAACGTCGCATGCGCACCGAGGACAAGCCCACGTCATTTACCTACGAGCAGTTCAATGCCACGGCCTATACCAGCAGTTCCTATCGAATCCCCACCATCGGCTGGATGGATGATCTGGAGAATATGGAGCTCTCTGACCTGCAGGCCTGGTACGAGCGCTTTTATGCGCCGAACAATGCCATCGTGGTGGTGGTCGGTGATGTCGAGCCCGGGGCCGTTCTGAAGCTGGCGAAAAAATATTTCGGACCACTCAAGCCGGAGCAGATCATTGCGCCCAAGCCACGGATCGAACCGGAACAGGAGGGTCCGCGCTGGATCACCGTCCGGCAGCCGGCCCTGGTGCCCTACCTGATCATGGGATACAAGGTGCCGGTGCTGAATACTGCCACCGAGGACTGGGAGCCGTACGCGCTGGAAGTGCTGGCCGGTATTCTCGATGGTGGCGACAGCGCGCGGCTGGCACGCGAACTGGTCCGTGGCAGCCAGGTAGCAGCGAGTGCGGGAGCAGGTTATGACGTGTATGACCGCCAGTCGAGCCTGTTCCTGTTCGACGGTACCCCCTCGAATTCCCACAGCGTCGAGGACCTGCAGCAGGCGCTGCTGGAACAGATTGCACGCCTGCAGGAGCAACCGGTCACGGCCGACGAACTGGCCCGCGTCAAGGCGCAGGTGGTTGCCGGTAATATCTATGAGCAGGACTCGGTGTTCTACCAGGGGATGAAGATCGGCCAGCTGGAGTCCGTCGGGCTCGACTGGCGTATTGAAGAGGACTACGTAAAGCTCGTCAATGCGGTGACTCCGGGACAGGTGCAGGCGGTTGCGAAGAAATACCTGGTCGAAAACCGCCGCACCTTTGCCATGCTGGACCCCCTGCCGATCGAACACGGCAGCAAACCGCGCCAGTCGCAGCAGGGAGGTGGTCATGCGCATTAAATTACCTGTAACTGCAGCAGCCATGCTGGCCTGGCTGACGTGCGCCGGTGTGCTGCATGCGGCACCCGACATACAGCACTGGCAGACCGACAAGGGCACCCGCGTGTACTTCGTGCCGGCGCCGGAACTGCCGATGGTCGATATCCGTATGTTGTTTGCCGCCGGTAGCGCTCATGATGATGGCCAGCCCGGACTGGCCAACCTGGCGAGCGGACTGCTGGACAAGGGTGCAGCGGGTCTGTCGGCCAATGATATCGCCGACCGGCTGGAGGGGCTGGGTGCGGTACTGAGCACCGGATCCCTGCGGGACTCTGCCTGGGTATCGTTACGCAGTCTGAGTGACCCGGCGCAGCTGGAACCCGCCATTGACCTGATGAGCAAGGTCGTCAGCAAACCGGATTTCAACAAACGCGATGTCAACCGTGAACGCGAGCGCAAGCTGGTGGCGCTGCGCCGCGCAGAACAGCAGCCGTCGAGTATTGCCGATCGCCGCTTTTATGAGGCTGTTTATGGAAAGCACCCGTATGCAACCCGGCCGATCGGTACCGCGGAGTCGCTGAAAAAAATTACGCGCAAGGATATCCGCGCCTACTACAACAAGTACTATGTCGCCCGTAACGTGATTATTGCCATTGTCGGTGATATCGATCGCAAGGGCGCAGAGCGCATCGCCAGCCAGTTGACCGCAAAGCTGCAGTCCGGGGAGGCCGCACCGGGGACGCCGGTCGTGCCGCCGCTGACACAAGCCGTGGAACAGCGTATATACCATCCCTCCACCCAGACTACCGTGCGCATGGGTGAGCCCGGCATGCGCCGGGGTGACCCGGATTATTTTCCGCTCTACGTGGGCAATCACGTGCTTGGCGGGAGCGGCCTGGTGTCACGGCTGTTTATCGAGGTGCGTGACAAGCGCGGCCTGTCCTACGGTGTAAACAGCTATTTCACCCCGATGGTACAGGATGGTCCATACACATTCGGGTTACAGACACGCAACGACCAGGTCGATGAGGCCCTCGACGTCATGCGCACCATCCTGAAAGACTTCCATGACAGCGGGCCATCGGATAAAGAGCTCACGGCCTCGAAGAAGAATATTACCGGAGGCTTTCCGTTGCGTCTCGACAGCAACAGCAAGATCGTCGAGTACCTCGGCATGATCGGGTTCTACGAGCTGCCGCTGGATTACCTGGACACCTTCAATGACAAGGTCATGGCCGTGAGCCGTGAACAGATCAGGGACGCCTACCGGCGCCGGGTACATCCGGACAGAATGGTGACGGTCATTGTTGGCGGGGACGGTAAAGAATAAACAAAATTGTAGGACCGGCCCCCCGGCCGGGAAAGCCTTTCCCCGCGGGGCGCGGGTCCTACTACCCGCACCGCAGTACCCGTAGGTTGGGCTGAGCTTGCGAAGCCCAACGCGCCGATACTGTTGGGCTTCACATTCGTTCAGCCCAACCTACATTTTATGCAGGTCTTTTCTGACAACCTCTTGCAGCGTCCGCTGACTGTTTTCCCGATCGCAAAAAGCCAGACTGTAAGCCTGGATATCTGCTGCACCTGAAACAGGATATCCCGGGTGGTTGAACAGCATTCCTTATATAACTGATATACATGGAGGTAATTATGTCCAGGGAACGGACACCTTTTCTTGTAATGGCCGGTCTTGCCGGCATGTTGTTGTTGAGCCCGGTACAGGCAAGTATCGTATTATCCGAAGTACTGTATGACAGTACCGGGTCCGATAACGGTAACGTATTCGTGGAACTGCTCGGGGCACCGGGAACCGTGCTGGACAACCTGTTGCTGGAAGGCATCAACGGGTCGGATGGCACGGTGTACCGGAGCATTGCCCTGTCCGGTGTGATCCCGGCTGACGGGATATTCGTCATTGGCGATGACAGCGGGGACGGCACGACGCTGGTTGCCGGCTCGGACCTGGTTGCCGAAGTCGATTTCCAGAACGGACCGGACTCTATTGTGTTGCGCGACCTCAACGGTGTGCTGGATGCGCTGGGTTACGGCGATTTCACCGGCGCGATGTTTTCCGGTGAGGGCAGTGCTGCCCCCGATGCTGCGGCCGGCAGCAGCCTGGCGCGGTTCAACCCGTTGCTGGATACGGATAACAACCTTGCCGATTTTGTCGTACTGGATATACCAACGCCGGGCACTGTGCCAGTTGCTGCCGTGCCGCTGCCACCAGCACTGCTGTTGTTTCTGTCGGGTATGCTGGGCCTGGTTTCGATATCCCGTAAACGGGTATTAGCAGGGTAGTTTGGACTGAGCTTGCGAAGCCCAACAGTAACTTTATGTTGGGCTTCACCTTCGTTCAGCCCAACCTGCAGTGTCTGTCATTGACGCCTGCCCCGAAACGCCGGATGATGCTGTGCGGTGAAAGCAAACCAGCAGAAAAACCAGTTGCGCCTGATTGCCGGTATCTGGCGCGGCCGCAAACTTCCATTTGCACCGGTTCCCGGTTTGCGGCCAACACCCGACCGGGTGCGCGAGACCCTGTTCAACTGGCTCAGCCCGGTCATCCGGGGGGCGCACTGCCTCGACCTGTTTGCCGGTAGCGGCGCACTCGGGTTTGAGGCCGCGTCGCGCGGTGCGGCCGAGGTCATACTGGTAGATAAAAACGCGGAGGTCATTGACAGTCTGCAGCAGCAAATCGAGGCCCTGGGTGCGCAGCAGGTAAGTGCCGTACAGGCCGAGTGCAGCCGGTATCTGGGTGGCCAGGCTCAATCAATGGATATTGTATTTCTTGATCCCCCTTACCGCGAGGATCTGTTACCGGGATGCATCGGGCAGCTGGAATCCGCTGGCTGGCTGGCGGATGAAGCGTGGGTCTACCTGGAAACCGCGCATGATATAAAGCCTGAACTTCCCGCCAACTGGGAAACCCATCGCAGTAAATCCGCGGGGCAGGTTTCAGTTCATCTGATACGGCGCTCCAGAGTGTCGTGACTCTACTGCTCTACTATACGAAAACCGCAGTATCGGTCATAATTGCTGTATGGATACTATTGTTTACCCGGGTACCTTCGATCCGATTACCAATGGCCACACCGACCTGGTGGAGCGTGCCTCGCGCCTGTTTGAGCAGGTTGTTGTTGCCGTAGCTGTGAATACTGACAAGCAGACCGCGTTTCCCGTCGAGACACGGGTTTCACTCGCGCGTGACTCGCTGGTGCACATTGATAATGTCGAGGTATGCAGTTTCGATAACCTGCTGGTTGATTTCACGCGGCAGCGGGATGCCGGGATTATCCTGCGTGGCCTGCGCGCGGTGTCCGATTTCGAGTACGAGTTCCAGCTTGCCAGCATGAACCGCCACCTGGCGCCGGATATCGAGACCCTGTTTCTGACGCCGGCCGAGCAGTATGCCTATATTTCCTCGAGCCTGGTACGCGAGATTGCCAGCCTCGGAGGGGATGTCACGCCGTTTGTCCACGCAAAAGTTGTAGCTGCATTGCGTGGACGCATGAACTAGAGTAGCAACCCCGTAGTTTTTCATCAGTATTCATCCGGGCTGTCAGATCCAATGGCATTAATGATTACCGACGAATGCATTAATTGTGATGTGTGCGAGCCCGAGTGTCCGAATGACGCCATTTACCAGGGCGAGGAAATCTACGAAATCAATCCCGAGCTGTGCACCGAATGTGTCGGCCATTTCGAGACCTCGCAGTGCGTGGAGGTGTGCCCGGTAGAATGCATCCCGATGAACCCGGACGTGGTGGAGACCCGCGAGCAACTGGTGCTCAAGTACGAACGCCTGACGGGCAAGAAGGCAAGCTGATGATGCGCTTTGCAGGGACTGGTACAGCAAGGCTTTGCTCCGGGGCCTTGTTGCTGTGCGCCGTTCTGGTCCTGCTGCTCCCGGCATGTACCGGGAGCACGCAGGGGCCGGCGGCGATCGCCAGCGCCCACCCGCTGGCTACCGCGGCCGGCATGGAAGTCCTGGAGGCCGGGGGCAATGCCTTCGATGCTGCCGTGGCCGTCAGCGCTGCACTGGCTGTCGTGGAACCCTACAGTTCCGGAATCGGTGGCGGCGGATTCTGGTTGCTGCACCGGGCAGCGGACGGCTTCGAGACCATGGTGGACGGACGCGAACGGGCGCCGCTGGCCGCGACCCGGGACATGTACCTGGATGCGAATGGCGAAGTCGTACCGGGGCTGTCGATCACCGGACCGCTGGCCGCCGGTATTCCAGGCGTACCGGCCGCGCTCGCGCACATCACGCAAAAGTACGGACGCCTGTCACTGCAACGGTCGCTGGCACCGGCCATTCGCCTGGCGCGTGACGGTTTCGAGGTGGACCCGTATTACAACTGGTATGCCGGTTTCCGACTGGGATCAATGCAGGCCGATGCGGAGACCGCACGGCTGTTCCTGCAGGACAACGCGGTGCCGTCCGCCGGACACCGGGTACGGCAACCGGAACTGGCGGCGACACTGGAGGCGCTGGCAGAACATGGCCGGGACGGATTCTATGCCGGGCGCGTGGGGCAACAACTGGTGGACGGGGTGCGCCGTGCCGGGGGTATCTGGACACTGGAGGACCTCGCACAATACACCGTGGTTGAACGCAAGCCGGTAACCGGATCGTACCAGGGATGGCGCGTGGTATCGGCAGCACCACCATCTTCCGGTGGTGTGGTGCTGGTGACCATGCTCAATATCCTTGACGGCTTTTCACTGGACACCCTGGACACGGCAACCCGTACCCACGTGATTATCGAGGCCATGCGCCGTGCCTACCGTGATCGTGCAGAATACCTCGGTGATCCGGACTTCGTGGATGTGCCGGTAGCGCGCCTGATCGATAGCGGTTATGCCACCGGCTTGCGCGAATCGATCCGGCTTGACCGGGCGACACCGAGCGCGGCCTTGCCGGCCGTGAGTCCCGCGGGTGAGGGTCTGGACACTACCCACTTCTCCATTCTCGATCGCGAAGGCAACCGGGTTTCGGCAACCCTGAGTATTAACTACCCGTTCGGCGCGTGTTTTACCCCGGTGGGTACCGGTGTGCTGCTCAACGATGAAATGGATGATTTTTCCGCCAGGCCGGGGGTACCGAACGCCTACGGGCTGGTCGGCGCGGAGGCTAACAGTATCGCGCCGGGCAAGCGCCCGCTGTCGAGCATGTCGCCGACCTTCATGGAAAACCGGGACGGTGTGGCCATCCTGGGAACACCCGGTGGCAGCCGCATCATTACCATGGTGCTGCTTGCCGCACTGGATCTCGCCGCCGGCGGCATGCCGGAATCCTGGGTCAGTGTGCCACGCTTTCACCACCAGTACCTTCCGGATGTGGTGCAATACGAGCCCGGTGCATTCAGTGCCCGGCTGGCACAATCACTCGAGGCACTCGGGCACACCTTGAAACCGCTGGATGCGGATTATGGCAATATGCAAGCCATCTATTTCGATCGGAAGACCGGCCGGGCCAGCGCGGCGAGTGATCTGCGCGGGGTTGGTCTCTCCGCGGTTATACCTGCCGACTAGCTGCCGGATTCGGTGGTTGTGTACGTTTCCCCCGTGCACTTCTCGAGTTTCTTTCTGACGTAGACCAGGTTGGCTTCGGTGTTGGAGTCGTGCCACTTGATATCTACATATTCCTGGAAGAGCCTGCTATACAGAATGTTCTGGTAAGCGATTGCTCCTATGCAGCCCCCTATCAGGACCATTCCTGCTACGAGTGCATTGATCGATATGCTGACTTTCTTTGCCATATGCCAGGTATCCCGGTATCAGATCATTAACCGTAATCGGTTGTCCTTGCTCTGTTCGTTCATCTGGTCACCCCTGATTACCGATTCCACTATCAGGTGTCCGGCGGCGGCATGGGCAGTCCGGCCAGTTTGCAGAGCTCGTGAACCCGGTCAGCCGGAGTTCTTTTCGTTCTCCAGAGCCTTGCTGGTAATCTCCCTGTACAGGCCCATAATCTTTGCGGCGAGTTCTTTGTATTCAGGATGGCGTTCGATCAATACCTCGATCTTGCCGGTATCCTTAATCACCTCCTCGAGGAACTCGATATCAAATTCCCCCAGCGGTTGCCCCCCATCGACCTTGTCCTTCAATGCCAGTATCCGTGGCAGGCGCTGCTTCTCCAGCCGGTCCAGTAAGACCGAGATTATGCCTGCATCCATGGTTGGTTCAGTCATTATTTTCTCCCCGTATCAACCGATGTCCTGATATTTAAGGAACCTCTAATTCATTCGATGTTCGCGTCATTGCGAGCATGGCGAAGCAATCTCCTGATCCAGATCAATTGGTTAGAGATTGCTTCGTTACTTTGTTCCTCGCAATGACGACACCTCAGAGGTTCCTTGATTATAGAGCATCAGCCTGGATGTTCAGGCTGACTTCTGGCATACCGGGCAATAGAATGTCGAACGCTGACCCTGGCGGATCTCACGGATAGGTTCGCGGCAACTGATGCACGGTTCTCCACCCTTGCCGTAGACGTTGAGGTGCAGCCTGAAATATCCCGGTTCGCCGTGGCCGTTGACAAAATCACGCAGGGTGGTCCCACCCTGGTCAATTGAGTCATTCAGGACCTCCCGGATTACCTCCACCAGCAGGTCGTATTTCCTGCGGCTGATACGCCCGGCCGCGCGTTTCGGGTAAATGCCGGCCATGTACAGTGCTTCGCAGGCATAGATGTTGCCGATGCCCGCTACAATCCGGCTGTTCATAATGAACGGCTTGACAGCGACCTTGCGTCCGCGTGAAAGCTGGTGCAGGTACGCGCCGCTGAATGCCTCACCCAGCGGCTCCGGGCCGAGATCACGCAGCAGCCGGTGCTGTTCCGGCGGACGCCGGGTCCAGTGCAGGCTGCCGAAGCGCCGCGGGTCGGTCAGGCGCAGCGCGTAGCCGTCGGTGAAGACGATATCGACATGATCGTGCTTCCCGGGCGGTGCCGCGGCCTCAATGATGCGCAGGCTGCCCGACATGCCGAGGTGCAGCAGCAGTGTGCCGTTTCCGGTTGCCAGCAGCAGGTATTTGGCGCGGCGGCCAACCGCCTCGATGAGCTGTCCGCCGAGCTCGCTGCCGAGGCGCTGTGGTACCGGCCAGCGCAGGTGACGGTTGCGCACCACAACCTGTGCCACGGTCTTGCCGGTGATGTACGGGGCAATACCGCGGCGCGTGGTCTCAACCTCGGGGAGTTCGGGCATGGGTCGTGTAGTAAGCCGTCGGTCCTACCTTCCCTCTGTGTCCTCTGTGGTAATTTCCTCTTCCGGTTCCGGCAACGTAAACAGGCTGCCCTCCAGGCCGGGCGCAAGGTGATACCTGATGCCCCGGTCCGCGTTTGCGAGGACCAGATTGGGTGCATTCGAGACCACCTGAAGCACCAGTGGTTCCGCCTGCCCTGTCGTGTGAATCGTGACCTGTTCCGTCGTTTCTGCTCCGTCATAACCCGTGACATACAGGGCGCTGGCATTCTGCCAGCGGTTGACCAGTTGTTGCAGCGCGTCGGCACTGGCCTTGTCACTGGCAGGATCGAGCTGCCAGTGCATACCTGCCGGCTGGCTGAGTGTCATCCCCGGCAGCTCCAGCCGGCTGATGGCGCCGCGGCCCGCGAGCAGTTTGCGCGCAACGAAATTGTAGGGTTCCGCGCTGACCAGGTGCTGGTACTTGTCGGCTACCAGGTAGACGCTGTCAGCAAGCTGCAGGTAACGTCGCCGCTGCAGTGCCTCGGTGGTACCGAACCGGAATTCCTGCTCGTTGAAGGTCACTGTTGCCTGCGGTGGCTCGAGACCGAATTGTGCGAGGTCCAGTGATTCGGCCGGGTAGCGGGTATCGGCAGTGGTTTCCAGCACGCGCAGCAGTGCGTTGATCTGGAATTCCGCGGCCGGCAGTTCATGGGTGCCGGTAAACACATACCAGCGCTTGTCGTGGCGCGTAAAAGTCAGTTGTTCACGCGACTCGCGGGTGACCGTGATGCTGACTACTGCATCCGGGGAAAGACTCGTGATGATTGGTTGCGGAACAGCTTCGGGTTCCAGTCCGGGGCGATAAATTACGACCAGCACCAGTGCCAGCCCAAGGGCCGCAAGACCGAGGTTCAGCAGTGCGCGGGCAGTCATCAGCGCCGGCGCCGGCGCAGCCAGATGACCATGCCGGTAATCAGCAACAGCAGTGGCAGGCCGATGAGCGAGCCGAGACCGATCACGGCCTGGGCGATACGCCCGAGTTCCAGTGTGGTATCCGGCGCGGTCTTGATCAGGATATTGATGAATGCGTCATCGTGGCTCAGCCAGTGCATCAGGTTCAGTCCAAGGTCGAGGTTGCCGCCATTACCAAGGTAGGTATTGGACAGGAAGTCACTGTCACCGATGACCACGATGCGCTGGGTGCCGGGTGTTGCTTCCGATTCATCGTCAGCTGTCGCAGTGCTGGTGATGACCAGGCCGATATCCAGCGGCCCGGCGCGCTCGTCGCTGTCTGCGTCGAACCGGATCTCGCCGCTGAGCGCATCGATTTCGGTCCAGGAGCGTGCGGCCGTGGTAAGCAGCGGGCTGACCTCCCAGCCATCAACCGGGTTGGTTTCCAGGGCGACAGCCTCCGGGAATACCGTGATCACGCCGAGGTCACGCGTCACGTCATGGTTCGGGTAGGCGGTCACGACAACAAATGACGGGTTATCGATGCCGAGCATTTGCGTGGTGGCATCCACGACCACGCCGGGCAGGAAGGCCACGCCAAGCTGCTCCGCCAGCAGTTCCAGTCCGGCAGGTTTCCCGGGTTCCGTCAGCCACAGCAGATTGCCGCCATTTTCGATATACGTGCGCAGCTGCCCGACTGCACCCGGTAGCAGCGTGATACGCGGGCTGGCTACGACCAGCAAGTGGGTGTTTTCCGGGATGGTGTTTTCTGCGGGGTTGATGCGCTGCACCCTGAGGCCCTTGCGTTTCAGTTCCTTGCCGAACAGCCCGAGGTCGTGATTGGCCTCACCAAACGGGTCGCGTTCGCCATGCCCGGACAGGAACACGATCCAGCGGTCGTCCTGGCGCGACAGCCGCAGCAATGCATTGGTCAGCTTCTGTTCACTCAGGCGCTGGATATTTTCGCTGCGGCCCTGGTAGCTGATCACCAGTTCGCCATCGATCGTGACATTCTGCATACGCACGCGTTCCGGCGCGGTGTCCGGGTTGACGAATTCCAGCGTGATATCCGGCTTGAAACGCTGGTAGCGGGCTACCAGCGTCTGTACCTGCTTGCGCAGCGGTTCGTCTTCACGGGCGAACGCGGTCAGGGCGACGCTGTCCGTCAGGTCTGCGAGTAGCTGGCGGGTAGCGTCGGTGACGGTGTTGCGACTGCCGCTGGTCCAGTCGGCCTGGTAGACATACTGCGTGCTGAGCCAGCCGAGCATCCCGATAATGCCGACAAACAGCGCGGAAAATATCCAGTTTTGCAGGCGCAGCAGGAGGCGTGAGCGTTTGTTTATTTCCATAAAAACAATCAGTGCTGCAGCCGGTCGGCGTCGAGGCGGCGGATGCTGAGCCCGAGAAACATCACCGTGAGCAGCAGGTAATAGACCACGTCGGTGCTGTTGAGCAGCCCCTTCAGCAGCACTTCATAGTGGCGCTGCAGTGACAGGTAAGTAAACAGGCCGCTGGTCTGCTCCGGGTCGGCGCCGGCCCAGTCAATGATCCACAGCAGCAATAGCAGGCCAAAGGTACTGATGGCGGCGACCGTGGGTTGTTCGGTCAGTGACGACATATACAGGCCAATGGCGGTGAAGGTGGCCACCAGCAGCACCAGCCCGGTCAGTCCGGCCGCAAGCTTGCCGAGGTCGAGTGCAGTGCCGGCCAGCAGTGACAGCGGCATCAGTGCCAGCAGGGCGATCATTACCCCGAAGAATGCCAGCACCCCGAGGTACTTGCCGAGAATAATCTCGGTCATCGATACCGGCGCCGAGAGCAGCAGGCTCAGGGTGCGGCTGCGGCGCTCCTCACTGAGGATGCGCATGGTAACCAGCGGGGTGATCAGCAGCAGCACAATGCCGATGTCGGCAAGCAACGGCGCGACAATGACGTCCGACACCCCGGGTGCGCCCTCGATGGCGGCGAGTCGCGGCTGCAGCATCAGGTAGCCGTCGATCTGCGCGAGAAACAGGTAGGCGATAATGAACTGCACCACGGCGAGGATCGTCCAGGCGAGCGGTGACAGGAACAGGCTGCGCAGTTCGCGCCCGGCAATGGTGAAAATCATCAGGCCGCCGCCTCTGAGTCACTGCCCGGTTCATCGGAGCAGGTCAGCTCGATAAAGATCTGCTCCAGCGTGCGCCGCTCTGGCGTGAGTTCATGCAGGCGCCAGCCACTGTTGACTGCCTGCGCGACCAGCGCTTCCGACGGGTCGGACCCGGCGTAGCTGAGACGCATGCGTCCATCCGGCAATGCCTCGACCGCGGTCACTCCGGGAACCTGTTGCAACGTGCCGGCATCCGGCGTGGCATGGAAACCCGCGACCAGGCTGTTAACGTCCAGGCGCTGCTCGAGCCCGCTGATGGTGTCGGCAAACACCAGCTGTCCTGCGTTAATAATCTGCACCCGGTTACAGGTGGCCTGTACCTCGGGCAGGATGTGTGTTGACAGGATAATGCCGTGCTCCTCGCCAAGCTCGCGGATCAGTGCACGGATCTCGCGGATCTGGATGGGGTCGAGTCCGACCGTCGGTTCATCGAGGACCACCACCGCGGGCGTGTGCAGGATGGCTTGCGCAATGCCGACGCGCTGCTGGTAGCCCTTGGAAAGGTTACCGATCAGGCGGTTGCGCACGTCACCAAGCCCGCAGCGTGCGCGGGCGGTATCGATGGTCCTGTCGATGTGGCCGCGGGCGATGCGGTTCAGCTTTGCGCAATAGTGCAGGTATTCGTCCACGGTGAGTTCGCGGTACACCGGCGGCTGCTCCGGCAGGTAGCCGATATCGTGCTTGGCGCGCTTCGGGTTGTCGAGCAGGTCGATGCCATTGATGGTGACGCTGCCGGCGCTGGGTGCCAGGTTGCCGGTGATCACCTGCATGGTGGAGGACTTGCCGGCGCCGTTGGGTCCGAGAAAGCCGAGCACCTCGCCCTTGGCGAGCTCGAAGCTGACGTCGCTGACGGCACAGGTCTGGCCGTAGTAACGGGTCAGGTGTTTGACGTGGACCAGCATTTCTTTCTGCATGGATTGAGATTTTCCGGGCTATACCTGTAT
>QIFB01000114.1 GCA_003230545.1 Gammaproteobacteria bacterium | reverse complement strand
TGGAAATTCGTTGGCCCAACCACAGCTTATGCCTTTATGCAGGCAATGGGTCTAATCAACGATCATGCCGAGGGCTGCATATATAGAGCCAAAGTTGAACAAGCGCGCAAACGATTTAAACGCCCATGAAACAACAAATAGTTGCACCGGACAATTTAAAGCGGCACTTGTTTTGCACCCGCAAAAACGTGCCATTTTAAATCACCGGTGAGCAAGGTGTTATGCATCTAAAGTAGGAATGGAATACTAGATGAAAATATTATCTCAACTCTTCCTCTTGGTAGTACTTATACCTTCCTTATGTAATGGAGAAGGGAATGAACGTCACTCCATTGACAATAGTCATTCCGGTATAGCTGATCTTTCACCTGAACTACGAAACCTATTGTCTCAAGAAATGCTCCACTTGCAGAAAGGGATGATGGAAATACTTCCATTGTATGTTTCTGGTAGATGGGCTGAAATAGGGCCTATAGCAAGTAAAATGGAAAATAGTTACATTTTGAAAAAAAGCCTTACTGAAAAACAAATGCATGAATTGCATTCCAAGCTTCCCAGCGGGTTTATCGGGCTTGATCAGCAGTTTCATTATTTATCAGGCATGCTTGAACATGCGGCAGAAATGGAGAAACCTGAATTAATAGGATTCTATTACTCAAAGATGGGTGAAATCTGTGTCAGTTGTCATACTCAGCATGCAACGCACAGATTTCCAGCATTAGTACCGAAAACAAAAGTGCATGGACACTAAGAGATGCATAACAAGTCGTCCGAGTCCGACACGGGTAAGTTATATGGCACATCGCGACCGCGCGGCTCGACTCAAACGTTATGTGCTCTATGGTTAGAGTAATGCACACATGTTTCATTTAGCACTACATTTTGTAGTTCCAGCCGTATTAACCGGTTTGTTCTTCAGAAAAAACTGGAAGATAGCCTACCTCTTAATGATCGCGACCATGATTGTAGATGTCGATCACCTGGTTGCTAATCCAATCTACGATCCAGGTCGCTGCAGTATTGGATTTCATCCATTACATGAATTATGGTTTATCGTCCTTTACGTTGCGCTCTGTTTTGTGCCTAAAGCAAGACTTATCGGCATTGGCTTATCAGTCCATATGGCCCTGGACGCGGTAGATTGCCAATTAACCAATGGAGTGTGGATCAATTAAAATTTGCGGAGAGAGCACATAACAAGAGAGGTGGCCGCGCGGCTCGACTCAAACATTAGATGGGGTAGTTCTAGAGAGAAGGTAAAATGTTATGGTAGAAATCATTCATAGAATCGGAATAGCCTGTACACCTGCAGATGTGTTTGGTGCATTAACTACAGATGAAGGGTTTTCCCCGAATGGAATCGCCGCCTGAAGTGGCGTTCTTTACCCTCAATGGCACCTGTAACAATTGTTCAAGTGCATTCTGCAGCCTCACTCGGCTACGGTGACCGCTGACAAACGGATATTGATATTGCGATACAGTGCCCGGCTGCCACTGATCCCGACCGGCAGCCTGGTATCCGGGTCGATGTGGAGTGCTATCTCACCCCGCAATTCCAGTAGCTCAAAACCCGTTGCGTCCTGTTGTCCGCTGACGGGTTCGATGCGCAGCCCGATTTTCTCAAGCATCTGTTCGCCGGTTACGCGGCGTTCGCCTGTGCCGGAACGGATGGTGTAATCCACGGCGACCGGCGCGCTGCCCTGTGGTTCCAGCCATACCCGGTAGAGGGTGTCATCCTGAAACACACACAGGAAGTTCCCGGTGTTACCGGTCTGTGCGCTGGATACGGCGTACAACAGCAGGGCAGGCACGGTCACGTAACTGCAGCCGGCGGCTGCCAGATCGTACGGGTAGACCTTGTCCTTGCGTTGTGTCCAGGTGGCGGGCGTTGCCTGTGCCTGTGCGCGGCCGGCGGGTTTCAGGCGTACCCGGGTTGCCCCGTCGGGACCGTAACGATGGATTTTCCGCGAACCGTCGGGACCGGATTTCAGACGGTCACGCTGCAGTACCGTACCGGTTTCGCCATCAAACCAGATACGCAGGCTTGTGTGTGGTGCCTGGCCCTGTCCTGATACGGTCAACAGGCGCACCTGGTGTGCGGTGAAGGGTGTTATCGTGTTTTCGGGAACCCGCACACCGTTAATCGCCAGCGCATCCATGGAAGACTCCGTCAGTTCAAGCGACGTGGATGGCTTGCCGGGCAGGTTATCACCCGTGTAGACGAGGCGGGTCCAGCCAGGACGTGTAGTGCTGCTTGCCGCGGCAACGAGTTCATCGGCCGGTTCCTCGCCTGCAAGGCATGCCGGTGTGCCCAGCAACAGCAGGAGTGAGAGTGCTGCTGATTGAGTGTGCTGTTTATGCATGGATGAGTAATGAAAAAACCCGGCAGTGCCGGGTTTCTTTGGATTTGCAGTCAGTCGCCGGTTACTTGATCTTGGCTTCCTTGTACATCACGTGCTTGCGGACCACCGGGTCGAATTTCCTGATTTCCATCTTCTCCGGCATGGTACGCTTGTTTTTGGTCGTGGTGTAGTAGTGACCGGTGCCGGCACTGGAGACGAGCTTGATCTTGTCACGCATGTTATCTCTCCTAGACCTTCTCGCCGCGTCCGCGCATGTCAGTCAGCACGGTGTCGATGCCCTTCTTGTCGATGATGCGCAGTCCCTTGCTGGAGACCCGCAGTTTTACCCAGCGTTTTTCGGCTTCCACCCAGAAGCGGTGCGCGTGCAGATTCGGCAGGAAACGCCGGCGCGTTTTGTTGTTGGCATGGGATACGTTATTGCCGCTCTGCGGGCGCTTTCCCGTAACCTGGCAAACTCTGGACATTGCTGATTCCTGTGTGACGCTGTTGGTGTACTTGAAAAGGCCCGCCTTTATAGCAGGTTGGCCGTGACGGGGCAAGTGACGGTCAGCGGCGTGTGCCAGCGATCTGCCGGGGAATATATTTGTATTATTTTGTTTTTAAAGGAAAATATTGCTAGCATTCGCGTTAGTCCATGAACCAGTCAACGACAACAGGGAGCGGGACAGCACAAGCGGCCGGTGCGCGGCGGTTGTACGTGGTGCTGGTCAGCGTGCACGGGCTGATCCGTGGACAGGATCTCGAGCTGGGCCGCGATGCCGATACCGGCGGCCAGACCCGCTACGTGGTCGAGTTGGCACGGGCGCTGGGTGAACATCCGGAGATTGCCCGCGTGGACCTGCTGACCCGGCGGGTGCTCGATTCCGCACTAAGCGCCGATTACTCACGCCGCGAGGAGACCCTGTCCGACACCGTGCGGATCATCCGTCTCGACTGTGGTGAGGAGGCCTATCTGCCGAAGGAGCAGTTATGGGACTGTCTCGATGTGTTTGCCGACAATGCCCTGCACTGGCTGCGTGAGCACGAGTTGAATCCCGATGTCATTCACAGTCATTACGCCGACGCCGGCTATGTGGGTATCCGCCTGTCCGGCCACCTGGGTGTGCCGATGGTGCATACCGGGCATTCGCTGGGGCGGGTCAAGCGTCGCCGCTTGCTGGCACACGGCCTGCGGCGCGACGTCATCGAGGAACGCTACAACCTGTCGCGTCGCATCGAGGCCGAGGAAGACATCCTCGGTGCCGCCGAACTGGTGATTACCAGTACCAACCAGGAAATCGAGCAGCAGTACGGTTTTTATGACCACTATCAACCCGATATGATGCGGGTCATTCCACCGGGCACGGCGCTGGAGGATTTTCACCCGGCCGATGGCAGTGAACGCGACAGCCCGATCTACCGGGAACTGGACCGCTTCCTGCTGAAACCTGATCGCCCGATTGTGCTGGCACTGTCGCGCCCGGATACTCGCAAGAACATCACCACCCTGCTGGAAGCTTACGGTGAATCCGCCGAGCTGCAAGCAGCAGCCAATCTGGTGATCATCGCCGGCAATCGCGAGGATATCCGCGACATGGACAGCGAGACCCAGCAGGTACTGACCGATATCCTGCTGACGATCGACGAGTTCAACCTGTACGGCAAGGTCGCTTATCCGAAGTCCCACCGGGCGGAGGATGTCCCGGTGCTGTACCGGCTGGCGGCGATTTCGCAGGGTGTGTTTATCAACCCGGCATTGACCGAGCCGTTTGGCCTGACGCTGATCGAGGCGGCGGCCAGCGGCTTGCCCATTGTGGTGACCGAGGACGGCGGACCGCGCGATATCATCGCGAACTGCCGCAACGGTTACCTGATCGACCCGCTGGACAAGCAGGACATCATCAAGACCTTGCTGAAGATACTCAGCGATGCCAATGCCTGGCGGGAACTTGCGCGCCGCGGCCTGCAGGGCGTGCAACAGTACTATTCCTGGCAGGCGCACACACAGACTTATGTGGCCGCCCTGCAGGCCCTGCTGGCAGCGACCAAGACCACGCCGCCGAGCATGCCGCGACGGCGTACCGGTCTGTACCACGACCGGGCAATCTTCACCGACCTGGACCAGAACCTGCTCGGTGATGCGGAATCACTGGCCGATTTTCTCGATGTGATGAAGGTATACCAGAAGTGCACCACCTTCGGCATTGCAACCGGCCGGCGCCTGGATGCGGCCCTGCGCATGATGAAGCGCTACGGTATTCCGCAGCCGGATATCCTGATCACCAGCCTGGGGACCGAGATCTGCTATGCGCCGCGCCTGACACAGGACCGCGCCTGGGCCGAACATATCGATCACCTCTGGAACCTGAAGGCAATCACCCGCGTACTGACTGACCTGCCGGGTATCAAGTTGCAACCCAGGGCGGAGCTCAGCCGTTTCAAGATCAGTTATTACATTGATCCCGCAGCAGCGCCCAGCCTGGACGAGATCAACAGCCTGCTGCACCAGCATGAACTCACCGCCAATACTTTCCTGTCATTTGGCCAGTTTCTCGATATCGTGCCGGTGCGGGCATCGAAGGGCTTCGCGCTGCGCTGGTGCGCCGACCAGTGGGACATTCCGCTGGAGAACATCCTGGCGGCCGGGGGTTCCGGCGCCGACGAAGACATGATGCGTGGCAATGCCATGGCCGTGGTCGTGGCCAATCGTCACAACGAGGAACTCTCGGGGCTGGTTGATATCGAGAATATCTACTTCGCCAGTAAGCCCTGTGCGGCCGGTATACTCGAGGCCATCGAGCACTACGATTTTCTCGGGAACTGCGACCTGCCCGGAACATGAGTATGCAACTGCTGCTATGTGCAGATCTTGACCGCACCGTCCTGCCTAACGGGTCACAGCCGGAGTCGGATGGCGCGCGCGGCCGGTTTGCGGCACTTGCGGCACGCCCGGAGGTGACGCTGGTGTATGTCACCGGGCGTGACCGGCGGCTGGTTAGCAAGGCCATCGCCAACTACTGCCTGCCACGGCCTGATTTTGTCATCAGCGATGTCGGTACCATGATCTATGAGGTCAATGATGACAACTGGCGACTCTGGCGTGAGTGGCAGCAGGAAATCGCACCGGACTGGGCGGGGCTGGGCCAGGGAGATATCAGGAAGCTGCTGCTGGATGTTGCGGACCTGCAATTACAGGAACCGGCAAAGCAGAACCTCTACAAGTCCAGTTTCTATGTGCCACTGTACGCTGACACAGATATCCTGGCGCACGCCATCCGCCAGCGTCTCGAAGCCGGCGGTGCCAGGGCCAACCTGGTGTGGAGCATCGACGAACCGCGCGGGGTGGGATTGCTGGATGTGCTGCCGGCAAGCGCCGGTAAAAAACACGCGGTGTTATTTTTGATGCAACGCAATGGCCATGCACTTGACGATACCGTATTCGCAGGCGACAGTGGCAATGACCTGCCGGTACTGGTCAGCGAGATTCCTGCAGTGCTGGTTGCCAATGCCAGCCCGGAGGTGCGCGATGAGGCACTGGCCCGGGCTGCGGCATGCGGGCACGCCGATGCCCTGTATATCGCGCGCGGGAATTTCATGAACATGAATGGTAACTATACGGCAGGGGTGCTGGAAGGTGTCGTGCATTATCAGCCGGAGATTCGTAACTGGTTTACGGAAAATGCTAACGAGTTCCCATCCAAAACAGTCTCATGAAGGAAAATCGTCGGGTCACGATGCACGGACAATGCCGTGAAGAAATCCAGGCCAGGTGCGATGTGCATCTAACCCGACCTACAACAAATGAACACGAGGTACATGCCAATGGTTGCTAGTGATCGACCGGTCCTGTTCGGCGAGGTTCTGTATGACTGTTTCCCGGATGGTCAGGCGGTACTCGGTGGTGCACCTTTCAACGTGGCCTGGCACCTGCAGGGTTTTGGTCTGTCACCGTTATTCATCTCCAGGGTTGGTGATGACCCGCTCGGTCATCGCGTCCGGGATACCATGCACAACCATGGCATGGATGCCTCCGGTTTGCAGCTGGACTCGTTACACCCGACCGGCAAAGTCACCATCACCATGTCCGGAAACTGTCACAGCTTCGAAATCATTCCCGGGCAGGCCTATGACTATATTGACCGGGATTCGCTGCCGCCCCTGCCGGAAACCGCGCTGTTCTACCACGGCAGTCTGGCAGCCAGGAACCCGGTTTCTGCACAGACACTGGCATTCTTGCGGGCACGATTTACTGACAGGCGCCTGGTCGATATCAACCTGCGCGACCCGTGGTGGCAACGGAAGCAGGCGCTGGAGATGATCGACGCTGCCTGGCTGGCCAAGCTCAACGACGAGGAACTGCAGCAGCTGGTACCGGATGCCGATGATGAGGCAACCCGCATACAGCGCCTGATCGGGGATGCCGGGCTGCAACTGCTGTTGATCACCCGCGGTGCGGCGGGCGCGGAATTGCTGACGGCCGGGGGTGACAGTTTTCGGGTGGTGCCGGATACCGTGACCGAGGTGGTGGATACGGTCGGTGCCGGCGATGCCATGACCAGTGTGCTTCTGCTGGGTCTGTTGCAGGGCTGGCCATACCCGCAGACACTGGAACGTGCACAGACTTTCGCCTCTGCCATCGTCGGCCGCCGTGGTGCGACTGTCGAGGAACCGGAGTTTTACCGGCAATTTATCGATGCATGGAGATTGCCATAATGCTGGAGCAGGAATTTCTGGAATCCCTGCAACGTTATTTCAGTGAAGAGCGCAACACGGCCCACCTCGTGCTCCATCAGTTGCACGAGCTTGGCAAGCCACTGCTGTTGCGCGAGGAAGTACAGGACGCCTTTGCGCGGATGTGCGCGTCTGACGCGGGAGACTGCCTGTCCGGAACACCCGTCGAGCGCATGCTGCAGGCGACCCAGGAGGCTGTCATCGACGGCGACTGGCTCTACCTGGCCGTGCGTATCCGGGTCGGACGCTGGGGTTACCTGCGGCTGAACAGCAGCCTGATGTTCGTCGAGGAGATCCCGGTCAGCGAATTCCTGTATTTCAAGGAACGCCTGGTCGAGGGGCAGCGGGACGGGTCGGACCACATACTGGAAATCGACCTCGAGCCGTTTCTGCGGGGGTTTCCGAAAATGCATGAGACCCGCTCGATCGGTCGTGGCGTGGAATTTCTCAACCGGCGACTTTCCGGCCAGTTGTTCGAGGGTCGCGGCAAGGGCAACCGCCTGTTGCTCGATTTTCTGCGCGTACATCGTTACCAGCAGCAAACACTAATGCTCAACGATACGGTGAATGATGTCGGCAAGTTGCGCTCGGCCTTGCGCCAGGCGGATGAGTTGCTGGCGTCGGTGGCGGCTGAAACCCCGTGGTCGGAACTGGCGCCGCGGCTGCGCAACCTGGGTTTCGAGCCCGGCTGGGGCAAGGATGCGGGACGCATTCGGGCCTACATGGAACTGTTGCTGGACATCCTCGAGGCACCATCACCGGCCAGCCTGGAACACTTTCTGCAAAATATCCCGATGATTTTTTCAATTGCGGTGCTGTCACCGCATGGCTGGTTTGGACAGAGTGACGTGCTGGGCCGCCCGGATACCGGTGGCCAGGTGGTCTATATCCTCGATCAGGTGCGTGCTCTGGAGCGGGCCATGCGCAACAGTCTGCAGGAGCAGGGGCTGGATATTGATCCGCAGATACTGGTGGTGACGCGCCTGATACCCGAGGCCGAGGGCACGACCTGTGACCTGCCTGTTGAACCGATTGCCGGAACGCGTAATGCCCGCATCCTGCGCGTCCCGTTCCTGGACCCAACGGGCCAGGTGGTACCGCAGTGGATATCACGGTTTGAGATCTGGCCATACCTGGAGCGCTTCAGTCATGATGCCGAGCGTGCACTGCTGGTGGAACTGAGCGGCCGTCCCGATTTCATTATCGGCAACTATTCCGACGGCAACCTGGTGGCATCGCTGCTGTCACAGCGTCTGGGCGTGACCCAGTGCAACATCGCCCATGCCCTGGAGAAGACCAAGTACCTGTATTCCGACCTGTACTGGCATGACAACGAGGAACATTACCACTTCTCCTGCCAGTTCACCGCGGACCTGATTGCCATGAATACGGCCGATTTCATTATCACCTCCACCTACCAGGAGATTGCCGGCACGGGTGACAGTGCCGGGCAGTACGAGGCCCATGGCGCCTATACCCTGCCGGGCCTGTATCGTGTGGTCCATGGAATCGACGTGTTCGATCCCAAGTTCAATATTGTCTCGCCCGGTGTAGACGAGGAAATCTATTTTCCGTACAGCGACACCGATCGGCGTCTCACGCACTGCAATGAGGAGATCCGGGAACTGCTGTTTGGCGACGATGGCAACGACCGGCGTGGCGTGCTGTCTGACTCCGGCAAGCCGCTGCTGTTCACCATGGCGCGCATGGACACGATCAAGAACATCACCGGCCTGGTAGCGTGGTACGGTGCCTGCAAGGAGCTGCGCGAGGAAGCGAACCTGGTTGTGGTTGCCGGCCATGTGGATCCTGGGCGCTCGAGCAACGAAGACGAATACCAGCAGATCCTGAAAATGCACCGGCTGATGGATGAGTATGACCTGGACGGCCAGGTCCGCTGGCTGGGCATGTACCTCGACAAGGCGTTTGCCGGAGAGTTCTACCGTGTGATCGCCGACTTTCAGGGTGCCTTCGTACAGCCGGCCCAGTTCGAGGCCTTCGGGCTGACCGTGATCGAGGCGATGAGTACCGGTCTGCCGACCTTTGCCACCGGTTTTGGCGGGCCGCTGGAGATCATCGAGGATGATGTTTCCGGGTTCCATATCAATCCCAATCATGGAGCGAAGGCAGCCCAGCACATGGCGGACTTCCTGGCCCGCTGCCGGGAGGATCCGGCTGAATGGCAGCGTATCTCGACGGGGGCGCTGGCACGGGTCAGGGCGCGCTATACCTGGAAGGGCTATGCCGAGCGCCTGATGACACTGTCGCGTGTGTACGGGTTCTGGCATTACGTAACCGATCTGGAGCGTGACGAACTGCGGCGCTACCTCGAAATGTTCTACAGCCTGCAATACCGCCCGCTGGCACAGGCCATATTAAAGTAGGATCAGCGCCCGCGCCGGAAGTGCTTCCCCGCGGGGCGCGGGTCCTACAGCAGGGGCCGTGCAGATACCGTAGGACCGGCGCCCGCGCCGGGAATGCTTCCCCGCGGGGTGCGGGTCCTACAGCAGGCCGCGTTCGGCGAACGAAGCCCCGTCCCCATCGCCGATCACCAGGTGGTCGAGTACCCGGATATCGACCAGTGCCAGCGCCTCGGTCAGGCGGCGGGTCAACTGGATATCAGCCCGGCTCGGCTCGGCGACCCCGGACGGGTGGTTGTGTGCCAGGATAATGGCAGATGCGTTGTGGTGCAGGGCGCGCTTGACGACTTCCCGCGGGTGGACGCTGGCACCGTCAATGGTGCCGCGGAACAGTTCTTCAAAGGCCATCACCCGGTGACGGTTATCGAGGAACAGGCAGGCAAATACCTCGTGCCCGAGGTGCCGCAGACGGCTGGTGAGGTAGTGCCGCGTGGCTTCCGGGTTTTCCAGTGCATCTTCCCGGCTCAGCTGTTCCCGCAGGTGGCGGCGCGCCATTTCCAGCACGGCCTGCAGCTGGGCGTACTTGGCCGTGCCCAGCCCGTGATGGCTGCAGAATTCCGCCTGGCCGGAATCCAGCAGGGGCCGCAGACCACCCCAGGTCTGCAGCAGCTCGCGCGCCAGGTCGACGGCGGTTTTACCGTTGACGCCGGTACGCAGGAAAATGGCGAGCAGTTCGGCATCGGAGAGGGTCGCCGGCCCACGGGCCAGCAGTTTCTCGCGTGGCCGTTCCGGTGTCGGCCAGTCCCGGATTGACGGCATGATAACCTCCCTGTTGTCCCTGTTTAACGGGGCCGTTCAGGGTATCATCCGGGGCTGCCGAATCATGTCCGACAATGCTGATCTTTTGGTAAACTCTTTCTTAATGAGCTATTTGTCCGGGAAAAACATCCTGCTGGGTGTCACCGGCGGCATTGCCGCCTATAAAAGCGCCGAGCTGGTCCGGCGCTTGCGCGAGCAGGATGCCGTGGTGCGCGTGGTGATGACGGCCGGGGCCATGGAATTCATCACGCCGCTGACCCTGCAGGCCCTCTCCGGACATCCGGTCGCGACCGACCTGCTGGACCCGGCAGCCGAGGCGGCCATGGGCCATATTGAGCTGGCGCGCTGGGCGGATGCCGTGCTGGTGGCACCGGCCACGGCAAACTTCATTGCGCGCCGGGTGCACGGCCGTGGTGATGACCTGCTGACGGCGGTGTGTCTCGCCAGTGCTGCGCCGCAGGCGGTGGCCCCGGCCATGAACCGCGGCATGTGGGAGGACCCGGCGACTCGTGAAAATATTGCCGTGCTGGAAGCGCGCGGCATCCGCGTGTTCGGGCCGGCGGAAGGCAGCCAGGCCTGCGGGGACAGTGGTCCCGGCCGCCTGCTCGAAGCGGATGAACTCGTGGAAAAACTCGCCGGCCTGTTCAGTACGGCTGAACTTGCCGGTTGCCGGGTGCTGGTCACAGCGGGACCGACGCGCGAGGCACTGGACCCGGTGCGCTATATCAGCAACCGCAGCTCCGGCAAGATGGGCTTTGCGGTAGCCGCGGCGGCCGCGGAAGCCGGCGCACAGGTCACCATGGTTGCCGGGCCGGTTGCCCTGCAGACACCGGAACGGGTTGAGCGTATTGACGTGGTCACGGCGGCAGAGATGCAGCAGGCCGTGCTCGGGCAGCTTGACGGGACAGATATTTTCATTGCAGCCGCCGCGGTTGCCGACTATCGTCCACAGGCCGTTGCCCGGCAGAAGCTGAAGAAATCGGCCGCGCACCTGACCCTCGAGCTGGAGCGCAACCCGGATATCCTGGCGACGGTGGCGGCACGGGAAGATGCGCCATTCAGCGTCGGGTTCGCCGCCGAAACGGAGTCCATGGAGCAGAATGCCCGGCAAAAACTGCAGGCAAAATTACTGGACATGATTGCGGCAAACCGCGTCGGTGAACACCTCGGGTTTGATGCCGATGAAAATGCGCTGCAGGTTTTCTGGGAAGGAGGTTCCGCGGAACTGGAGCTGGCCCGCAAGTCCGTGCTGGCGCGGCAGCTGATTGCGCTGGTGGCGGAGCGTTACCACCATAAACACAATGACGACAAGGTGATAAAACTGCATGCAAAAGATCCAGCTTAAGCTGCTCGACCCGCGCCTCGGTGATGAGTTTCCAATGCCGCACTATGCATCCGCGGGGGCGGCCGGCATGGATATGCGCGCCTGCGTGGACGGGCCGCTGGAAATCAATCCCGGCGAGACACAGCTGATCCCCACCGGCATGGCCATCCATATCGAGGAAACCGGCCTGGCGGCCATGTTGCTGCCACGCTCCGGTCTGGGTCACAAGCATGGCATTGTGCTCGGTAACCTGGTGGGGCTGATCGACTCGGACTACCAGGGCCAGGTATTCATTTCCTGCTGGAACCGGGGCAGTGAACCCTTTACGGTACAGCCTGGCGAGCGCATTGCGCAGATGGTGATCGTGCCGGTCGTCCATGCGGACTTCGAGGTGGTCGCGGACTTCACCGGGACCGAGCGCGGGGCAGGTGGATTCGGTCACACCGGGCGCCACTGAGACCATTTAATGTAGTGGCTGGGAAGCCGATATTTACAGCAGGAAACAGGGGAACACCATGAAGTTTTCATTACCCGGATTTCCTGGCCGAAAACAGGACGATGACGCCGCCGGACCAGAGGCGGCGTATGTGCCGAACCCGGCAGCATCCGGTGACGGCCAGCGGGCCAGCCTCGGCAAGGCGCGGATTCAGCTGTTACTTGCCAGCGTAGTGTTGCTGGGGGTACTTACCCTGTTTATCTTCCAGTTCATGTCCGTGTATATCTCACGGGCCATCGAGCAGGACATCCAGAAGACCACGGAGCAGGTATCCTCCCGCGTTACCACGCTGGTTGGTGTCTACCGCTCCAGCATGGGGCTGCTGGCCAAGGACCCGGCCATTGCCGACCTGTTGATGACACAGGATACCGCCGGCCTCAGGAACCGCGAACAGTCACTCGGCTACCTGTTTCCGAATGCCGTCAATATCCAGTTGCTGCCACCCGGTATCGAGGACATCAATGACGAGGTCTCGCCACCGCTCGGTTATGCCGCGCTGGCGCAGATGCGCGCGGCAGAGAGCGGTGAAGCCGCGCCACTGGCCGAGGTGCACCTCTATAATACGCCGCAGCAGCACATCAATATCGTGCAGCGGGTGATGGACCCGGCCGGCGGTGGTGTGGTCGGGCATCTCATGCTGTCGTTATCCGGTGATACGCTCACGCAGCTGCTGGGTGGTGTGCAGGACCTGGGAGGCTATGTTGAATTGCAGCAGGTGGGCGCCAAGGGTGCACCGGTCCAGGTAGCCAGTTACGGTGATTTGGAATACAAGGGTGGTGCGCCGGATGCTGTTCGTGACGTCGATGGCAGTCGCTGGCAGGTCGCCTACTGGTCGGCACACAGCAGCCTGGCTTATCTCGGCAAGCTGGGTACCCTGGTGATGGTGGTCTTTCTGCTTGCCGCGGGTCTGCTGGTCTTCATGATTGTATCCCTGTTCAGGCGCTTGTCTGCCGCCCTGCAGCAGGACCAGGTCAGCCTGGTGACCCTGATGAAGGATTTCCGTGACCACCAGGTTGGCAAGGAGTACCCTGCCGGTCTGCGCGAGATGGAGGACACCCTGCTTTTCATGACGCGGCTTGCGAGTGTGCGCCAGGTCAAGGAGGAGTTTTCGGTAGCGGGACGCGAACAGGATGAGGAATATGCGACAGAGGAAGAGCTGCTGGATGAAGCAGACGAGCTGGGACCGGAGTACGACAGCCCGCGGGCAGATCAGTTGATTGTCGAGGAGGATGACACACTCGATGTTGCACCGGGTGCCGGTGGACCGGTTCCGATCGATGCATCGATTTTCCGGGCCTACGATATTCGCGGTGTGGTCAACCGGACACTGACAACGGATGCCGTAATGCAGATTGGTCGTGCCATTGGCAGCGAAGCACTGCAGCGTGGCCGCCAGACAGTGGTCGTTGCGCGCGACGGTCGCCTGTCCGGGCCGGCCCTGTCCGAAGCGCTGATCGCAGGCTTGACCGAGACCGGTTGCAATGTGCAGGACATTGGCGTGGCACCGACACCGGTGCTGTATTTTGCAGCACATTACCTCGACACACAGACCGGGGTGATGGTGACCGGCAGCCACAACCCGCCGGACTATAACGGGCTGAAGATTATGATCGACGGGGAAACCCTGTCGGGAGAATCCATCCAGCAGCTGCGCGAACGGATTGAGGACGAGAACTATATCGCGGGCGAAGGCCGGGTAGAGACGATCAACGTGATCCCCGACTATATCGAGCGCATTCGCAGTGATGTCACTATTTCTCGGGAGCTGAAAGTAGTCGTTGACTGCGGCAACGGGGTCGCCGGGGCCGTTATCCCGCGGTTGCTCAGGGAACTGGGGTGCGCGGTGACGGAACTGTTCTGCGAGGTGGATGGCAATTTCCCGAACCACCACCCGGACCCCAGCAAGCCGGAAAATCTAAAAGACCTGATTGCCGCGGTCAGGGAGCAGCAGGCGGACCTCGGGCTCGCGTTCGACGGTGACGGTGATCGCCTCGGGGTCGTGAATGCGGAAGGCAGTATTATCTGGCCGGATCGTATCCTGATGCTGTTTGCCGTGGACATCCTCGAGCGCAACCCGGGTGGCCAGATCATCTACGACGTCAAATGCTCGCGCCTGCTGGACGACATTATCAGCCAGCATGGCGGCAAGCCGCTGATGTGGAAGACCGGGCACTCCTTCATCAAGGCAAAAATACAGGAAACCGGTGCACTGCTGGCCGGTGAGATGAGCGGGCATATCTTTTTCAAGGAACGCTGGTTCGGGTTTGATGACGGTCTGTATGCAGCAGCGCGGTTGCTCGAGGTGCTGGGCAAGGACGAGCGACCGGTTGACGAAGTATTTGCCGCGCTGCCTGACAGCATCAACACACCGGAACTCAATGTCACCATGCAGGAAGGTGAACCGCAGCGATATATTGAACGCCTGCTGGCAAGTGCGCACTTCGACGGTGCGCGCATGTCGACCATCGATGGTCTGCGTGCCGACTTTGACGACGGCTGGGGGCTGGTACGGGCATCCAACACCACCCCTGTCCTGGTGCTGCGCTTCGAGGCAGACGACGAGACGGCCCTGGCACGCATCATGGAAGAGTTTCGCCGGGTCATGCTGCAGGTGGAGCCGGGGCTGCAATTGCCGTTCTGAAGTCGTTGCTGTAACTTTTCAGTTTTCCCGCGTAGTATTTATCGGCCGGGAATACCTTTCCCCGCGGGGCGCGGGTCCTACCCGACTTTACAGGACAGTAGTGATAGGGAATACCTTTCCCTACGCGTGGAACGGGAGTCAATCGAACGGTAGGACCGGCGCCCTCGCCGGGAACGGGACCAGATAATCATGTCGTTATCCACTGAGTCAGCCCGAAACGTAGCGCGTGTGCTTGCCGAGGGCATGCCCTATATTCGCCGCTACCGCGGCAAGACCATCGTCATCAAGTATGGTGGCAATGCCATGGTGGATGAAAAACTCAAGAGTGGCTTTGCGCGTGATGTCGTCCTGATGAAGCTGGTGGGCATCAACCCGGTGGTGGTGCATGGCGGTGGTCCGCAGATCGGGCAGCTGCTCGAGAAGATTGGCAAGGAAAGTACCTTTATCGACGGGATGCGGGTGACCGACAGCGAGACCATGGATGTGGTCGAGATGGTGCTCGGCGGGCTGGTCAACAAGGAGATCGTCAACCTCATCACGCACCACGGGGGCCGTGCCGTCGGCCTGACGGGCAAGGATGGTGACCTGATCCATGCACGCAAGATGACCATCAGCCGCAACACACCGGAGCTTGATGCGCCGGAAATCATCGATCTCGGTCATGTTGGCGAGGTGGCCAGCATCGATACCGGTGTCGTGGATATGCTGATCGGCGGTGACTTTATCCCGGTCATTGCCCCGATTGGTGTCGGTGATGACGGGCACTCCTACAATATCAATGCCGACCTGGTGGCAGGGCGTATGGCCGAGGTGCTGGAGGCCGAGAAGCTCATCCTGCTGACCAATACCCCGGGTCTGCTGGACAAGCAGGACAGGTTGCTGACCGGGTTATGTAGCACCGATATCGACAAGCTGATTGCCGATGGCACGATTCACGGGGGCATGCTGCCGAAGATCAACTGCGCCCTGTCTGCAGTGAGCGGCGGGGTCGGTGCTGCACACATCATTGATGGCCGGGTCGAGCACTCGGTGCTGGTGGAACTGTTTACTGATGAGGGCGTGGGTACCCTGATACAGGGCTAGTCCTCGACCGTGATCTCGCGGTAGCGGATCAGGTCCAGCTCGAACTTGCGTTCGATCTCGCGTTTTTCCCGGCGGTGCGCACCGATAACGCCTTCGTGCCGGGTGATGCCATCGAGCACAACCTGCATCTTCCGCAGCAGTACCTCTGGCGGTTGCAGACCAGTACTTTCATATTCGTCTACATTGTCCACCAGGTCCGCCAGGTTGTCCTGCAGGGCATCGATCGAGCCGGCAGATTCCCGGATAGCTGCATTCACGGAGCCGATCTTTTCTTCGCGTACCCTGAGCAGGTCATCTTCACTGGTATAGGCGGCCAGCAGTGTCCGGTCGCTACGGCTGAGTTCAACATTGGCGCGCTTCTTCCGGGGTTTTTTGGACATCCTGGGCAGCGGTTCCGGTGGCTTTTCCAGTGCCGCCAGTTCTTTTTCTATCTCCGTCATGTCGGGCATCAACGCGGCGCTTGCCTGCGGGTCATCCGAGGTCAGTTCGTTGAAGCGCTTGATATCTGCGTCAAATTGCAGGCGGATAGCATCCATTTCCTGCTTCTTGTCCTTGACGAAACGCTTGTTCTGGATGATCTGCTGGTGAAGGTTGGCAATCTGGCTTTGCAGGCCGACAGGAAGCTTCTTGCCGCTGCGCTCGTACTCGGCGGCCTCGTTGGTCAGTTTGAGCAGGCGTTTCTGCATGGACTTGATACGTCGGTGAGTCAGCTGGATCAGGGACTCGACAGCCGTAATCCTGCCATCCCGTGCCAGCACCATATCATCATCGGATGAGTAGGTTGCCAGCAGGGTGCGGTCATGCCGGAGGCGCTTTTCCGCAATTTTTTTCCTGGCGGCCTCGATGATGGCGAGACGCTTCGCCTCGGCCTTCTGCTCGGGTGTCTTGGGTGCTTCGTAGACCTTTAACGTGCGGCCCTGATCGTTGATCTCCCTGCGTTCCTGCTTCGAGTACTGCGGGGGCACGCGGTCGCTGTAGTGCACGTGTCCGTTCTCATCGACCCAGCGGAAAGTACGTTCTCCGAATACCGTGGATGTGGAGAGCAGCAGGGGCAGTAATAGCAGGGAACTGAGGATATGATGCGGTGTATTGCTCACTTCAGAGAGGGTCCGGTTGCGTAATGGCTGGGGAGTATATACTTAATTTCAGTGCAGTTGGGACGCTGCGTTGAACGGTATCGAGCAGCTCATTCTCTTCCTGGCCTCTCTCGTGGCCAACCTGTTTTCGGCCTTTTCCGGTGGTGGTGCAGGCCTGATCCAGCTACCCGTCCTGATCTTCATGGGGCTGCCTTTCACCATCGCGCTGGCCACACATAAAGTCGCCAGTGTCGCACTTGGTATCGGCGCCACCATACGCCACTTGAGGGAGAAATCACTCGAACGCCGCCTGGTGATCTGGATACTGGCATTTGGCCTGCCCGGTGTCGTGGTCGGGGCGAATATCATCTTTTTCGTGCCGGAACGGGCGGCCGAGGTGGCGCTCGGGGTGCTGATCGGCGGGCTGGGCCTGTATTCCTGGGGTAGCCCGGTCCTTGGTCAGTCCGTGCAGCCGGCCCACCGTGATCCGCGCGGGGTGCTGATCGGCGGGCTGGTCCTGTTCGTCATCGGGGCACTCAACGGCTCACTGACCTCGGGTACCGGCCTGTTCGTGACACTGTGGCTGGTGCGCTGGTTCGGCCTCGATTACAAGCGTGCCATCGCCTATACCCTGATTCTCGTCGGGGTGTTCTGGAACAGTACCGGTGCACTCATGCTCGGCATCCTCGGCGAGATCCGCTGGTCGTGGCTGCCGGCCCTGCTGCTGGGTTCCCTGATCGGGGGTTATCTGGGCGCCCATTTCGCGATCAGGTCCGGCAACCGCTGGATCAAGCGCGCCTTCGAGGTGGTGACGTTGCTGGTCGGCCTCAGGCTCATTATCGGCTGAAAGCGGCCTGGCGCAGTGTTGGAAAGTTATTGAGAACCAA
The DNA here is from genome assembly GCA_003230545.1 of Gammaproteobacteria bacterium. GTDB lineage: Bacteria > Pseudomonadota > Gammaproteobacteria > UBA9214 > UBA9214 > SZUA-186. The sequence goes on along the minus strand of QIFB01000114.1, from coordinate 3,462 downwards.
AAAGAAGAGAACCAAAAAGAAAATGCCCGGTCAATCGTGACCGGGCAATGAATTTACGGAGTCGAATACGAGTCGTATTCGATGGGTAACAATCTACACTTGTCCCACATACAGAAAACACACAGATTGGAGATCCGGGCCAGGTTGTCAACGCGTGTACCTCCTGCCGGATTTATCCGGCCACAACCCGTCATTGAGATGCTCGGTAAAGGGCGCGGATCACATTCCGTTTTCTCTGTGCCTTTGCGCCCAGGCGCGAGATTGGTTTTTATACGCCGTACTGTTCCTGGTAGGACTGGATCCGCGACACAGCTTCGGTCGCCCTGTGCCTGCAGGTATTCCAGCAGGTGTGCAAGCGTCACGATGCTGGTGACTGTGATGCCGTGTTCGGCCTCCACTTCCTGGATGGCGGAGTGTTCCCCCTGGCCGCGTTCCTGGCGGTCGAGCGCGATGATCACGCCGCCGAGGGTGGCGCCGGCGGCCCCGATGATGTCGACGGACTCGCGGATGGCGGTGCCGGCAGTGATGACATCATCGATCACCAGTACCCGGCCGGTGAGGGCACTGCCAACCAGGTTGCCGCCCTCGCCATGGTCCTTGGCCTCCTTGCGATTGAAACACCACGGCACGTCGCGGTCATGGTGGTCAGCCAGCGCGATGCCTGCCGCGGCCGCCAGCGGGATGCCCTTGTAGGCCGGGCCGAACAGCACATCGAATGCCGTGCCGCTGTCGACGATGGCCTGTGCATAGCAGCGCCCCAGTCGCGCCAGCTGTTCACCGGTGTTGAACAGCCCGGCATTGAAGAAGTACGGGCTGGTGCGACCGGACTTGAGGGTAAACTCGCCGAAGCGCAGCACCCCGGCTGTGATCGAAAAATCGATGAACTCGTGCTGGTAGTCTTTCATGGGAACAATCGCCGGCCGGTACCAGGCTGGTATCATACGCGCGGAATAAAAACAGGGAAAATCATGCGCATCATTACCGTCAATGTGAATGGCATTCGTGCAGCGGCCCGCAAGGGTTTTTTCCAGTGGATGGTGCGCCAGCGCGCGGACGTGGTGTGTATCCAGGAAACCAGGGCACAGCTGCATCAGCTGGAAGATTCGGTGTTCCGGCCGCGTGGCTGGCATACGTATTATCACGATGCCGAGAAGAAGGGTTACAGCGGCGTGGCGATCTACAGCCGGCGTAAGCCCGACAGGGTCATCAGCGGACTCGGCTGGCCAGACATGGACGCCGAGGGGCGTTACCTCGAGGCGCGCTTCGGACCGCTGAGCGTAGTGTCGCTGTACCTGCCTTCCGGTTCCTCCAGCGAGGAACGCCAGGCCATCAAGTTCAGCTTCCTTGACCGCTTCATGCCATGGCTACGCAAGCTGAAACGCAAGCGGCGTGAATATGTCCTCTGTGGTGACTGGAATATCGCCCACAAGCAGATCGACCTGAAGAACTGGCGCGGCAACCGGAAGAATTCGGGTTTTTTGCCGGAGGAGCGGGCATGGATGGACGAGCTGTTCGGACCGGCAGGTTTTACCGATGCCTTTCGTGCGGTGAACACGGAACCGGACCAGTATACCTGGTGGTCCAACCGCGGGCAGGCCTGGGCAAAGAACGTGGGGTGGCGCATTGATTACCAGGTGGTGACCCCGGGACTGGCCGATGCAGTCATGGGTGCGCGCATCTACAAGGACCGGCGCTTCTCGGACCACGCGCCGCTGATCATGGATTACGAATACGTGTTGTAGATCCCTGCTGACGGGGGCCGGGAGGGTAGGCGGGGTTGGTGGTTATCCGTGATTCCTGGCGCGGGCCAGGTCGGCCGGCAGCATTTCCGAGAACAGCGTCTGGCGTTCTTCCAGCGAGATATTTTCCAGGCGGCGGTCCGACATGTGGCGGCGGTTACTGATGACCGTTAACCCGCCACTGTCGATAATGGGAAACTCGGTGTCAAGATCCCAGCGGCGCTGCCCTCTGGAGCGTCGATCGGTCATTATTATTACCTCCCGTGAACATCAATCTTAGCCGATACGGGTCGCCACAACCATATTAACCTTGCATATTGGATGGGTATTCGCAACTGATTAACTGATTAATCAATAAGTTATCACGTCTTCGGCCCGGGTTGCGCCGTTCCCGGGAGTCGCTTTTGCAGGATTAGCACCAGCAGGATGGCCGGCAGGCCCAGCAGGCCGGCATACAGGAAAAAGCTGGCGTAGTTGGTGGTGTCCACGACCACACCGGCAAAGCCGCCGATGAATTTGGCCGGCAGCGTCATCAGGGAGCTGAACAGGGCGTACTGGGTGGCGGTGTACGCGGTATTGGTCAGGCTCGACAGCCAGGCAATGAAGGCCGAGGTGGCCAGCCCGCCGCTGAGGTTGTCCGCGCTGATCACGATGGCCAGCGACACCAGATCGGGTTCGCTGACGGCCAGCCAGACAAACAGCAGGTTGGTCGCGGCGACCAGGATGGCGCCGGCCAGCAGCGGGCGCAGGATGCCGTAACGGATCACCAGTAGGCCGCCAAGCCCGGCCCCCGCGATGGTCATGAAGAAACCGAACAGCTTGGTGATGTTGGCAATTTCGGTCTTGCTGAAACCGAGATCGAGATAAAAGGGATTGGCCATCACGCCCATGGTGATGTCGCTCAGCTTGTAACTGCCGACCAGCAGCAGGATCAGGATGGCGAGCGCACCGTTGCGCTGAAAGAATTCCACGAACGGACCGACCACGGCATCCGAAAACCAGGCGGTGATCCGCATGCCCCGCGTTTGCTTGCCGTGTACCCCGACGGCTGCTTCGAGCCGTGCTTCCAGTGCTGTGGTGCGGGCATCCATCCGGTGTACCGGCTCGTGGATGATCAGCGTGGTGACCATGCCGACACCCATCAGTGCGGCCATTGCAAGGTAGGCCACCGGCCAGGAATGGGCCTCGGCAATGTAAAAGGCCCCGGCCCCCGCGGCCAGCAGTGCGAGCCGGTAGCCAAGCACGTAGGTTGCCGCCATGGCGCCCTGCAGGCGCGGATCGACGGCCTCGATCCGGTAGGCGTCCACGGTGATGTCCTGGGTGGCGGAACCGAAGGCCACCAGCAGGGCAAATGCGGCAAGCAGGGCAAGCTCTGCTTGCGGGTCGGTCAGCGCCATCCCGGCCAGCCCGATGGCAATGGTCAGCTGGGCGACCAGCATCCACGAGCGGCGCTTGCCGAGCAGGCGGGTGAGCAGCGGGAACGGCAGGCGGTCGATCACCGGTGCCCACAGCACCTTGATGGAGTAGGTGATGCCCACCCAGCTGAAGAAGCCGATGGTGGTGCGCGCGATGCCGATATCCCGCAACCAGGCCGACAGGGTGGAGAACACCAGCAGGAACGGCAGCCCGGCGGCAAACCCGAGGAACACCATGCCCACCACCCGCGGCCGGGTATAGGTCGCCAGAGCCTCGTGCCAGCTGCGGGTTTGCCCGTTGTCTGTGT
>QIFB01000210.1 GCA_003230545.1 Gammaproteobacteria bacterium | reverse complement strand
GCATCAGCGTCGGGATGGTGAAGGCCAGCGCTGTGATGAACAGACCAATGGAAATCTTGCGCAGGGGATTGAGCAGGAACACCCGGTCGATTGCCGGATAAATGCGGTAGGAGAACAGCGGGATCAGCAACATGACCAGCAGCGGGTTGGCGGCCTGCACCTGCGCTGGTAATACCTCGTAGCCCAGCACCACGCGATCGAGGTGCGCGGCCTGCAGCACCCAGCTTGAAGCCGTCTGGTCAAACAGCGCCCAGAACACCGCGACGAACAGGTAGATGAGGCTCAGACGAGCGAGCGCACCAAGCCCGTCGCGGCTGAACGACTCACGCACGAAGTGCATGCCGCCCGCCGGAATGTGTGCAAATTTATAGCGACCGGCCCAGAAGGTCAGCGTGGCAATCAGCATCAGCACGCCGGGCACCCCGAAGGCCACCCTGGAACCATACTGCTCCAGCAGCCACGGCGTTGCCAGCGTTGAAATAAATGCGCCGAGGTTGATGGCAAAATAGAACCAGGAAAAAGCGCGCGACAACAGGCCCTGGTTGGTCTGGCCGAACTGGTCACCGACATGCGCGGACACGCACGGCTTGATGCCGCCGGCACCGAGCGCGATCAGGCCGAGACCAATGGCGAGTCCCCAGCGCGTGTCATCCATGGCCAGCGCGAAATGCCCGGCGCCGTAGACCAGCGACAGGAAAATGATGGTGCGGTACTTGCCGAGCAGCCCGTCGGAGAGCAGCGCGCCCAGCAGCGGGGTGAGGTACACGGCCGAGACGAACAGGTGAAACCAGCCCTTGGCCTCGTCCTCGCCCATGACATCGAGCACGCCGTCGCTGCTGAGGAGGTACTGGGTCATGAACACCACGAGGATGGCGCGCATGCCGTAGAAGCTGAAGCGCTCGGCCGCCTCGTTGCTGATGATGTAGGGAATGCCGCCCGGCATGCCGGCCTGGGCCACGGGGGCGGTGCGGTACTTCGCCACGGTCAGGCTCTCCGGTTGAACAGCGGTGGATAATACACAAGTGGAAAAGGGGCCGGATACCTTTTTAAAGGTGGAAAAGGAAAAAGGTATCCGGCCCCTTTTCCACTATCCTTATATAAGGTCATCATCGGGCTGAATCGGTTTTACAAAACATACATCATGAAGTCCTGGAGCAAATCGGCTGCCATATCCGTGTTATGGCTGACTTTTGGCATTGCCTGGTCTGTCGGCCATGCCGGTGACCGCTTTGAAACGGAACGCCTGGCCATGGTGAAGGAAATCGAGGCAGATGTGCAGCTGACCAGCATGTCACTTGGCCGGGAGATGCTCGACCCGCGGGTTCTGCAGGCCATGGCCTCGGTACCGCGGCACCGGCTGGTGCCGGAACAGGAGCTGGATGCCGCCTATGAAAACCGCCCGCTGCCGATCGGCCATGGCCAGACCATTTCGCAACCCTACATCGTCGCCATTATGACGGACCTGCTGGACACTACCCCGGACAGCCGGGTGCTGGAAATCGGTACCGGTTCCGGCTACCAGGCGGCCATCCTCGCCGAGCTGGTCGGGCAGGTCTACACCATGGAGATCATCGAACCACTCGGCAAGCTGGCGCGGCGCAACCTGAATAAACTGGGCTACGACAACATCAGGGTACGCATCGGCGACGGCTATTATGGCTGGGAAGAATACGCGCCGTTCGATGCCATCGTGGTAACCGCAGCCGCCAGCCATATCCCGCCACCACTGATCAAACAGCTGAAACCCGGTGGCCGCATGATCATCCCCGTGGGCAGCCGCTTCATGGTGCAACAACTGGTGCTGATTGAAAAGGACAGGGACGGCAAGATAATTACCCGCCAGATCCTGCCAGTGCGCTTCGTGCCGCTGACGGGCAGCCGTTAGGAGCCTGTCGATCTGACAATGCACGGGTCACCGGAACGCCCGCCCTTTCTGTCCATCGCAATCATCTCGGCCGCGGCGCTGGGCTACGAGATCCTGCTGATGCGGCTGTTTTCGATCATCCAGTGGCATTACTTTGCCTACATGGTCATCAGCCTGGCGTTGTTCGGTTACGGTGCCAGCGGGACCTTCATTGCACTGACGCGGAAATTTCTGCTGGACCGCTTCAAGCCGGCGTACTGGCTCGGCCTCGTCCTGTTCGGCCTGTCGTCCGTGGCCTGTTACCTGGCCGCACAGCAGCTCCCGTTCAACGCGGAAGAAATTCTCTGGGACCCGTACCAGTCGTTGTACCTGCTGGCAATCTTCCTGTTGCTGTCCCTGCCGTTCTTCTTTGCGGCAAGTGCGATTGCGCTGGCACTCAGCCGTCACACCGGTGTCATTGCACGCCTCTATGCCGCCGACCTGCTGGGCGCGGGACTCGGCAGTCTCGCACTGGCCGGGCTGCTGTTTGTCGTGTTTCCCGCAACCGCGCTCAAATACCTGGGAGCGGCCGGGATGTTTGCCGCCTGGGTGGCCACACGGGAGCTGCGCATGACACATGGCTACTGGCAGATTGCCGCATTACTCGGTGCAGTCGTGCTGCTGGCCCTGCCCGGCAACTGGCTGGAACCGCAGGTCTCTCCCTACAAGGGCCTGAGCCAGGCGCTGCGGGTGACCGGTACGCAGGTCATCGAGCGGCAGTCGAGCCCGCTGGGAGTGCTTGCCGTGATGGCCAGCAACACGGTCCCGCTGCGCTATGCGCCAGGCCTGAGCCTGCGGGCCGCTACCCCGATACCGGAACAGCTGGGCCTGTTTACCGATGCCGATGCCCTGTCGGTGATCAACCGCAACCCGCGTGGTGAGCCACTGGCATACCTGGACCAGCTGACATCGGCCCTGCCCTATTACCTCGCCGACCGGCAACGGGTACTGGTGCTCGGTGCGGGCGGTGGTTCCGGTGTGCAACAGGCAATGAACCACCGGGTTCCGCACATCGATGCAGTTGAGATCAATCCACAGGTCGTCGAACTGGTACGGGAACAATACGCTGACTGGTCAGGTGGCCTGTATGACCACGCTGCCGTGCACGTGCATGTCGCCGATGCCCGCGGCTATATCCAGCGCAGCCGGCAATACTATGACCTTGTCCAGATCAGCCTGCTGGATTCCTTTGGCGCTTCCAGTGCCGGACTGTATGCCTTGAATGAAAACTACCTGTACACCGTGGAGGCCCTGCAGGACTATCTTGAACGCCTGGCCCCCGGCGGCTATCTCGCCATCAGCCGCTGGATCAAGCTACCGCCACGCGATACGCTGAAACTGGTCGCCACCGCGGTAGCGGCACTCAAGAACCGCGGCGTTACGGCGCCCGGGCAACAGCTGGTGCTGGTACGCGGCTGGCAGACCGGCACCCTGCTGCTCAAGAACACCGCGTTCACTGCGGCCGAGATCACGGCACTGCGGCGCTTCTGTGCGGATCGTGCGTTTGATGTCGCCTGGTATCCAGGCATGCCGGCCAGCGCGGCCAACCGCTTCAATATCCTGAAAGAGCCGTGGTTTTATCAGGCGACCGCGGCACTGACCGGGAACAATCCGGCGGCCTTCATCGATGCCTACAAGTTCGCCATTACACCGGCCACGGATGACCGCCCGTATTTTTCACACTTTTTTAAATGGGATGTATTGCCGGAGCTGCTGGCGCTGCGCGGCCAGGGCGGGTTGCCCCTGCTGGAGGCGGGATACCTGGTGCTGGTCGCAACGCTGGCGATTGCCATCGTGGTCAGCGCGGCACTGGTGCTGTTGCCACTACTGGTACTGCGCACGGAACCGCATGATCGCAGCGGCACGGATAACAGGATCCGCGTCGCGCTGTACTTCCTCGCCATCGGGCTGGCATTCCTGTTTATTGAAATTGCCTGCATACAGAAATTTATCCTGTTTCTGCAGCACCCGCTGTATGCCGTTGCCACGGTACTGACGGCGTTCCTGGTGTTCGCCGGGCTCGGCAGTGCCTGGACGGGCAGGCAATCGCAGTCTGCAAAACCGGCCGCGCAGCAAGCGCGGCTGGCCGTTGCCGGCATTGGTGTCCTCGGCATCGGGTATACCCTGCTACTGAACCCGCTGTTCGCTCAGCTGGTGCAATTGCCCATGCCCGGACGCATCCTGGTCGCAGTGCTGCTACTGGCACCACTGGCGTTTTGCATGGGCATGCCGTTTCCGCTGGGACTTGCGCAACTTGGCAAGCAGCTCCCGCGCATGGTTCCCTGGGCCTGGGGCATCAACGGCTGTGCCTCGGTGCTGAGCGCGGTGCTCGCAACCCTGCTGGCCATCCAGTTCGGCTTCAATACCGTGATCGTGCTGGCCGTGTTGCTCTACCTGCTGGCGGCCCGGGTATTTCCATATGGAACCGGTTGAATTCCGGTGGCTTTGTGATCAGGGCTTCCGCTGGCCGGATAAATCCGTATGATGCCGCCGCAAGGTAGCACAAGCCTGACACTTGGAGAGCAGCATGGCAGAAACTGTTGATGAACTGACCATCACCTATGAAGAAGACGGGATCGAAACCGTCAAGGAACTGGACAAGGAAATCCTGACCAAGGGTGCCTGGTCTACCGTCCTGTTCCGTTACCAGGACTGGAACCGCTCAAAGGAGGAGTACGGCCCGGACAAGTACAGCATTCGCCGCTACCAGAAACGCAACGGCCAGTACCAGCAAAAGTCGAAATTCAATATCTCCAGCAAGGACCAGGCCGAGAAGATTATTGCGGCCCTGGAGAAGTGGATTAAATAAGGACCGGTATGCCCGGCCCTGTGTATGGCCGGTCTTGCAAGATCGTAAGACTCCGGACTGCTTGCTGACCAATGACAGGTCAGTCATCGGCAAACACGTCGTAGATTTGTTCCTGTAACTGTTCTTCCTCATGCATTTCTTCCAGCTTGCGTCGCGCCAAGGCGCGGCGCAGTTTCCTGAGTGCGGCAACGCCCTTGCGGCGGCCCTTGCGTGACTTGGGTTTCCCCAAAACCGTATCGTGAGTGGCAACGCTCATGTAACGCCCCCTTGGTGTCCATTCCGATGATGTACCGGTTTATCTACACTTCAGTAAGACGTATCGGCCGTATCATAATTCTGCTTTAGCCGGCCTGGCGGCTCCCTTGGCACCCCGTCATGTATCCATATATATTTGATTTATTTGTATATTTAATAATCACTCCGGGTGCCCTGCTGCTTACCCGGGTACAGATGCGATAAACTAGGCATTTGACGCTGACCGTGTTGCGCCAGGTGGATATGACTGACGAAGAAGACAGCCTGTTTGAATTTCCCTGCGAGTTTCCCATCAAGGCCATGGGCCGGGCCGGCTGTTCCCTGGACCTGATCGTGGTGGAAATTGTCCGCCGGCATGCCCCCGATATCAGCGAGGGCAAGGTACACACCCGCGAAAGCAAGCAGGGCAACTACACTGCCATCACCGTTATCGTGACCGCTACCAGCCGTGAACAACTCGATGCCATTTACCAGGACCTGGTGGATTGCGACGATGTCATCATGGCGCTGTGAGCACAGATCATCGTGAATGCCTTGCCTGACACCGGTCAAGCGCCGCAGATGCACACCCTGTCCGTGCAGCATCTCGGCCGCGCGGATTATGAATCGACCTGGCGCAACATGCAGGCCTTTACCGCAGCGCGCACGCCGGAGACCGTCGATGAATTGTGGCTGCTGGAGCACCCGCCGGTGTTCACCCAGGGCCGTAACGGCAAGCCGGAACACCTGCGCAATACCGGTAATATCCCGGTCATCCCGGTTGATCGCGGCGGGCAGGTGACCTACCACGGGCCCGGCCAGCTGGTGGTCTACACCCTGCTGGACCTGACCCGGCGCCGCCTCGGTGTACAATCGCTGGTACACCTGCTGGAGGAGACCGTGATCGAGCTGCTGGCAGACCATGAGGTCGAGGCACTCCGACGCGCCAGGGCACCCGGTGTCTACGTGGACGGGCGCAAGATTGCCGCGCTGGGCCTGCGCGTCAGGCAGGGCCGCTCGTTCCATGGGCTGAGCCTGAACGTCGACATGGACCTGGAACCGTTTACGCGTATCAATCCCTGCGGCTTTGACGATCTCCAGGTCACCTGTATGCAGAGGCTGGGGATTGAGATCAGTCTGGATGCAGCGGCAAACCGGTTCCAGCACCATTTTGAAAAACTGTTAAACGACATGACCCATGAGTAATACGGAAAGAAAACAGCGCGGTGCCGCCAAGACCGCGCGCATCCCGGTGAAAATCGAGCCGACGCTGCGACCGGCGCGCAAACCGGCGTGGATCCGCGCCAAATCACCGGCCAATCCGGCCGTGGCGCGTCTCAAGGAAATGCTGCGCAAGAACCGGCTGCATACCGTGTGCGAGGAGGCCTCGTGCCCGAACCTCGGTGAGTGCTTTGCCGGCGGCACGGCCACCTTCATGATCATGGGTGATATCTGCACCCGGCGCTGCCCGTTCTGCGACGTGGCGCACGGCCGGCCTGACCCGCTGGATGCCGATGAGCCCGACAACCTGGCACACACCATCAGGGACATGCGGCTCAACTATGTTGTGGTGACCTCGGTTGACCGGGACGATTTGCGCGACGGTGGCGCGGAACACTTCACCCGCTGCATTACCGCGATCCGGGAACACAATCCCGAAATTCGCATTGAGGTGCTGGTGCCGGACTTTCGCGGCCGCATGGACCGCGCACTGGATATCCTTGTCAGCGCCCCGCCGGATGTGTTCAACCACAACCTGGAAACCGTACCCGGACTGTATAAAAAGGTGCGACCGGGTTCCGACTACGCGTGGTCGCTGAACCTGCTAAAACGCTTCAAGGCGCTGCACCCGGACGTGCCAACCAAATCCGGGCTGATGCTGGGCGTGGGCGAGACCATCGGGGAAGTGGAGCGGGTGATGCGTGATCTGCGTAACCATGATTGCAACATGCTCACCCTCGGACAGTACCTGCAGCCGAGCAGGCACCACCTGCCCGTCGACCGTTACGTGCATCCGGACGAATTCGACCGCCTCGGGGAACTGGGTTATGACCTGGGCTTCTCCCACGTGGCCAGCGGCCCCATGGTGCGCTCGTCCTATCATGCCGACCAGCAGGCCGGCTTCAATGTTGACTAAACGTTCATTCGGGATTTCCGGGGGCACCCCGGGACCAGCAGGAAGAATCTAGCGGGACTGTACTGCCCGTTTCACGGGCTGTTGCCCGGCATCTTCATGCGCTTGCCGTTCACGGTATTCGCGCAACCAGCATTCAATCGCTGCCGCATCCATTGGGTGCGCATACAGATAACCCTGTGCTTCATCACAACCACGGCTGCGCAGGAATTCCAGCTGGCCACGGGTTTCCACCCCTTCAGCAATCACACGCAGGCGCAGACTGTGCGCCAGGGAAATAATGGCATCGATAATCGCGGCATCATCGGCATCCGTCGTTATATCGCGGACGAATGACTGATCTATCTTCAGGGTATCGAGGGGCAAGCGCTTCAGCATGCTGAGTGACGAGTAACCGGTTCCAAAATCGTCCATGCTGACATGCACACCCATCTCCTTCAGTGACCTGAGTACGATACTACTGGTCTGTATGTCATCCATAATCACACTTTCCGTCAGCTCCAGCTCAAGCCAGCGCGCATCCAGCCCGGCATCCTGCAGGACCCGTCTCACCATTTCGTTCAGGGCAGTCTGGCGAAACTGGCATGCCGACAGATTCACCGCAATGCGCAGCGATTGATGGCCGGCCTGCTGCCAGTTGCTCATCCAGGAGCAGGCAGTACGCAACACCCATTCCCCGATCGGCACGATCAGCCCGGAATCTTCCGCCAGCGGAATGAAATCGGCTGGTGAAATCAGGCCCATCTCCGGATGCTCCCAGCGAATCAGTGCCTCGAGGCCGACGACCTTACCATTACCCAGGTCGATTTTTGGCTGGTAATGGAGTCTGAATTGCTCTTTTGACAGCGCCTTGCGCAAGGCGGTTTCAAGCGTCATACGCTCGACCGCCGAGTTGCTCATTGAATTCGTATAAAACTGGTAGTTGTTTTTACCCTGCTTCTTGGCATGAAACATTGCGGTATCTGCATTCTTGACCAGTGCCTCGACATCATCGCCATCATACGGATATACCGAAATGCCGATGCTGGGTGTTACCACAATATCTTCAGTACCCAGCATGAGGGGTACTGATATCGCATCAAGTACCCGCCTGGCAACGCGGGCGGCATCCTCCGCCTTCTCCAGTTGACTCAACAGGACTGTGAATTCGTCTCCACCCAGCCGGGCCACTGACACTACTTCCTCATCCGCATCACGACATACTGAATCACTGCGACGCAGACAGTTAACAATCTGGCTGGCCACGGTGCGCAGCAGCTTGTCCCCGATACTGTGGCCAAAGGAGTCATTAATCCGCTTGAAATTATCGATATCGATAAACAGAACTCCGGCGAGACTGTCCGTGCGGCGTGCTACCTCCACCGCCTGCTGCAGACGATCGCTGAACAGCCGGCGGTTGGGAAGATTTGTCAGGGCATCATAGAAGGCAAGGTGATGAATCTCCTTCTTGCTCTTCCTCAGACCCTCGAATGCCAGCATGGTCCGCAACAGATAGCGCACCCGGTGCCCCAGAATCGCATAGTTGAGCGGCTTGGTTATAAAGTCTGTCGCACCGGTTTCGAATGCATGATTGATCGATTCCAGGTCATCCAGCCCCGTCATCATCATGATTGGTACATGCTCACCCTGCGGCAACTCTCTCAGCGCACGGCAGGTTTCGAAACCATCCATTTCCGGCATCAGCACATCAAGCAGTATGACGTCCGGCTGGCAAGTCTCCATGACACCCAGTGCGATCTTTCCGTTTTCGGCCTCTTCAACGACAAAACCCTTCTGCTGCAGCGTCTCCCTGACAAGCAATCGTATCATCGGATCATCATCGACCAGCAGGACAAGGGGCGTTTCCTTTATGGTTTGATCATTCATCACGCAACCACTTTCTCAGCCTCGCGCAACAGCTCTTCCGAAATCTCCCTGAACTCGGTTTCTATCCTGTTGATGAAGGCTGACGCATCGGCGAGTTCGTTGTCGCGCCCCATTTCCTCAAGCCGCCTGCAAAGCTCTGCAAGCTCGATCGCCCCCAGGTTTGCACTGCCAGACTTGAAACGATGCGCTGTCAGGCGGACGCTTTCAGCATCGCCCTTGCTGACCGATTCGCGCAATGCATTGATCAGCCCGGGTGAGTCATCCAGGTAAAGTGCAATTATTTTCCCCAGTAAATCCGGCTTCCCCGGCTGCTGCAATTGCCGTATGTTGTCGAGTGAATCCTGGTTAATTGAAGACTGGCCAACGGGCGCACTGGCTCCTGCACTTGCCGGAATATCCCTTGCCGGGACCGGTCGCCCGGCCGCTTCGCTGGTATCATCACTGCATACCTGGCGCTGCAACACTTCGGCGAGCTGCTCCCGGCTGAAGGGTTTGCTGAGATAATCATCCATTCCGGCTGCAAGACAGTTCTCCCGGTCCCCCTCCATGGCATTGGCCGTGACCGCGATGATCGGGATATGACTTCCCGGGCTGTCCTGCTCGCCTTTCCTGATTTCGGCGGTTGCTTCAAAGCCGTCCATTTTCGGCATCTGGCAATCCATCAGGATGAGATCGTAGTCATCCTGTTGCATTGCCTCCAGTACCTCTAAACCATTGGTCACCAGCCGTGGCTTGCATCCAAGCAGTTCCAGCATGGACAGCGCGACTTCCTGGTTAACGGGATTATCTTCGGCCAGCAAAACATTCAGTCCCGCAATGTGTGCAGTACCGGCAGGTGTTACCGCTTTCTCGTCTGCCACAGGCGTCACGTCAATAACACCCGCCATGGCATTGTATAGATCAGACTGGCGTACCGGCTTGTGCAGGTAGAAAGCAATTCCGGTCTCCTTCGCAAGATCTGCATCGCCGTTATTGCCAACAGAGGTCAGCATGATCATCGGTGTATCAGCAAGCAGCCGGTCACCCTTGATGGCGCGAGCAAGGGTAATGCCGTTCATTCCCGGCATGTGCATATCCAGGATTGCCAGGTCATAGGGATCCCCCTGGTCCACGGCCGTTTGCAGCATGGCCAGTGCCTGCTTGCCGCCCATCGCGATTCCGTGGCGCATTCCCCATGAACTGGTCTGGTGCTCCAGAATGGAACAGTTGGTTTCGTTGTCATCGACGACAAGAACCCGCAGGTCCCGCAGTTGATCGAACACCCGCCGGTTCGCTATCGCTTCCGGCCGCTTCACAAGTTCTGCGGTAAACCAGAATTTCGAACCCTCGCCAGGCTTGCTTTCGACACCGATTTCCCCACCCATCATCTCGGCCAGTCGTTTTGAGATTGCCAGTCCAAGACCGGTTCCGCCGTAATGGCGGGTAGTCGAACCGTCTGCCTGCGTAAATGATTCGAATATCAGGGAACAGGCTTCTTCCGTCATGCCAATTCCGCTATCGCGCACTTCGCAGCGCAGCATAAACGACTGATCACCGTCCTGTACCAGGCTGACATGGACGAATACCTCGCCCCGCTCCGTGAACTTCAGCGCATTTCCGACCAGGTTGGTGAGTATCTGGCGCAAGCGATTCGGGTCACCGCTGACCGCGTTCGGAGTGCCGGACTGTATCTCGAACAACAGCTCCAGCTCCTTCCTGTGGGCATTTTCAGCCAACAGCTCCATGACCTCTTCAACCATCTCGCGCAGATCAAAATCGATTGACTCCAGCTCCAGCTTGCCGGCTTCCACCTTGGAAAAATCAAGGATATCGTTGATGACGTGCAGCAGTGCCTTGCCGGAGCGGTGAACCGTGTTGCAAAACTTCTTCTGCTGATCATTCAAATCGGTCCCCAGCAGCAATTCTGTCATACCAAGCACACCATTCATCGGCGTCCTGATTTCATGACTCATATTTGCCAGGAACTGTGACTTGGCATTACTTGCCTGCTCCGCGGAATCCCTGGCTGCCTTCAATTCCCGGTCACGTATGCGTATCTGGTTAAGCATATCGTTGAAACCGTCGGTCAACATGCCCAGCTCATCATCACAGATCCAGTCGGCCCGTAAAGTGTAGTCCTTCCTGGCTTTAACCTTCACCATGGTCCTTGCCAGCATCAGGATCGGCTCGGACACAGTCTTTTGCAGTACGGCCGCCAGTAAGAAGGCGATGAGAACCGATACCAGCAGGACGATACCGACGACTGCCATGTTCCAGATGATCTGTTCGTGAATCTGCTTAAGGTCAGACTTGATATACAGGAACCCGATGGCATCACCATCAAGGAAAATTGGCGTGAACAGTTCCAGGCTGTTATCCCGGAAATAGTGAGTACTGCCGGACCGTCCTGAAAATCCCCAGTCGATATCAAACCCGGTGTTCTCATCAGCATTTTCATTCACCCGGTTTGTATCGTTCTCGTAACTGGCCAGGATGCTTCCTTCGATATCCCGTATCGCCGCAAACATAATGTGCGGCTCCGCTTCCAGGGCCGACAGTATTTCATTGGCAGCCTCATCATCACTGAATGCCAGCGCCGCCGAACTGTTACGTCCGATAACCGCCGCGAGGACCGTCAGATCCTCGACCATGGTGGAGCGGATGTTTGCCATATCGTTGGCAATAAAGGCACCGGATGCCAGCAACAGCACAATCATGCTGGTCAACACCATCAGCGATGTCAGCTTTGCCCGGATGGACAGATTCCGGAAAAATGTAAAATTCCTGGTCATGTGTCAGGCTCGGGGGTCAGATTCTCTGAGGAACAATGTCCATGTATCGGCAAGTCACTGATCTGTCTTGAAGAACGCAGGAGTAGCGCCGCACCGACACCGGTCTGCGTCGTGGCAGCAACCAAAAGGGCTTTTAGATCAAGGGATTGTTTATATGAGGTGTCTGGGGCCGGGCGGTGGCGTACCGGCCCCGCCCGGCCCCGATAACCTTGCAAGCAGGCACTCAACGGCCTGCCGGATACCGGTGGGTGGCGGTGACTTTTTCCGCGGCAGTCGCAGCAACTCGGC
This sequence comes from Gammaproteobacteria bacterium, assembly GCA_003230545.1. Classification (GTDB taxonomy): domain Bacteria; phylum Pseudomonadota; class Gammaproteobacteria; order UBA9214; family UBA9214; genus SZUA-186. Next base: position 7,049 of record QIFB01000210.1, on the reverse strand, counting down.
CAGTACACCGCTAAAACTGCCGTTGCTGAATTGTTCAACGGACATCTCCCGCAGACAACCCTGTTCCTGTGCCCACGCGTTCAGGTACGCCGTCTCCGGCCAGTCGGGCCGCTCCAGGGTCAACAGCGGTACCCCGTTACAAACAGCCTCGGTGTAGGTCCCGTACCCCGGCTTGGTCAGCACGGCATCCACAGATGCCAGCAGGTCGATCATCGGCATATCCAGGCCGCGGCAGTCGATCATATCAGTGCGCGGCAAGTCGAGTGCCTGCGGGAACAACCACGCCACACCTTCTGGCTGCGGCCAGTTAGCCAGCGGCAAGCCGGTGTTGATTCCGCCAAGGCCGACCAGCACCAGCTGCGTATCCGCAGGCAAATCCAGCTGCTCCCGCAGTCGCGCAGGTCGCGCAGTACCCAGTCGCGCAATGGGTCCGAGCACACGGTAATTCGGCAGTTCCGGCATGGGCAGCGCCGGTTCCGGTGCAAGAAACGCCTCGGCTGCCCGATAACCGGCCAGTATTTGTTCATGGATGTCAGCGGCGCCCGGCTCTCCAGCGAAATAGCCGTTGAAAATCACCGCCCAGTTCAGCGAACACAGGGCAATCGCGGGAATGCCTTCCTGTGCCGCGGCCGTCAGCAGCAGCCAGGGGATATTCGCCAGCACCAGGTCGGGCTTGAGCATGCGCAACTGCGTGCGCGTTTCATCCAGCAAGTCCGTACGCCGCCGGTAAAATTCCCTGAACACGGCCAGCGAGGCCGGCATGTCGACTTCCCAGGCACTGCGCATACACAGCACCGGGTCCGTCTCGGCATCAATACAGCTAAAGTCAGCCTTGATGCGTTGCCGGAGCAGCTGCTCTGGCAATGCGCTCATCAGCGTCAGCCGTAACCCCGGAAGCTGCCGTACCAGTGTATTGATAACCGGCGCGCATTGCGCCAGGTGACCGTAGCCGTGACCGGAGATGGCCAGCAGCAGGTGCGGCGCACGGCTCATTCCGGCAGCAGCCGCTCCATCAGATAACCGAGACAGTCCTGGCGGATGATGGTCTCGTCGAGGGTGAACATGGACGGCATGAACGGGCGGGTCGTCAGCAGCGACTCGCCGTCGAAGCGAAAATAGTGTCCGAAGACTTCCATGTCGTTGTCGTCACGCACGCTGAGCCACGGATCGGCGTTACTGCCGCGCCAGCCGAGTACGGTACCCGTGGGCAGCTCCCGGAAATTCAGGTGATCCAGGCCCTCGACCAGCCGCAGGTCGGCCGCGACGTCTCCGAAGCCGAAGCTGACCTCGGGAGGAATCTTCACCGTCGCGACGGTATGAAACAGGTCCACGTCATGCGAGGACACCGGGTGTTCCGGCAGTTCGTTGAGGTGCAGGCTGGCATCGATGTAGTCGCGCGCATGCTCGACACCGTACTCCTGGCCGGGCTTGCCGCACTCGATGGTCACGGCCGGACACACGCAGGACAACGCCATGGACTGCACCCCCAGCGGCCGGATGAAATACACCACGGTGCGGCTGAACAGCGCGGCGAGATGCAGAAACTGGTTGTCCACCCGGTTGATACAGGCGTAGTGCGGGTTGATGCCGCTGTTGTTATGGATATCAAGGCTCGCGACCGGCGTACGCTGCTTCATGATATCCACCACCTGCTGCATCATGGCGGCTTCCGGCATTCCGTTCTGGTCCGTCCCCGGCCATACGCGGTTGTAATCGGCCTGTCCCTCGAGGAAGCGCCGGCCCACGACGGCGGCCTCCACATTGGCAATGAATACGGACAACGCCCGCGGCAGATCCCGGTCCCGGTATTTACGGAGCATGGCCTGCAGCGCGAGAAAACCGGTGGTCTCGTTGCCGTGGGTCAGCACGGTCACGAACAGGGGGGCTGCGCGCCGCCCCGGCAGGTGGATCAGGGTCGGGCCGCCAAGCAAGCCGTGCAGCCCCTCGACGGGTACGTCGAGTAGCCTGGGTGGCAGGTTTTCGAGGATATTGAGCATATTAACTGTGTTTAAAATCTTCTATCCTTACAGTATATTTCGTTATATTCCTCTAAATCACGCCTTTGTCCGCGATCATGTTTTACCCAGGGACCAGCTGTGCACGGGGTCGCCTGTTTCCTGCCGTTGATAATAGGCCTCGGTCAGGGCCTCCATGTCGCGGCCATACCGGTCAACCCAGACGCGCTGCCAGGCCGCCCCGGTCATGGCATTGCGGGCCCGCCCCTCGATGATGCCGAGGTATCTGTCGATATCGTGGCGATCCATCTCCAGCGCCTGCAGCCCGGCGCGCGCGGCCGGCAACAGCTGCTCCAGCAGCAGGGCTCGCACCGGTCCCTTGCGCCCGTCCAGCCAGGTCACCTGGGCTTCCAGCCCGTGCCGCGCCGTCGCATAAAAGTTGTCGCGTGCCGCGGCAAACGGCAGGCACTGCTCCGGTGCTTCCCCGGCCTGCATCAGGGACTGGATAAGACCGAAAAAGAAGGCTGCGTTGGCGATGACGTCAACCACCGTCGGTCCGCCGGGTACCACCCGGTGTTCAATGCGCAGGTGCGGGATGCCGTCGTAGTCGAACCCGATCAGCGGCCGGTTCCAGCGCCAGATAGTGCCGTTGTGCAGGCGCAGGTGCGACATCTGCTCCAGTCCTTCGTAATAATGCATGGGCAGCAGCACGGGATAGTGCTGCTCGTTCTCGATAAAGCATTCATGGATGGATTCGCGCACATAACCGGAACCGAAACTTACCCGCCGCAGCGGTCCGTGACTCGCGCCGGCAAACCCGCCGACGGCGACCGACTGCTCGAACAGCGGAATGCGGGTCTCGTCCCACAGGTCATGACCGAACAGGTATGGTGAATTCGAGGTGATCGCCACCATGGGTGCCGACATGACCAGCCCGGCATTGTAGGCACGGGTGGCGTGCCGCGGGTGAACCTTCAGGTGCAGCTGGAACGACGTCGTGGCCGATTCCAGCATTACACTCCGGTGCGCAGTCCTGAGGTGTTCACGGCCGTGAATATCGAGTTCCAGCGGTTGTCCCTCGCGCAGCCGCAACACCTGCTCGTTGAGCGCGCGGTAGCGTTTCAGATCGGACATGTTCTCCTGGGTGAGTTCTGCCTCCCGGACCGTCGGCAGGATGCCGATCATCAACAGGCGTGCCTGCAGTTCGGCGGCAACATGCGCGCACTGCTCCCAGGTCGCGCCGAGACTGGCCTCGAAGCGGCTCAGCGCCGAACCCCACAGGTGCTGCGGATGATCGTTCAGTTCGACATTGAAGCGCGCCAGCTCGGGCACCACCATCGGGTTATCGAGAGTCTTTAGAAACTGTTCATTGACGGGCATCGGCCGGGCCATGCTGTCGACCAGCCAGGCCTCGAGCTCGAAACCACCCATGCGATCACGCTGAGAAAATACGTCATCACGAAACCACTCGCCAAGCAGCGCCGTTTCCGCACGCAGGCGCTCGGCATAGTCCACAAAATCCTGTGGCGTAAAGCGCGTGGCTTCGATTTCCTGGCCCATAACCGGTTAGCGGCAGTTCACAGGCCGAATGAATTCGGCCTGTGAACTGGCCACCAGCCCGTTATTTGAGCGCTGGCGAACTGCTTTTTCATTGCATATTGATGACGATGTCGTTGATCGCTTCCAGCCGCTCCGGGGTACCGATATCGAACCAGCGGCCCGCATAGTGCTGCCCGCTCACCTGCCCGGCATCCATGGCCGTGCGCAACAGCGGCGCCAGCGGGAAGGCGCCGGCGGAACAGCCGGTGAACAGCTCGTGCCGGTACACGCCGATCCCGCTGAAGGTCAGCTGGACCGGCCCGTCACGGGAGACCTGTGTGCCATCGAGCACAAAGTCCCCCTGCGGGTGATGCGCCGGGTTGTCGACCAGCACCAGGTGTGCCAGCCCATCGGGCTGTGCCGGCAGGTCAGCGCAGTCGAAGTCGGTCCAGATATCGGCATTGACGACCACGAACGGTTCGTCATTCAGCAGGGACAAGGCGTTGAAAATGCCGCCGCCGGTTTCCAGCGCTCCTTCCGGTTCGGGTGACCAGTGGATCGTCGCTCCGTAGGCGCCGCCCTCACCCAACGCCGCCACCAGCTGCTCACCGAGGTGGGCATGGTTAATCACCAGCTCGTTGATGCCTGCACGTACCAGCGCATGAACATGATGTTCAATGAGGGTCTGGCCGCCGATACGCAGCAACGGCTTGGGGGTGCGGTCGGTCAGCGGACGCATGCGCTCGCCGCGTCCCGCGGCAAGAATCATGGCTTTCATGAGACAAGAATACCACCGCTCATGTGACAGCGCTCAGTACGGCTTCCATATCCGGCTCACGGACCGGGTGCTGCAATACGGCATGTACGGGAAAGATTGCGGTGAGCTTTTCGACGAACTGCCGCTCCCGTTTTTCCACCAGCACGACGGTGCGCGCCAGCGGTGCGTCTTTCTGCAGACTGTAGAGGAACACGTCCAGATTACTGACGTTGACACCCGCGTAGTTGTTGCCGTAACCGTAGAAAAACTCGGCCACCACGACATCCGGCTGCGTCTTCTTCAGCTCGCCGATGGCCTTGCGCATCGAGCCAAGGCGGATTTCCTCGAACCCGAGCCGCCGGTACAGGCGACTGAAGTCGGGGTGCGCCGGGGACTCGATAATGGAGAACAGCACCGGTTCCGGCACGGCCGGCCTCAGTCCGGCAGCGCGGACAGGTCGAGGCGCCCGTCCTGCATGGGCGGACACCAGTAATAGGCGCCGGTTACCGGCCGGGTAAAGCCGAACAGGGCATCGACCACGCCGTCGTCGAGACCGACCATACGCTGCAGCAACGCATTGAAGGCCACGACGCTGTGCCCGAAGGCCGTGAACACCAGCCCCTCGGACTGCGCATCGGCCCACGGCATGGAACGCCGGACGACGAAGGCCTCGGGCTCAAAGTCTTCCTGCGCAGTGCGCTTGACGTGTGCGGACCCGGGGGCATCATCGATTTCCTCGTTGTCGGCGATCCGCCGGCCGATGGCGTGGTCGCGGTCCACCGGCGACTTCGCCTGGAAGGCACCGAGGTCATGCACCCACTGCTGCACGGCAACGAAGCTCGAGCCGTCCAGCCCGGGGCCTGCACCGGCGACAATGGCGGCCGCAACCGCATCGTTGCCGACCGGGTTCTCGGTGCCGTCCTCGTAGCCGGTGAGATCCCGGCCCGACCGAAAGCGAAAGGCATCGATCACCTGCTCCACCTGGAAGGCCTCCGCCAGCGCGGCGCGCAGCGTCCGCGTTGTATGCACCAGCTCGCCGCGATCATCACCACGCAGCCAGCACCACAGCGCCTGCGGTGTGGCCGGCACTTCCGCGCCAGGCTCGCTGTACGCCGGAAAATCTTCGAGGCCGGGAATATCGGCACCGACGGCCTGCAGCAGCGGCCTGCCCAGACCGACCACGACGGAGTGCCCGTCCGCGATCTCCACCAGCCGCTCCAGCGTGGCAGCCGGCGCAGCCCCGGGCTTGAGCGAACACACCAGGTAACGCGCCGCGGCGGGCACGTCGGCGAGGATTCCGGGCTGGGGTTGGGACATGGGCAGCTCCTTGCGCGTTATCTGGCCGGCCGGCGCCGGCGCAGGGCGGAAAAGATAAACAGTGTACCGATCGCAGCAAGAATGTGCTTGACGGAATGACCGCTCATCACCCCGAGCGCGGTGAAGAGTTGCGCATCGTAGTGCTCGGCGAGCTTCGAGCCGACGTAGAACGCGATCATCGCCCACAGGTAACCGCTGCCATCAAGGCGCGAACGGAACAGCAGCAGGATCATCGGGATCACCACCATCGGCAGAAACTGCACCAGCGCGTAGGGGCGCAGGTCGCCGCGACCGGCACTTTCCGTCACATGCCAGTAGGCGATGGTCAGGATGCCGATCACCACCAGCGGCCACAGCGCCAGGCGCGCAGCCCCCGTTGACAGGTATTCACCGATGATGATGGAAAAGAACGCCATGAAGGCCAGTGTCATTGGCAGGCGGTCCCAGACCAGCGTCTCATTGGAGGGATCGACGTGGTAATACCCGGAACCGAAGCCGGTGAGGAACACGCCGGTGAAAAACACGAGGTAGGCCGGGCGCAGTTCCGGCAGGCCCCCGGCCGGCACCGACCGCCCGAGCAGCAGAGTGAGTCCGGGCAGCCCGACGATTACAAATGGCAGGTTGGAGACAACGTTCCAGAAATTTGGAATGCCAAGCAGCGTCCGGTTATCGGCGAAGACATGGTAGGCAGGATCCTGCGGGATGGGATGCATGAAGGCAACCGCGACGATCGCCAGCACACAGAAGGCGAAAATGGCAATCAGCCGTGTGCGGTAGCCACGCATACGGCCATTATGAACGACACTTCGCTACAGCTGAACAACCGGGGGCAATCAAAGCCGGTCCCGAAGGCCTACTCGCCCTCCACCAGGTGCGGCGCCATGGCTGCGATCTGCGCGCGCGTCACGGTGCCGGGGATATATTTGTTGCCCCAGTTGATCATGGCGAGCAGCACCGGGCGCAGGTCGCGCCCCTTCTCCGTCAGGTGATAGGCATGGCGGACCGGGCGTTCCTGATAGCGGGATTTGTCGACGATGCCCGCCGCCTGCAGGCGCTTGAGGCGCTCGGCGAGGAGGTTGGTCGGGATGCCCTCGGGGGATTTCAGGAACTCGGTGTAGGTCTTCTTCCCCAGCAGCAGGTCGCGCACCACCAGCAGGGTCCACTTGTCGCCCAGCAGGTCGAGGCTACAGGATACCGGGCACGGCGAGCGCCCTGTAACTGCGGTATTTTCGCTATCAATCATGTGCTTAGCATAGCACTCTACTAGTCACTTGTAAATTGAAAGTTAGTCGACTAGACTATAGTCACTTGCATATTGCAAGCTACTAAAACGACCACGGAGCCAACCATGGATATTGAACTCGATTACACCCCGCACACCCGCGCCGGCCGCCCGCGCTGGCTGCTCGAGGAGCTGGAAATCCCCTACCACCTGCGTCCCGTCGACCTGTTCGGCGGCGAGCGCAACCCCAACCACCCGC
>QIFB01000020.1 GCA_003230545.1 Gammaproteobacteria bacterium | reverse complement strand
GACCAGACCGGCACAGCAGGTTTCTATCCAAATAACAACATACCTGGGGGCTTATCCAGAGCACATGGAACGCAGACAACACAACAGAATTCCTGTGGAATTGAATGCCGTCCTGATCGGGGAGAAAACGATACCCAGGGGCTGCAAGGTATCCAATCTCAGCCAGCAGGGCATACTGCTGGAATGTGTTAGTGACGGACGTGTTTCAACCTTCCAGGAAGGTAACATTGTCAATATCCACCTGCTGTTTCAGCAATCCGGTGGTTGCAAGTACCTGACCAAAACTGCAGAGGTCAAACATACTGACGAGAACCGGATCGGCGTGGAGTTTAACCAGCCGGACAGCGACCTGCTTGAATTCACCAGGCCCTGCCGCATCGATTCGAACCATACCCCGGAGGCTCTGTCAGCAGATATTTCCGCTCCTGTCATTGAGGCAACTGATCTACACACTGCTACAAATGCCGATTTCATCAATAAAATGCCGGGCACTGCCGCAGTTACTGAAACAGAGGAGCCGGATATGACAACGGGGAAACACCGGATGGTGTTTTTTGCGGGCCTGATTTTCATGATAATCGCTGCCGGCCTGGCCCTGGGGGCGTACCTGTATGCAACGAAGATCAATAACCGGATCAGCGCGCTGGAGACGGTCACGGAGAACCATACCGGCAAGATTGCCGAGATGCAGGAATGGGCATTTCCGGCAAGCATGATGGAAGGCAAATTCGCCTATCTGAATGCCCAGATGAAGGCGTTGACCGACTCGTTTGCGAAACTCGAAACCCGCCTGGCCGCGGAAGCCTCAACACCGCCAGCGGAAATCACACCACCACCCGGGCAACCGGTGCCACCCGTGGATAGCACATCACCAGCCACCGAAAGTTCAGAACCAGACGTAAGGATTGTGGCACCAACACCGCAAGCCAGCGCCAGTACTGACAAGGCCACCGCCGCCACTGCACCCGCCAGGCCCGTTAAAAAGCCGCCCGTGGCCGGTGCAAAAACAGCAGCTATAAGGGAGCCATCAGCCCCGGTTGGCGCAGCCGCCGGTTCATGGGTGATCAACCTGGCTTCATCACCGGACAAGGCTGCTGCTGAACGGTTCGCTGCCAGGGCACTGAGAAATGATATCCCTGTCGTGCTGGTGAAGGCAGGCGTCAAAGGCAGGGACTACTGGCGCGTGCAACTGACCGGGTTTGCATCCAGAAATGCGGCCCGCAGCTATGCCGGACCGGTCAGTGAAAAGCTCGGGTTAAAGGACGTCTGGATATTCAGACAGTAGCGAGCAGTCTGATCCTGCTGTAGCGGGGTCAGCTGTTGGCCAGTTGCAGGTAGGCCCAGGTATCCGACACGTGGTTCTGGATCAGATCAACAATTTCAGATTTCCCGTCCGCTTCCGCATACTGTAGCGGCGTCTTGTTATTCGAATCATGGATATCCACCCGCGCAAGGTACTTCAGCAGAATTGTGACGACCGCCGGGTGTGCGTTCATGACAGCGAGATGCAGGGCGGTTTCACCCCGTAACGACCGGCCATCAACATCAGCCCCGTACCTGACCAGTAATTCGCTCACATCGGCATCACCCTGCCGTGCGGAAAAGTGCAGTGGACGGAAACCAAACCGCCGGTCTGTAATATCGACGTCAGCCCCGGCTTCCAGCAACAACCTGACAACATCCACACGTTCACTGAATGCCGCCAGGTGCAACGGGGTGCGCCCGGAGCGGTCCCGCCGGTTGATGTTCGCCCCCTTGCGGAGTAATGCCCTGATTCTTGCAATATCCCCCTTGAAAGCGGCCAGTCCCAGCGGCGTGCAACCACGGGGCCGCCTGGTTTCAGAATGTGGTCGAAACGGCAGGAACAGCAGATACGGCACCAGTACCCACAGCCAGCTGCTGACTCCGGTCCGTCCGCGATAAAAATCCAGGTAAAAAGCCAGCAACCCGGCATCTTGCTGACCACCCACCCCGGCCTGCAGGTACTCATACACCAGCCACAGGATTCCTGGCATCAGGGCAAGACCCGGGATGAGCCACACGATCAGTTCGGTGACCTGTCTAGGCAACGCTCTCATTGACAAATCCTTTGTTCAACATTGCCTGATATTCTAATAATTTGCGCGTCAAATTACCAGCGCCCGATTCGGCAGATATCTACAGGCCGGCCCGCGGAAACAACGGGGCCATCCGGGAAAATGCTGTGCAGCAGGAATTTTGTACTTCTGTAACCATCAGGCACACGGACGCTGCCCGATGCCCGGGGCAAGCTGCCTGCAATAATTCAGCGCTGGTTCGAGCTGTATTTTATGGTTAGATGACTGATGCGACGGTCCGGGATATAGCGGCGGTTAAGTGCCACGATATCCCCGTTGCTGTCTTTGAAAGGAACTTTCGGCATACCGGAATTTCTACGCCGGCCTTCTGGTTGGTTTCTTTTTTCCTGCATCGTTATCCCCCCATAGATAACAAGCATAAGTGTACAAAAGCGTCTTGATAGTAAGCGACTCCTCCGATGATTTCTAGCCTTATTTAGACCTTTGTACAAACACAGGCAACTTCCACTCGACCGTCGGCGAATGGCAAGGTTGCAGCCCAAACCAGCGCCGATAAGTTGGCAGATTCACCCGTGATTCCCTGCCCTGCCCCTGTCTTTCTGTATAATGGCGCGTCGTTCGGGAAGGCACCGGGCGACTGGATTGATATCGTCGGCACTGCTGGCCACAAACAGGGGTTATATGCCTTGGTCTACGTAATAACGACAGCTGCACTCCTGATCGTCGGACTGCTTTGCCCGGCACTGGCACAGGCTTCAACTTCGGACCCTGTCTCGATTGACCTCACCGGCTCGGGTGTCGGCTTCGCGGCACTCGCAGTATTTGTCATTGCCTACCTGGTAGTGATGTCAGAAGAGTTCACCCACCTGCGCAAGTCCAAACCGGTGATGCTCGCCGCCGGGATCATCTGGGGGATGATTGCCTTCGCCTATGCAGGCAGTGGTGACAGCCACAGCGTCGAGGTTGCAGTAAGACATAATCTGCTGGAATTTTCCGAGTTGTTTCTGTTCCTGCTGGCGGCCATGACCTATGTCAACGCCATGGATGAACGTCAGGTATTCGAGGCCCTGCGTGCCCGGCTGGTCAACCGTGGCTTCAATTACCGCAGCCTGTTCTGGCTGACCGGCTGGCTGGCATTTTTCCTGTCGCCCATCCTGGACAACCTGACCACGGCGCTGGTGATGAGCGCAGTTCTGCTTGCTGTCGGCAAGGACAACAAGCAGTTCGTATCCCTGGGTTGCATCAACATCGTGGTCGCCGCCAATGCCGGCGGCGCCTTTTCACCCTTTGGCGACATCACAACCCTGATGGTCTGGCAAGAGGGGCTGGTCGAGTTCACAGCATTCTTCTCACTGTTTGTCCCGTCGGTGGTCAATTTCGCAATACCGGCTGCCATCATGCATTTCGCCGTCCCGAAGGGCACACCGGCCGCCGATGACGAACGGGTCGTCATGCGCCGCGGCGCCAGGCGCATCATGCTCCTGTTCGGCCTCACTATCGTGACCGCGGTGAGTTTCCACAATTTCCTGCACCTGCCACCCTTCCTCGGCATGATGACGGGGCTGGCCTTTTTGCAGTTTTTCAGCTACTACCTGAAGAGAACACACCGGCCTGCCCTGCAAAACCCCGTCTCTATCGGTGTTGTCGGGGAATCCGCCATGTCAGACCCCCAGGATGAGAAATTTGATTTCTTCAACCGCCTGGCGCGCGCAGAATGGGACACGCTGCTGTTTTTCTATGGCGTAGTGCTGTGTGTCGGCGGACTGGGTTTTATCGGCTACCTGGCGCTGGTGTCCGAGGCCATGTACATCGGCATGGGTCCGACCTTTGCCAATATTACTGTCGGCGTGCTGTCGGCGATCATTGACAACATCCCGGTCATGTTCGCGGTACTCTCAATGAACCCGGACATGTCGCTAGGTCAATGGTTGCTGGTTACCCTGACGGCCGGCGTCGGTGGCAGCATGCTCTCCATCGGCTCCGCGGCGGGCGTTGCGCTGATGGGCCAGGCTCGTGGCCAGTACACCTTTTTCGGGCATCTCAAGTGGACGCCGGTCATCCTGCTCGGCTATGCCGCCAGTATTGCCGTGCATATGTGGATCAACGCGGATACCTTCAACATACCGGTTGTAACCGGCTGACAGCGCCTGCCGCTGTTACGACTTTTCTTCCAGCTGGCGCCACACCGCGGCCGCACCACTGCTCCCGCCAATGGCATCCAGCCGTGCTTCGTGCGCGGCTCGTTCATCGGCTGTTGCCGTGATCACGCGCAGCGGTGGCCGATCAGCCGGCAACCGGTGCGCTTCCTGTGCCTGCCCCTCCGGGCTGTCTGCGTAACTGTCGAGTGACAGGGTGACCTGCCCCCCGGTCATTGTCAGATACACATCGGCAAGAATCTCTGCATCGAGCAAGGCACCATGCAACTCGCGGTGTGAGTTGTCGATTTCATAGCGCTTGCACAGGGCATCCAGGCTGTTGCGCTGGCCGGGATGCTGCCGGCGCGCCATGACCAGTGTATCAACCACCCTGCAGCGTTTTCCGATTGGCGGCAGCTTCCGGTCGATACGCTTCAGTTCATGATCGAGAAAACCGACGTCGAACGGGGCATTGTGAATGACCAGCTCGGCGCCCTCGATAAAGGCAAGGAATTCCCCGGCGATATCAGCGAAGCGCGGCTTGTCAGCCAGTGACTCGTTGGTGATGCCATGTACCTCGATGGCCCCTGCATCGATCTCGCGGTCCGGCTGGAGGTACTGGTGCCAGGTATTGCCGGTGAGGCGCCGGTTGATCAGCTCAACACAGCCGATTTCGATGATCCGGTGCCCTTCGGATGCCTCCAGGCCCGTGGTTTCCGTATCCAGCACAATTTGTCTCATAAAAAAAGCTCCAGTAGGACCGGCGCCTCGCCGGGAAGTAGGACCGGCGCCTCGCCGGGAATTCCTTGCCATTCCCGGCGAGGCGCCGGTCCTACTACGTCATTGCACGAACCGGTTGCACACCGAACGAGCCGATGAATGCTATTGCTGCAACAACTCGTCGATTGCCTGGTTGGCCAGTGAGTCCGCCAGTTCATTCTCGGGATGCCCGCTATGACCCCGCACCCACTCCCAGCGGATATCATGATCAGCCACGGCCTCATCAAGACGCATCCAGAGATCGGCATTTTTAACCGGCTTCTTCGCGGCCGTCTTCCAGCCACGCCGTTTCCAGTTAGCCAGCCACTCCGAGATGCCCTTCTGGACATACTGGGAGTCAGTTGTCAGGCGCACCTTGCAGGGCCGTTTCAGGCTTTCCAGTGCCTGGATCGCCGCCATCAGTTCCATGCGATTGTTCGTCGTCATCGGCTCGGCCCCGTAGAGGGTCTTCTCGTGACCGTTATAGCGCAGGATCGCCCCCCAGCCGCCCGGACCAGGATTGCCGCGGCAGGCGCCGTCGGTATAGATCAGCGTCTCAACCGGCACGCCGGAGATTTCTTTGGCTGGAACTCGGGATACCGACCGGGAACAGGCGCCTTCGGGTGCTGCGCCCGTTCTTCAGCAGCGTCATGATCACGGTGCGTTTTTGCGCCACCAGGATATAGGCCCCGGCCAGCAGCATGCGGCCCTGTGCATTTTCCGGCTCGAGAAACTGCAGACGCTCCTGCATACGCTGGTTATTCACCGGTGGCCGGTGAAACAGGTAGTGACAGTGCAAGGTATCGAAGCCGAGCAGGCTCAGCCAGTCCTGCAAACGACTCACACTCAGAAAACGTGATTGCCACGGCATGCCCGCGGAGCGTCGCGAGACCCAGCGGCGTAATCCCCACAGGCTGCGCGGGTTGAACCCGATGATCACGAGGTGGCCGTCCGGTATGAGACTGCGATCGGCCTCGCGCAACACCTGGTGCGGGTCGGCCGTGATTTCCAGGGTGTGTGGCAGAATAATGGCATCCACGGTGTCCGTCATGACCGGCCACTGGTCAGTGGCCCCGATGACACCGGCTTCCATGCCGGCTGCACTGCCGGTGCGCTGTACCACTTGGTGGGGAATACGACTGTCGGCCAGCGAGCAGGATTCCCATGGCGGGTCGACCACGACCAGGTGATACCCGAACAATTGCGGCAGCTGTTCCGCAAGCGCGCCCAGCTCGATATCGGCCAGCAGGCGGCCCAGTGGGCGCCGGTACCAGTGCTGCAGCGAGGCGGCCCGTTCAGGCAATGAAATCAACGTGTTCATTACCCTCAAATGATACCTTACCTGCCGCTACCGTGCTGCTGCAGAGCGCCATATTTTCGTCTGTTGACCTCTCCGGAGCGGCCTGTCAGCATACCCCGCTTGCTCCCGTGACCGGTTGCCCGTTGCGCCATTTGTCTGGTTGAAACCCGGGCACAACTGTGACCCGGTTCACACAAACACCCTCAAGGCAGGCCCGCTACATGTCGAAATACTTATTTATGACGACACGAACCATACTGCTGACTGCAACGCTCCTGCTGCTGATTGCCAGCTGCACCACGTTGCACACGCAGCACCCCGCTGACACGGCCAGTGCGCCAGAGACCGGCGTCGAGGCAGACACGGCACACGCCGATCAAGCCACGACCGCCACCCCGGAAACCACCGGCCCTGATACCGGGGCTGCCAACCCGGTCGTGGCCCAGGCCGATTTCTGGCAACAGCTGCGCAAGGAGTTTCGCCTGCCGGATGAGTCACAGGCCGCGGTGACCCGGCGCATTCGGGAGTACCGCAACAATGCCCGCCAGGTGGAACGTATCTTCAAGCGTGGAGAACCCTACCTGGCCTTCATCTTCAACGAGGTACAGCAACGGGATTTCCCGGCCGAACTGGTATTGCTGCCATTCGTCGAAAGCGGTTATGACCCGTTCGCCTATTCCCACGGGCGCGCCGCCGGCCTGTGGCAATTCATTCCGGCCACCGGCAAGCGCTACGGGCTGAAGCAGGACTGGTGGTATGACGGTCGCCGTGACATCGTTGCCTCTACAGCAGCTGCACTGAATTACCTTGACCGGCTGCAACAGGAATTCGACGGTGACTGGCTGCTTGCCCTGGCCGCCTACAACGCCGGGGAAGGCACCGTGCGCAAGGCCGTCCGCAAGAACCGCAAGGCCGGCAAGCCCGTTGATTTCTGGCATCTCAAGCTGCCGAAAGAGACCTCGGCCTATGTCCCCAAACTGCTGGCGATCCGTGCCATTGTCGAACACCCGGATAAATACGGCGTAGCGCTGACCCCGGTCGATATGGAGCCCGGCTTCACGGTGGTGGATACGCAAGACCAGCTGGATATCGGGATTGCGGCCGAACTGGCCGGCATGGAAACCGATGCGATCTACCGGCTGAATCCCGGTTATAACCGCTGGGCCACCCACCCGGACGGCCCGCACCGGCTGGTCATCCCCGTTGAAAAGTCGGACAGCTTCGAGAAAAACCTGGCGGCACTGCCGGACACGGAGCGCGTCAAGTGGGTGCGCCACCGGATCCGCAAGGGTGAAACCCTCAGCCACATTGCGCGCCGCTACGATACGACTGTTACGGTGCTGCGCAGCAGCAATGTCCTGCGTGGCAATAACATCCGCGCCGGCAGCCACCTGCTGGTACCGGTCGCGGCAAAAGACCCGGCACGCTACGCTGCACTTTCCAGGATCTCGAATACCCCGCACAGCACCGGCAACAAGCAAACCTACACGGTCAGGAGCGGAGACAGCCTGTGGTCAATCGCGCAAAAACATCACGTCAAGGTCAACCAGCTGACCGTCTGGAACCGCCTCGATTCCCGCACCATCCGGCCCGGACAGAAACTCGTGATCTGGAACAAGGGCGCCACCACAGGTGGTGGAGGCATCACCCGGAAGGTCAGCTACACGGTACGCAGCGGAGATTCACTCTATCGTATTTCCAGAAAATTCAGCGTCAGCATTAACGAACTGCGCCGCTGGAATAAACTACCGAAGGGCAAGTACCTGCAACCGGGACAACGCCTGAAGGTCTACGTCGACGTTACCCGCCAGAGTTAGAAAACCCGGGTTGATTTGATGGTGACGTCATTGCGAGCGTAGCGAAACAGTCCTTCCAGATCATCACCAGCCGTTTGGAGATTGCTTCGTCGCTGCGCTTCTCGCAATGACGAAACAATCAAGAGTTCTTTAGCCACCATCTTCCCCAAGCACTTCCCGGATGCCCCTGCCAGGCAAGTGCTGTTCGAGCAGCCGGTGCGTGCCTGCGCCGCAACTGATAATGGAGCGCATGGCATCCTGCACCGGGATGTCCGCCGGGTGCACGTACTCTCTCTTGAGGTGAAAGATCAGCCCCGACGTCGGGTTTGGCCCGGTCGGCATGAACACGGTAAAACTGCCATCGGCGTGCTTGTCGGTGATGAACACGGTGGCCAGGGTATCGTTGCCGTAGATCTGCGCCAGTGCCACCGATGAAAACGGGGACTCGTCCCGGTTTGCGAATACCTGCAGTACCGTTTCCTTGATCATGGAATAACCGGGTATCAGTTTCAGGATGCGGTTCTCGATGGTCCGGAACAGGAAGCCGCCAAGCCGGGTACGCACCAGCACACCGACAAAAAAACAGGTAAAAACGATCAGGAAAATTGCAAATAAATCAGTAATTAGCTCGTTATACTCAGAGTAACTTCTGAGGGCGTCCGAGAGCGGCTTGATCCAGTTGGTGATCAGTCCGAACAGCCACAGCGACACGGACACCAGGATAGTCACCGGCAGGATCACGACCAGCCCGCCGATCAGGGAGGTTTTCAGAAAACTGCGCAAGCGTTTCATAACCGGCAATACCCAGAGGGTGCTCAGGTCTCCGGCCGCATGTGCGGAAACAGCAGCACGTCACGGATGGATGGCGAATCGGTAAACAGCATCACCAGGCGGTCGATGCCGATGCCCTCGCCGGCGGTCGGCGGCATACCGTGTTCGAGCGCACGGATGTAATCCGCATCAAAGTGCATGGCCTCGAGGTCGCCGGCATCCTTCTCGACCACCTGCTGGCGAAAACGTTCGGCCTGGTCCTCGGAATCATTGAGCTCGGAAAAGCCGTTGGCGATTTCCCGTCCACCGACAAAAAACTCGAACCGGTCGGTGACAAACGGATCGTCATCATTGCGCCGTGCCAGCGGGGAGACCTCGGTCGGATAGGCCGTGATAAAGGTCGGGTCAGCCAGCCTGCCTTCCACGGTCTTCTCGAAGATCTCGATCTGGACCTTGCCAGGCCCGTAGCTGTCCTTCAGCGGAATACCGAGCTTATCCGCGACGGCGCGTGCCCTGTCGGGTTCATCTATATCACCGGCACCAAGCTCGGGATTAAACTCAAGGATGGATTCACGCACCGTCATGCGCCGGAACGGCTTGCCAAAATCATAGGACTCGCCCTGGCATTCAATCGTGGTGCTTTCGGTCAGCTGCTCCGCCATGCTGCGCAGCAGGTCCTCGGTCAGGTCCATCAGGTCGCGATAATCCACGTAGGCCTGGTAGAACTCCAGCATGGTGAACTCCGGGTTATGCCGGGTCGACAGCCCCTCGTTGCGGAAGTTACGGTTAATCTCGTAGACCTTCTCGTAGCCGCCCACCACCAGCCGCTTGAGGTAGAGCTCCGGCGCAATGCGCAGGAACAGGTCCATGTCCAGGGCATTGTGAAAAGTGGAGAACGGCCGGGCCACAGCCCCGCCCGGAATGGCCTGCATCATGGGAGTTTCCACCTCGAGGAAATCCCGGGCATTCAGGTACTCGCGGATGAACTGCACGATGCGGCTGCGCATCCGGAAGGTATTGCGCGATACCTCATTCATAATGAGATCGACATAGCGCTGGCGATAGCGTGTTTCCTGGTCGGCCAGCCCGTGAAATTTTTCCGGCAGCGGGCGCAGCGACTTGGTCAGGATCCGGATGGTCTCGACCCGTACCGACAGTTCGCCGGTCTTCGTCCTGAACATCACTCCCTCGGCACCGACGATGTCGCCGATGTCCCAGCCCTTGAATTCCTGGTAGAGCCCTTCGGCCAGGCTGTCACGTTGCAGGAACAGCTGGATGCGGCCGGACATGTCCTGCAGCTGGGCAAAACTCACCTTGCCCATGATGCGTTTTGCCATCAGCCGCCCGGCCACCTTGACCCGCACCGGGCTGGCCTCGAGTTCCTCGTTGTCCCTGTCGCCGTACTCGGCATGCAGCTCGCCGGCAATCGCATCACGGCGAAAGTCATTGGGAAAGGCACAACCTGCCTCGCGCAAGGCATTCAGCTTCTCGCGCCGCCGGGCAATCAGTGCGTGTTCGTCGTTGTCGGTATTATCAGTCATAGTCAGTACGTCGTAGCCCGGATGCAGCGTAGCGGAATCCGGGAAAATGACAAGTCATCCCCGGATTCCGCTACGCTGCATCCGGGCTACTGGCTACAACCCGCTCTTCAGACTGGCCTCGATAAACGGGTCCAGATCGCCATCGAGCACGGCCTGGGTATTACCGACCTCGACACCGGTGCGCAGGTCCTTGATGCGCGACTGGTCAAGCACGTAGGAGCGGATCTGGCTGCCCCAGCCGATGTCCGACTTGGTCTCTTCCAGGGCCTGCTGGTCGGCGCTGCGCTTCTGGATCTCGAGCTCGTACAGCTTGGACTTCAGCTGTTTCATCGCCGTGGCCTTGTTCTTGTGCTGGGAGCGGTCGTTCTGGCACTGCACCACGACCCCGGTCGGCTCGTGGGTGATGCGCACCGCGGATTCCGTCCGGTTGACGTGCTGTCCGCCGGCGCCGCTGGCGCGGTACACATCGATGCGCAGGTCCGCCGGATTGATATCGATTTCGATATCGTCGGCAATCTCCGGTGATGCGAATACGGCCGCAAACGAGGTATGCCGGCGGTTACCGGAATCAAACGGGGATTTCCTGACCAGCCGGTGTACCCCGGTCTCGGTACGCAACCAGCCAAAGGCATAGGCGCCGTCAAAGCGGATGGTCGCACTCTTGATGCCGGCGACTTCACCGGGGGAGACCTCGATCAGCTCGGTGCCAAAGCCGTGGCGTTCACCCCAGCGCAGGTACATGCGCAGCAGCATCTCGGCCCAGTCCTGCGCCTCCGTTCCCCCGGAGCCGGACTGGATATCGAGAAACGCGTGCGACTCGTCCATATCGCCGGAAAACATGCGCCGGAATTCCAGCTTCGCAATGTCGGCCTCCAGCCCCCGGACATCACCCTCGATCGCCTCCAGCGTGTCCGCATCGTCCTCGTCAGCCGCCACCTCGAGCAGCTCGTCCGCATCCGCGAGCGCCTGTCCCATTCGGGTCAGGGTCAGCACAACCTCTTCCAGCCGCGCGCGTTCGCGGCCCAGTTCCTGGGCACGTTCCGGGTTGTTCCAGATCTCGGGGTCTTCCAGTTCCCGAACGACTTCGGTCAGCCGTTCGCTCTTGTTTTCGAGGTCAAAGATACCCCCTGAGGGCGGCAGAGCGCCCGTCGAGGTCCTTGATCAGTGCGCGGATGGCGTTGCTGTCAGGCATGGAATTACGTGTAACCGGTCATGATTTAAAGCGCGCATCATACCCTTGTTGGGTGGCTGACACTACCGGTGGGGCCTGCGCAGATGTCAGCCGGTCTCGATATGTTCAACGATCAACTGGGCGGATTCGATACCGCGGTATTCATTCACATCCAGCCGGTAGGCCATGTGTGCTGCTGTACAGGCCGCCGGCAGTGGCGGCGTATTAAAGGCGATGGCATCGATCTTCCCGGACCCGTCGACGGGCCGGAGCACCATTTTCAGGTGCTTCTCCCCAACGACCCGCTGCTCCAGTACGGTAAACCGGTCGTCGAACAGCGGTGCCGGAAAGCCCTGTCCCCAGGGACCGGCATCGCGAAGGATGTGCGCGGTAGCCAGCGATAATTCACTGTCCTCCAGGCTGCCGTCACTGTAGATCACGCTCTCAAGCATGTCTGCAGGCATCACCCGGGTGACTTCCGCAGCAAAGGCCACGGCAAAATCAGCAAAGTTTGCTTCCTCCAGGGACAGGCCGGCCGCCATGGCATGACCGCCGAAGCGGGTAACCAGGCCGGGATGCCGGGTCGCCACGGCATCCAGTACATCGCGGATGTGCAGACCGGCAACGGAACGGGCGGAACCCTTCAGTTCGCCGTTATCGGTGCGCGCAAACGCGATGACCGGCCGGTGGTAACGTTCCTTGATGCGCGCGGCAAGGATGCCGACCACGCCCTGGTGCCAGTCCGGGTCGAACAGGCACAGGCCAACCGGCAGTTGTGCTGGATCCAGATGCAGTTCGCGAATGGCGGCCAGTGCCTGCGTCTGCATGTCCGCCTCGATCTCGCGGCGCTCGCGGTTCAGGCCATCCAGCTGTGCCGCCATGGCGTGCGCCACCGACTCCGTGTCGGCCAGCAGGCACTCGATCCCCAGCGACATGTCGTCGAGGCGTCCGGCCGCATTCAGGCGCGGCCCGGCGGCAAACCCGAGGTCGGTGGCAACACAGCGCGTCGGAGTACGCCGGGCCACCTCCAGCAAGGCGCGAATGCCGGGGCTGCTGCGCCCCGCGCGAATGCGCTGCAGGCCCTGCTCGACCAGGATGCGATTGTTGTGATCCAGCGGCACGACATCGGCCACCGTTCCCAGTGCCACGAGGTCCAGTAACTGGCCCAGGTTTGGCTCCGGGATGGCCTGCTGCGCAAACCAGTTTTGCTGCCGCAATTCCGCGCGCAACGCCAGCATGACGTAAAACGCCACGCCGACGCCGGCAAGATGCTTGCTGGGAAACGCATCATTCGGCAGGTTCGGGTTCACGATGGCATCGGCCTGCGGCAACTGCTCGCCGGGCAGGTGATGGTCGGTGATCAGTACCCGGATCCCGTGCGCCCGCGCCGCGGCGACACCGGCAACACTGGAAATACCGTTGTCGACCGTGATGATCAGGTCGGGTTGCTGTTGCGCCGCCACTTCCACAATCTCCGGCGTCAGGCCGTAGCCGTATTCGAACCGGTTCGGCACCAGGTAGTGCACGTCCGATGCGCCCAGGCCACGCAGGGCACGCATGCACAGTGCACAGCTGGTGGCCCCGTCCGCATCGAAATCACCGACGATCAACAGGCGTTGTCCGGCGCTGACTGCGTCCGCCAGCAAGGCAACGGCGGCCTCAAGACCACCGAGTTGCGCCGGAGGTTGCAACCGGTCAAGCGAATATTCCAGTTCATCACTGGATACGATGTGGCGTGCGGCATAGACACGCTGCAACACCGGCGGCAGACCCGCGGGCAACTGTGCCGGCTCGGTAACCGGCGGGCGGCGAACGATGCTGCTAGTCATTGGCACAGTGTATGGTAAACGGGCGCGTGCGTTTCCAGAAGTGTTTCAGGTGATGCCGTCCAAGGGCATAGCACCGGCCGTTGACCGGATACAGTTCCAGTGCCTGCAGCTCACGGCGCTCCAGCAGCTTGAGCACGGGTGCAAACCAGGTACGTTCGAGCTGGCCGATGCCCTCCGACCACGCCTCGGCATCGCCGTAGCGTGCCGCCGGTTCCAGGGCATCGACCATCACCAGATTGAGTCCATCGTGCAGCAAGGCTGGCAACTCCCCGGCCGTCACCGGCAGATCACGACGGGAGCTGCCGGCAAGCTGTGCCAGTCCGATCAACAGCGGGTCATCGGTCAGTACCCGCGCCACAGCGGTGCTGGCCTGTTCCGGCAGGACGCCCCCGCCCCATGGCCAGATGCTGTTGACGGGCAACTCGCCGCGCGCCACGCGGGCCGCGTTGACCGGGTGATCGTGAAACAGCATCTGGACTTCGTTCATCAGTACATGCCAGTCACCGCTATCGGGCCCGGCCGGCAGAAAACCATCAATGTCCTCGCCAGCGATATCACCGGGTGCCATCGTCGTCATCACCGGCGCCTGCGGGAGCGACAGGTACCAGCGCTGCGGGTGTGGTGCCTGCAACTGCCAGCCGCGCGCGCTATAGAAGTCATTGAAAGATTCTACCAGCGCGCGGGCTTCATCCGGATCGAGGGAAAACGTGCTTGCATCAAACAGGCGCAGGCAAGCCTGGTCGGCGCGCACGTGCACCGGGTCAACGCGCAGCAGGTAATCGCTGGCGGATTCGCCGGTATCCGCCAGCCAGCTCAGGGCGGCAGCCGGCAACGCATCCTGCGTCCCGGAGAACGGCGCAAACCAGGCCGCAAGGATCGCCTCCAGCGTGGCCGGTGCCGATGTCCGGTGTGCCCGGCTCAGCAGCCGGTCAAGTGCCGGTGTCGCACTGGCCAGGTATTCAGCGGGGGGTACGTCAAGCGCCGGTCCGCAGAGACCGGGAACCACGAGGGCGATGCGGCAGGCGTTACCCGACACGCTCAGTGCGGCCGCGGCAGCGGTCAGGCCAGGTGATCAAGAATGACGTGTTTAACGGCGTCGAGCTCGGCATCCACGGTCAGCATGTCGCCCTCGCACTGCTTGATGGCTGTATCCGGGTCTTTCAGACCGTGCCCGGTCAGGGTGCACACCACGCGGCTGCCCTCGGGGATCTTGCCGGCCCTGATATCGCGCAGGGCACCGGCCACCGAGGTCGCCGAGGCCGGTTCACAGAAGATGCCTTCCCGCGAGGTCAGCAATTTCTGTGCGGCAAGAATTTCTTCATCGGTACACTCATCGAACCAGCCACCGGATTCCTCCCTGACCTTCCAGGCCTGGTCCCAGGACTGTGGGTGGCCGATGCGGATGGCGGTCGCGACCGTGTCCGGGTGATCGACCATTGCACCGCGCATGAACGGCGCCGCGCCGGCCGCCTGGTAACCGACCATCACCGGGCGCTTGTCAGATACGGCTGTGCAAGGATGCTTGCAGTCACCGCCACAGAATGCACAGGCCTGGGTACTCATCCCCGCATACTCGCTGTAACCGATCCAGTGCGCGGTGATGTTGCCGGCATTGCCGACCGGCAGGCAGTGGAAATCCGGAGGCTGCCCGAGTTCATCGACGATTTCAAAGGCGGCGGTCTTCTGGCCCTGCAGCCGGTAGGGGTTGATCGAATTGACGATGATGACCGGCGCATGCTCGGCCACTTCCTTGACGAGCCGCATGCCGTCGTCGAAGTTGCCGCGGATCTGGATGACCACTGCACCGTGGATCATCGCCTGCGCAAGTTTGCCGAGTGCGATCTTGCCTTCCGGGATCAGCACAAAGGCGGTAATGCCGGCACGTGCCGCATAGGCCGCGGCCGCGGCCGAGGTATTGCCGGTGGACGCGCACAGCACGGCACGACTGCCTTCTTCCACGGCCCGGGTGACCGCCATGGTCATGCCGCGGTCCTTGAACGAGCCGGTCGGGTTCAGGCCCTCGTACTTTATATAGAGGTCGACATCCCTGCCGATTTCACTCGGAATGTTTTCCAGCCTGATCAGCGGGGTATTGCCTTCACCAAGACTGATCACGCGCGTGTCGTCCGACACGGGCAGGTGGTCACGGTAGTGCTCAATCAACCCGGTGTAGCGGGATCCAGTTGACATGCAGCTATCCTTATCCAAAAAATAATCAATCGCAGTCGAGGTGTTCCAGGCGGATCCGCGTAAGGTCGCCGTGGATCGCCGCGAGTGCCTCGATGTTGCGGATGGCCGCGTTCATCTGCCGTTCCTGTACCACGTGGGTCAGCATAATGATCGAGGCCTCGGACGCCCCCGCTGCCGGTTCTTTCTGCAGAATGGCCTCGATGCTGATGCCACCGTCTCCCAGTATCCGGGTTACCTCCGCCAGCACCCCGGGCTTGTCCTCTGCCTGCATACGCAGGTAGTAGGCCGTCTCGATGTCTTCCATCGCGAGGATCGGTATGTCGGCCAGCGCATGCGGCTGGAATGCCAGGTGCGGCACCCGGTTTTCCGGGTCGGCGGTCAGGGTGCGCACCACGTCAATGACGTCCGCCACCACCGCCGAGGCCGTCGGCTCGGAACCGGCACCGGCGCCATAATACAGGGTCGGGCCGACGGCGTCGGCCTTGACGAGCACGGCATTCATGACGCCATCGACGTTGGCGATCAGGCGCCGCTCCGGGATCAGGGTCGGGTGCACCCGCAGTTCGATCCCCTTAGCGGTACGACGGGTATAGCCGAGGTGCTTGATCCGGTAGCCGAATTCCCCCGCATAGCCAACATCTGCCCGGGTGATGTGGCTGATGCCCTCGGTATACACCTTGTCGAACTGCAGCGGGATGCCAAAGGCAATGGAGGCGAGGATGGTCAGCTTGTGGGCCGCATCAATGCCCTCGACATCAAAGGTGGGATCGGCCTCTGCATAGCCCAGCGCCTGCGCCTCGCTCAGTACATCGGCAAAGTCGCGGCCCTTGTCGCGCATCTCGGTGAGGATAAAGTTGCCGGTGCCGTTGATGATGCCGGTGAGCCATTCGATCTGGTTGGCAGCCAGCCCCTCGCGGATGGCCTTGATGATCGGGATACCCCCGGCGACGGCCGCCTCGAAGGCCACCATGACGCCCTGCTCCTGGGCGGCGGCAAAGATCTCGTTGCCATGCGTGGCGATCAGCGCCTTGTTGGCGGTCACCACGTGCTTGCCGTTGGCGATGGCCCGCAGTACCAGTTCGCGCGCCGGCTCGTAACCGCCGATCAGCTCGACGATAATCGCGACCTCCGGGTTGTCCACCACAGTAAAGGCATCATCGGATACGCTGATGGCGTCGATACCCGGCAGGCCTTCCGGGTCATAATCCCGTGCCGCCGCCTGGCTGACCTGTATGCCACGACCGGCGCGCCGCGTGATCTCCGCGGCGTTGCGGTTGAGTACGTTAAAAGTGCCACCGCCCACGGTGCCCAGGCCCAGCAGGCCCACATTAACCGGATTCACCAGAATTATCCTCCCGTGACGCGCGCCTGGTCCAGGTCCTTGCGGAACATTTCGCGGATACCGCGGACCGCCTGGCGCGTTCGATGTTCATTTTCAATCAGTCCAAAGCGGACATGGTCATCGCCGTATTCACCGAAACCGATGCCCGGCGATACGGCTACCTTCGCCTCCTCCAGCAGCCGCTTGGAAAATTCCAGCGAACCCATCTCCCGGTACGGCTCCGGAATCGGCGCCCAGACAAACATGGTCGCCTGCGGTTTTTCCACCGGCCAGCCGAGCGAATTCAGTCCGTCACACAGGGTGTCGCGCCGGCTGCGGTAGGTCTCGGCAATTTCCCGGACGCAGTCTTGCGGCCCTTCGAGTGCGGTAATCGCCGCGACCTGGATCGGGGTGAACATACCGTAATCGAGGTAGGACTTGATGCGCGCCAGTGCCGCGACCAGGGTCTCGTTGCCACACATGAAGCCGACCCGCCAACCCGGCATATTGTAACTCTTCGACAGCGAGAAAAATTCCACGGCGACATCCATGGCACCCTCGACCTGCAGAATGGACGGCGCCTGGTAACCGTCGAACACGAGGTCGGCATAGGCGAGGTCCTGGACAACCCAGATATCGTGCTCGCGGGCAATGGCCACGACCTTTTCAAAGAAATCCAGTTCTACACACTGGGTGGTCGGGTTGCCGGGAAAATTCAGGACCAGCATCTTCGGGCGCGGCCAGGAATCCTTGATCGCCTTTTCCAGCTCGGCGAAGAAATCGATGTCCGGGCGCAGCGGCACGTGGCGGATATCGGCACCGGCAATGGCAAAGCCGTAGGGGTGAATCGGGTACGCGGGATTCGGCACCAGCACCGCATCGCCGGGACCCACGGTGGCGAACGCAAGGTGCGCCAGGCCTTCCTTGGAGCCGATGGTGACGATGGCCTGACGCTCGGGATCGAGGCTCACATCATAGCGGTGCCCGTACCAGTCACAGATCGCCTTGCGCAGCCGCGGGATGCCCTTCGACAGGGAATAGCGATGGGTATCGTCACGCCGCGCCGCCTCGATCAGCTTGTCGACGATGTGCTGCGGGGTCGGCTGGTCCGGGTTCCCCATGCCGAAATCGATGATGTCCTCGCCACGCGCACGGGCCGCTGCCTTCAAATCATTGACGATATTAAAGACATACGGGGGCAACCGTTTGATGCGGGGAAATTCGTCAAGCACGTCGTCGGCCGATATTTTGTTGATAATGAAGCTTTTACAGTAATCTTTTCGAACTTGCTAAGTTACTGAAAAGCGCCTTGGGAAACAAGGGCTGAGGATGAGAATATCCAGCCAGCACCGCCATATCAGCCGCTTGTCTGCCCCTGCCCGCCTGAGTATGGTTCCGGGTATGCGTTTCTCCCAGGAACAGCCCGAGGGAAATACCATCAGCGCCTACGCGCCGGGGGAGATCACCATCAACGAGCAAGTGATCCGCACCAGCGTCATTGTGACGTCAGAACGGGTCATTACCGACTGGCTGCCGGAACGCTTCGAGGAGCTGGATCCCTCACACCTTGCCCGGCTGGAGGAACTGACCCCCGAGATCATCGTGATCGGCACGGGCACCACCCTGCGCTTCCCGGATCCGCACTACACGGCCAGATTCCTCACACAGGGCATCGGGGTAGAGGTGATGAATACGCACGCCGCCTGCAGGACCTACAACATCCTGCTTTCCGAAGATCGCAATGTGATTGCAGTGCTGCTGATCGAATAATTCAGACGTGGCAAACCGGATCTGCTCACCCGGGCGTCTGATTTACCTGCACGCTGATTTCATGCGTTTATAGGCATTCTTGATCTTCTTCCTGTTGTCTTCGCCATGAACACCGAGTGCAGCATTATAACGATCTGTTTGCTGTGAACAGCGTTTTTTACTTGCCTGATTCTTTCTGGATGCCACCCGACGCGATTTCATCAGGTCCGACTCCCGGCGCAGGGACTTCCTGAGTAACTCCTGCTCACCTTGGCGCAATCCATGCTGACTGGCAGCAATGTTCTTTCTTGCGCCAGAATGGAGTCGCTTTTCCGTGTAACGGCTTCCTGTTGGCGGGTGATCACTGTACTGCGTCTGACCATTCTCATCCACCCAGGAGTACAACTTCCCGGCATGAGCAAGTGAGCTGGTGAAATAGACAACTAATATGAAATGTAGGGCGCAATAGCGAAGCGTATTGCGCCGGAAACAGGCGCCAGAATCAATCATCATAATCAAGTCGGTTGACATGACTACTACCCGCCCAATCCGGTGGAAAACCCCTCTTTTTGCACAAGACGATATAAAGTTGAAAATGGCCAATCAATCACCTGTTTCACATAGCCATGCTTCACAGGGTTGATATGCACATAGTCAATATGCGCCTTGTAATCCGCTTCATTTCTTATCAAATGCTCCCAGAAGCGTCGTTGCCATATACCGCGTTCTCCTCGACGTTGCCGCACCCTGGAGCGAAATTCCGTTCCAGGTATTGATTTTGAAAACCCGGCCTTGATCAGACGCCATCTGAGGATGAAATTTGTATCTTCATGTGGCAATTGGATCACGCAATGCATGTGGTCGGGTAATACTACCCAGCCATGGATGGTGAATGGGTGGTTATGTTTTACTTTTCGAACAGCATGCCGGAATTGGTCGATATGACGAACCAGGGTGTCATTGTTTTTCCTGTTTAGTAAATTTATCGTGAAAAACCAGGTCCCTCCCGGGATACTGGCGGATACTGGCCCGACGGTAGTTTGGCATTGTTTACGTCCTTGTTAGAGGGTCACGGCGCAATACGCTCCGCTATTGCGCCCTACGCGTGCTCTAAGCATTTTTCTTGCGCGCACGCAAAAATGGAAGCCCTATAACAAGCGATACAACGATGGCCATCGCTCCGCTTGTTACCATCGCTATCTTATAGAACGGGTCAAGGTATCCCAGTTGAAGATAAGATATAACTTGGATAACAATCACTACAATCACGGTTGCAACGACAGCCGCAAAAAAATATGTGCGAATGAAGTAATGACAAGCAACGCCTACTAGTAGGCTTGTTACAGAGAATATAATAAAAGCAAGGAGCTGATTGTCCACCCTATACCTCTCTTTTGTTTTTATGCTACAGATTTATTGGCTGCATTCACATTCTTTCTGCGCATTATCGAACGCATCCTGTCCACCATTTGCTACTGCTTTCCAGTAATTGTGTGCAAGACTAAAGCAGGTATTCCTAGACAAGCTATTCATCGGGAATTTCTTGCACTCCTCAAACATATCGTGAAGAAAATTAAGATCACATGTGTACTTCGAGGTTCCACATTTCGCGTAACAGCTATCGTGGTTATTACATGCCGGTGTGAATTTAAATCCGAATGGAGCATCTGGAATAAATCCTGTAATAAACCCGCCTTCAGGACCGCAGGATGGGCCAGCAAAGAACAGCCCTAGAGGATCAATGTTTGTCATCGGATTTGCTCCGGCGTACAGATACAGGTGATTTATGCCATCTGCTGAATCGGTGAACGGTGGGAACAAGCCAACAGGATCAGCGGTGAAGTACCTACCAGTCTGCGGGTCATAGTAACGATTGGCGTTGTAGTGCAATCCAGTTTCGTTGTCATAGTACTGTCCCGGGAACCGCACATTTAATTCGGCTGTACTCGACCCATCTATCGTCGCATCCCCGAACGGATCATAGGTCGCGCGCCAGGCCACATTGCCATTTTCGTCGGTCATCGCCTGCGGAGTACCCAAGTGGTCATTATGCACATAGTACAGACTCGTCGAGCGGATTAATCCGCCCTGCTTCACAAAACGTACGGCATCGGCCACGGCCTTGCCATTGGCATTACTGACCTCGACGTACTCGTTGCCTGATCCGTCAAAGGTCCAGGTACCGAGCAACTGCCAGCTGCCGCCGTCCTGCC
>QIFB01000102.1 GCA_003230545.1 Gammaproteobacteria bacterium | reverse complement strand
GGAGCAATAGCCGCAGGTGGCATAGCGCCACTCCTTCACGCCTTTGTCGGCGATGTGGATGGGGTTCTTTGTGTTGCGGCCAAAGAGCATGGTCTTATCCGGGGTCAGTTATCTGGGATCTGACCCCAATCAGGGGCCACTAAAGCTTCCCCGCGAGGCGCGGGTCCTACAGGGAATCCCGATCCAAAGCCAGGTAGGACCGGCCCCCCGGCCGGGACCGTTTTCCCCGGATTCCGGCCTGACGGTCTTCATCCGGGCTACATTGAACAGATTACGCCGCCGCTTCGCTGGCGTTCAGGGCCAGGTACACGGTGCCGTTCTCGATCTTGGTGGCGAAGGTATTGGCGCAGCCCTCGTCGGGACCCAGCGCCGCGCCACTGGCGAGATCGATCTTCCAGTTGTGCATCGGACAGGTAACCGAAGCGCCATGCACGATGCCCTGTGACAGCGGCCCCTGCTTGTGCGGGCATTCATCTTTTATGGCGAATACCTCGTCGGCTGCCGTGCGGAACAGCGCGATGTTCATGGTGCCGGTCTTCAGCACCCGGGCACCCAGCCGGGGGATGTCTTCGAGTGTTGCTACTTCAGTCCAGTCGGTCATGATGAATTACCTTAAAAATCAATGAATCCTGGTTACCGGTTCTGACATACATTCGAGCCTGCCGGCTTCGTCAGAGACTGTTGATTTCAGTAACGGCTGTAGCCCGGATGAAGCAGGGCGTAATCCGGGGCGGAATTTCCAGATTCCCCGGATTCCGGCCATACGGCCTTCATCCGGGCTACCTGAAGATGTGTATTCCTGCAATTGCAGATCGAGGCGATGGTCGAATTCTTTCTTCATCTCTGTGCCCTCTGTGGCAAAAGGTTTATTACGCAATCTTCAACGGCGTGAATTCGTGTGCGTCCGTTCCCTCGGCGCGTTCCTTCCAGGGGTCGGTCTGGGCGAACTGCTGGGAATACAGGAAGCGTTCGTGCAAGGTCTTGCGCCCAGCCTCGTCTTCCAGCAGGCGTTTCTTGATGTAACTCAGGCCGGCACGTTCCACCCACGGCGCGGTGCGCTCCAGATAGTGTGCTTCCTCCCGGTATAACTGGGTAAAGGCGCCGCAGTACTCCAGCACTTCTTCCTCGGTGTCGACCTTGCACAACAGGTCGGTGACGCGCACCTTGATGCCGCCGTTGCCGCCGACATGCAGTTCATACCCGGAATCCACGCACACCACGCCAAAGTCCTTGATGGTGGCCTCGGCGCAGTTGCGCGGGCAGCCGGATACCGCTAGTTTGAATTTGTGCGGCATCCACGAACCCCAGGTCATCTTTTCCAGTTCAATCCCCATGTGGGTAGAGTCCCGGGTACCGAAACGGCACCACTCGGAGCCGACGCAGGTCTTCACGGTACGCAGCGCCTTCCCGTAGGCATGTCCGGACACAAATCCGGCCGCGGCAAGATCGCCCCAGATACCCGGCAGCTCGTCTTTTTTCAGACCCAGCATGTCAATGCGCTGGCCGCCGGTGAATTTCACCGTCGGCACGTTCCACTTCCCGGCGATTCGGCCCAGGTCCATGAGTTGCTGTGCCGAGGTTTCCCCGCCAAAGATGCGCGGGATAACGGAGTAGGTCCCGTCCTTCTGGATATTGCCGTGTGCACGCTCGTTGATGAAGCGCGACTGGGCATCGTCGACGTACTCGCCGGGCCAGTACGCCAGCAGGTAATAGTTCAGCGCCGGCCGGCAGGCGGCACAGCCGTCCGGTGTCTTCCATTCGAGAAAATGGCGCACCGCCGGCATGGTCCTCAGTTCGTTTTTCTTGATGGTCGCGATGACCTCGTCGTGACTGTACTCAGTGCATTTGCACATGGGCTGCTTGTTGGGTGAGGCGTCATAGCCATCACCGACGGTACTGGCGAGCAGGGCCTCGACCAGCCCGGTGCAGGAACCGCAGGAACTGGAAGCCTTGGTATGGGCGCGTACATCATCCAGCGTGAACAGGCCTTCCTTCGAGATCGCCTGGACGATGTCGCCCTTGCAGACGCCGTTGCAGCCGCAGATCTCCGCATCATCGGACAGCGCCATGACACGGGTCTCGTCGCCGTGACCGGCGTCGCCGAGATCATGCTGGCCAAACAGCAGGGTCTTGCGGAAATCGGCCACACTGGTGCCTTCGCGCATCAGCTGGAAGTACCAGGTGCCGTCGATGGTATCGCCGTAGAGTACCGCGCCCTTGATGCGGTTATCCCGGATAACGATTTTCTTGTAGGTACCGGCGGACGAGTCCTGCAGGCTGATTACTTCATCGCCTTCCGCTTCGTTGAATTCACCGGCCGAGAACAGGTCGATGCCGGTGACTTTCAGTTTGGTTGAAGTGACCGAGCCGCTGTAATGGGCATAGCCCAGGCCGGCCAGCTGGTTTGCCGCGACCTTGCCCTGTTCGAACAGTGGTGCGACCAGTCCGTAGGCGATGCCGCGATGTTGTACGCATTCACCGACGGCATAGATTCTCGGATCGAAAGTCTGCATGACATCATTCACTACGATGCCGCGTTCACAGTGCAGGCCGGCGTTTTTTGCCAGTTCCGTGTTCGGTACGATACCGACCCCCATGACGACGAGGTCAGCCTCGATCTCGCTGCCGTCCCTGAAGCGCACGCCCTGCACCCGGCCGTTGCCGATAATTTCCGCGGTTTCAGCTTCCATCAGAAAGGTCATGCCGCGCTGTTCCAGCGAGACCTTGAGTAATGCCGAGGCCGGCTTGTCGAGCTGGCGCTCCATCAGGGAATCCAGCAGGTGTACGACGGTGACCTCCATGCCCTGTTTCATCAGGCCGTTGGCGGCTTCCAGTCCCAGCAGGCCGCCACCGATCACGACAGCCTTGCGGTGATCTCTTGAAGCTTGCAGCATGGTGTCGACGTCGTGGATATCGCGGAAGGCGACGACGCCGTCCTTTTCATTGCCGGGTACCGGGATCATGAACGGCCTGGATCCGGTGGCCAGCAGCAGCCGGTCATAATCAGCAGAGGTGCCGTCCCTGGCCACGACCCGGCGGTTGGCCCGGTCGATCTCCTTAACCTCTTTGCCCTTGTGCAGGGTAATGCTGTTATCGATATACCATTGCTCGTCGTTGAGCATGATGTCAGCGACGGTCTTCTCGCCGGCCAGTACCGGCGACAGCAGGATGCGGTTGTAGTTGCCGTACGGTTCGGCGCCGAACACCGTAATGTCGTATTGTTCCGGGGCGATTTTCAGCAGTTCCTCCAGGGTGCGTACACCCGCCATGCCGTTGCCCACCAGGACCAGCCTCTCTTTCATGGAATCTCCGTGACCGTGTGACCTTGTCATACTGTTCAATAGAGCAAGCCCTGTGCCAACTACCCGGGAATGAGTCTAAAGTCATATAACATATAGTTTTTTTAAATAAATAACCTGCTACCAAACTTATTTTCGGGACTGCAGCCAGGCAGGATTGCACCACAATAGTGCGTATTAATATATTAGTGCACTCTACTAATGCACCGTCCAACGAGGGTATGGCGGCGGGCAGGCAGCTTAAATCCTGCATCGAACACCGTGGCCATCGTCGAGTGGCGCTTAAGTAATTGAGAGCAGGTTATAAAAACAGCGACGTTGCGTTTATCTGATGCGATCACCAGCACTTCTCCGCCGCACCAAACGGAATGGCACGCTACTTGCTCGTCTAAGGAAGGGATTACTTTTTCTGGAGACAACGGATGGCAACTGCGAGACTGAACCTTTTTTCATTTTCAGGTAAAACACGCATCCTGCATCTGACCTGGTTTGCGTTCTTCCTGACATTCCTGGTCTGGTTCAACCATGCACCGTTGCTGGTAGCCATCAAAGACAGCATGGGCCTGTCAGACCAGCAGATTAAAATGCTGCTGATTCTCAATGTGGCACTCACAATTCCGGCACGCATCATCATTGGCATGCTGGTCGATGTTTTTGGGCCGCGATTGATCTACTCCCTCCTGCTGTTTGTTTCCAGTTTCCTGTGTTTCTTTTTTGCCATTGCGGATACCTTCGAGATGCTGGCCCTCGCCCGGTTCCTGATAGGATTTGTCGGCGCAGGCTTTGTCATTGGTATCCGTATGGTCAGTGAATGGTATCCAGCCAAACAGGTTGGTCTGGCTGAGGGTGTCTACAAAGGGCTGGGGAATGTAGGGTCAGCTGCTGCTGCTGTCAGCTTGCCGGCGTTAGCCCTGGTATTCGGTGGAGATGATGGCTGGCGTTATGCGACTGGGCTTACCGGGGTCCTCACGCTTGTGTATTCGTTTGTTTACTATTTTTCAGTCTCTGACACGCCTGCGGGCTCAACCTATTTCAAGCCAAACAAAACAGGCGGGCTGGAAGTGACCAGTAAAAAGGATTTTATCTATTATCTGCTGTTGAATGTCCCGATGTATGCCGCACTGGCATTACTAACCTGGAAGGTATCCATTCTTGGATTACTGGATGATCGTGCTGTGTACACAATATATACAGTTCTTGCAGGCGCCTATGTTCTGCAGGGAATTCAAATCTACAAGGTAAATTCGGTAATATTCAAAAAGGCTGTACCGGAGATGCACCGGTACAAATTCAAACAAGTGAGCATTTTGAGTCTCGCTTATGCGGTGACTTTCGGAGCCGAACTCGCCGTAGTCTCCATGTTGCCCCTGTTCTTCCTGGAAACCTTTGACATTCCAGTCGTTGCAGCCGGCCTGCTGGCGGCCTCTTTTGCCGGCATGGACATTATTTCCTGTCCAGGTGGCGGCTGGCTCAGCGACCGGTTTGGCCGCAAGAAAACACTGCTGGTTCTGCTCTCGGTGCTTGCCACAGGCTTTCTGTTGATGAGTCAAATCAATGCTGACTGGCCGGTGTTACTCGCGGTCCTCCTGATGATGGCGTGCTCGTTTTTTGTGGGTTCCGGGGCGGGCGGCGTGTTTGCCGTTGTCCCCCTGATCAGGCGTCGCCTTACCGGGCAAATTGCCGGCGTGGTAGGCGCTTACGGTAACATTGGTGCTGTGCTGTTTTTAACGGTATTGTCATTTGTCTCGGCGCAGGAATTCTTTATGGTGATCGCCGGTGCGGTTGCGATCACTGTTATCGCCGTCATGTTTCTGGAAGAACCGGAAGGCCATATGGTGGAGGTATTGCCGGATGGTACTGTGCAGATGATCAAGGTAACCTAGAGGATTAACGGTCAGCGCGCATTTTTCCTGATATTTGACATTACGAGTATTGGTAGTGGCCCGGTTTGAACCAGGCCGAATAAATTCGGCCCTACAACGCCTTTTTTGCAGGGCGAAATTTATTCCGCCAGACAAATTCAACGCCTAACTGAACCAGTGCCCGAATATCGGGAAAAAATGTGCTCTGACCCCTAATATACCGGCATGTCTGCCACCCTGAAGATCAGCAGCGGCCAGCACAGCGAAGCGGGCATCAAGGACTCCAATGATGATGCCTGCGGGATCCGTGTGCCTGATGCCGCGCTGTTGAACACCAAGGGCATTGCAGCGGTCATTGCCGATGGGATGAGCGGCAGCGAAGCCGGAAAGGAAGCAGCGGAGGCCTGTGTTTCCGGTTTCCTGGCCGACTATTTCTCCACGCCCGAGTCCTGGCGTACCGAGACATCCGGTGAGAAGGTACTGACGGCGTTGAACCGCTGGCTCTACGGCCAGGGTCACCGCGAGTATGAATCTGCACATGCCATGGTCACCACGCTGAGTGTGCTGGTTATCAAATCGGCCACCGCCCACCTGTTTCATATCGGTGATACCCGCATCTATCGCATGCGCAGGGGCAAGCTCGAATGCCTGACGCGTGACCACCGTGTACTGGTCGGAAATGACAAGAACGTGCTGAGCCGTGCCATGGGTATCGAGCTGCACATGGAAATCGATTACCGCACCGCCCCGGTCGAGCCGGGAGATATTTTTCTGCTGACCACGGATGGCGTGCATGATTTTCTGGAAGACGTGGTGCTGGCTGAATTTCTCTACAGCAACAGCCTGCAACCGGAGACGGCCGTCCAGCTGATTGTTGAACGTGCTCTAGAGAGCAATAGCAACGACAATGTGACCTGCCAGGTCATCAAGGTGGAGCAACTGCCGCATCATGACGAACATGAGTTCTACCGGCAATTCTCGGAACTGCCGTTCCCGCCGCCACTGGAACCGGGCATGGTGCTGGATGGCTACAAGATCGTGCGTGAACTGCATGCCAGCAAACGTACCCAGGTGTACCTGGCGGTAGATACGCAAACCGACCACAAGGTCATTCTCAAGACGCCGTCCGTCAATTATGAAGATGACCCGGCGTACATCGACCGGTTTCTGCACGAGGAATGGGCCGGGCGCCGTATCAACAACCAGCACGTGCTGAAAGTCCTGCAGCCACACGGCCGGCGCCAGTGCCTGTACTACATCACCGAGTACATTGATGGCTGGACCCTGCGACAGTGGATGCATGACAACCCGGATCCGGCACTGGAAGACGTGCGCGAAGTAACCCGCCAGATTGCCGCCGGGCTGCGCGCACTGCATCGCCAGGAAATGATTCACCAGGACCTGAAACCCGAGAACATCATGATCGACCGCTACGGTACGGTGAAGCTCATTGATTTTGGCTCTACCAAGATTGCCGGCATCGATGAAATCACCACCCCCATCCGGCATGACAATGTGCTGGGCACCCGCAATTACACGGCACCTGAATACCTCCAGGGTTACGCCGGCAGCAATGTTTCGGATATCTATTCGCTGGGTGTGATTGTCTACGAAATGCTGACCGGGCAATTACCCTACGGGAAGAAAGAGCTGACATTGAGAAGACTCCGCCATGCAAACTACATCCCCGCCGCACGTCACAACCCGGAAGTGCCTCGCTGGGTGGACAGGGCATTGCAGAAAGCCGTTGCCATCCCGCGTGCCCGGCGCTACCCGTTGTTATCGGAATTATTGCATGACCTGGTACAGCCCAACCCGGCGTTTACCCGTGAAAACTCCGAGCCGTTGATTGAACGAAATCCGTTACTGGTCTGGAAAGGTATTTCGCTGCTATTGCTTGCGCTGAACCTGTTGCTGTTCTACCTGCTCGCTTCCTGATAGGGGTCAGATCCCAGCAGAAGAACAGTGTCAGGTCGGGTGAATACCGGCGCGATCCGGTGATCAGGTATCAAGCATTATCTATCAATAAGATAGAGTAAATTTGTGACTAGACTGCAGTACATAACAGGGGACTGTCAGGAAAAAACGGCAGAAAAGAGAAATAATGCTTGTCATATACAATAGTAATATATTAGAATTTAATAATA
Source organism: Gammaproteobacteria bacterium (assembly GCA_003230545.1). Classification (GTDB taxonomy): domain Bacteria; phylum Pseudomonadota; class Gammaproteobacteria; order UBA9214; family UBA9214; genus SZUA-186. The sequence continues at coordinate 15,120 of QIFB01000102.1, read as the reverse complement.
AACTATAAGACTATTTGGGAGACAACCATGACAGCGTCGGAATCAGCCAGCTTGCAGCTGGTCGATGAGTCGGATGTGATCAATAGCAAGATCCTGATTGCTGCCCGGCAGGACTTCGCGGTGGATGGCATCGCCAGCATCCTGGAGTCCTGCGAGGACTCCTACCTGGTGTCCTGTGTCGAGCCGGGCAAGTCGTGCATGCACAAGCTGGCCACCATAGCGCCGGACATCCTGCTGATTCATGCCAGCGTGGCGCCGGAACCGGTCGGTGATTTTATCAAGGGCATTCTCGCGGGATTTCCCGCGCTGCGCATCATGCTGTTCGGCAACGGCATGTCCGATGACTACCTGTACGAGGCCGTAAGCGCCGGCATTCACGGCTATATCAATGAACGCATGAACGGTGAGCACCTGACCCGGGCAATCCAGACCGTGGAGCGTGGTGAATACTGGGTGGAGCGGCATATCATGAAGCGCTTTTTTGCGGCCGGCTCCATCAATACTTCCATAGAAACCAGCATCGAGGACCTGGGCAAGCGCCTTTCCAGCCGCGAGGCCCAGGTGCTGGCCATGATCATGCAGGGCCTGCCGACCAAGGACATTGCCGCTCAGCTATTCCTGTCACACCAGGGGGTAAAGGCCCACCTGACCAACCTGTTTCGCAAGTTCGGGGTGAAAAGCCGCGCCCAGTTGATCCTGACCGCACTCGACGAAATCAGCCCGGTCAACAGCCTTTCCGGGATGGTGCATGACGGCCTGCTGCTGGTGTGTAGCCCGGATGGAGGCGCAGGCCGTAATCCGGGGTTCACCTGAACCAGGCCCCGGATTTCGCTTCGCTGCATCCGGGCTACAGGGTGTTCTTCTCGCGGCAGGCTTCCACGGCCGCATCATACAGCGACGGGATCTTTCCACCGGACTCCATGTCCGTCAGGTCGAAATGGTAACGCCGTTGCCAGGCGGCTGCCTCTGTATGGCGGGTCTCATTGAGGGTCACGGTACCGGGTAAATCGGTGTCAACAGTGAGTGTATAGGACAGTGTTCCGGGCCGGGTATCAGAAGTAGCGCGTCAGCTCGAGGCGCACGCGGTCATCATCCCTGAAGCTCTGCAGGGTGGTACCGGAGTCGGCCCGGCGCACCCCGCGCGCCTCCAGCGACATCTTCCAGCTGTCACCGATGCGGCGGCTGGCCTCGAGGTTGAAGATGACACCGTCACCCTCGGTGTCGATAATGGTACTGGCCAGCAGCTCGGTGCTCTGGGCATCGTTGAAGGTCAGCCGCATGCCGAGCATCACGTCTTCCTCGAATATGCTGGTCGAGAACGGTTCCTTTAGCTTGGCGTCGGACAGGTCGAACTCATCATCACGTCCGTCATACAGATATTCCGAAATAACTCCGACATCCAGCGGGGTGTCGAACGCACCGACAAAGGTATATTCGAAACCACCGGCCGCGGCAGTGAAGCGGTCGCCCTGGCCGCTGCGGGAATAGGCCTCCAGCTTCCACAGCCAGCTTCCCTTGGTGGCCTGTACATCAATGCTGGTCTGGTTGATCTGCTCGTAGATCTGGTTGGTGACCTTCGGGAGCTGTGTCGCCGGGTTGATGTTCCTGGGCAGGATTATAAACCGCGGCTCGCGCGCAGTACCGATGAAATGCGCGATGCCGATGTCCCAGTCGCCGAAGTAGTGTGACCAGCGTACCGCGAAGTCGACATGCTTCTCATCATTCGAGTTTTCGTACTTGACGTCGTTGTTATCGATGGGGATGCCGAAGCGCGGCCGGCCTTCCTTGTCCGGGAAGGTGCGCTCCCTGAAATACGGCAGCACGAACAGGTCGACTACCCCCCAGTCGCTGATCAGCGCCAGCTTGGCCATGGGCTGGCCGAGCTTGTCCTCGCCGTCCGAGTTCTCCACCAGGTCAGTCTGGTTGATGATGTCGACCAGGTGCACCGTCTCGGTCACGCCCCAGAACACCTTGCTGATGCCGGCGGTTAGTTCCCAGTTACGCGCCGCGTGGTCCCACGAGAGCTCACGGATGTCACCGTGGGTACGCTTGTTGTCATACTGGTCGATACGGTAGAACGGCTTGATAGTGAACAGGTCTTTACCGTCATTGCGCTCATGAATCAGCTCGGGTTCGGCTGCCATCGAGAAGTAACTGTTGTGCTGGTTCCTGAACTGCGCGCTCTGCCGGAAGCCCAGCCACTCACCCGTAATACTGCCGCGCAGATCGGTATAGCTGTCCTCCGCCGGTGCAGGCAGGGACTGCAACAGCAGCAGCAGTGCGAGACAGCGTTTCATGGCGGCACCCGTTACTTGTTCATGCTGAATGACTGGTTGGCGTTATACTTCGCCACGTTAATCTTGTCGCCGTCGGTCAGCTGGTTGGCGGTATTTTACATCATGCCGCCAGCCGGTGACCTTTATATATACATGGATCATTGACCTGGATGATGTCCGGACGGGGCGAAAACGCCCGGGGAAGAACAGGGCAGGGGTATGGCGGACGGCCGGTCAGCACTCCCGGGAGCCGGTGGCTGGTGTCAGGCGCGCTGCTTCAGGCTATCGACCAGAAATTTCTCAAACTCGCTGGCCGGCAGGGGCTGGGCAATATAATAGCCCTGCACCATGTCGCAGTGCATCTTGCGCAGTAACTGCATGTGCTCTTTCTGTTCCACGCCCTCGGCGATGACAGTCAAATCCAGGCTGTGGGCCATGGCAATAATTGCAGACACAATCGACGCGCTGCGGGTGTTAGCTTTCATGTGCAGAATAAAGCTCTTGTCGATCTTCAGCTTGTCGATGGGCAGCTTCATCAGGTAGCTGAGAGAGGAATACCCGGTACCGAAGTCGTCCAGCGAGATCTGCAGGCCCATTTGTTTAAATGCGATCAGCGTCCGGGTTGCCAGATCCGGGTCCTGCAGGATGCTGGTCTCGGTCAGTTCCAGTTCCAGGTGCTGTGGATTCAGTCCGGTTGTTTTCAGGCTTTTTGCGATGACTCCTTCCAGGTCCTGACCATTGAAATGCACAGCGGAGATGTTGATCGATATCATGACAGGCTGCTTGTAGGTATTCTGCCATAAGCGCGCCTGGCGGCAGGCCTCGATAATGACCCATTCACTAATCGGGATAATCAGTCCGAATTCCTCGGCAATGGGGATAAATACTTCCGGCGATACCTGTCCGAGTTCCTCATCGTGCCAGCGCAACAGTGATTCGACGCCGATGATCTGGCCCGTGGAAAGGTTCATCTGTGGCTGGAAATACAGTTCCAGATCGTTGTTTTCAACCGCACGCCGCAACCGGCTTTCTATCTTGAGTTTTTGCAGTGCTTCTTCATTCATTTCGCTGGAATAGTACTGGTAGTTATTGCGCCCCAGTTTCTTGGCAGAATACATGGCGATATCGGCGCTCTTCAACAGTTCGTTGCCATCGACACCGTCCGTCGGAAACAGTGCGATGCCAATGCTGGTGCTGATATAGATTTCCTGCTGGTTGATGATGAACGGCCGGGTCAGCGATTCGAGAATCCGGGTGGCGACTTTCTGCGCGTCAACGGGCCCCGTGGTTTGCGGCAGCAGGATGATGAATTCATCCCCGGCGAGCCGGGCCACGATTTCACCGGCATGTTCATTCACAGGGTGTGCCAGCATGTCGGTCTCGCGCAGGCAACCGGACAGGCGGTCGGCGAATGCCTTGAGCAGTTTGTCGCCGGTCGGGTGGCCCATGGTGTCATTGATCCGCTTGAAGTTGTCGAGATCCAGAAACAGGATGGATAGTTTCTGCAGGTTACGCCGTGCCTCGGACGCGGCCCGGGTCAGATAATCCTTGAACATCTTGCGGTTCGGTAGTCCGGTCAGGCTGTCATGGTAGGCCACGTAACGTACCTGCTCGTGGTAGTGGTTCAGATTCTCGCCCATTTCCCTGAAGGTTATCGCCAGTTCACCAATTTCATCATTTGAATTGACATCGATCGGAACCAGCATCTGGCCGCGACCCATCTCGCTGGCGGCATGGCTGAGTTGCTGGATGGGCCGGATCAGCAACACCCTCAGGATGCTGAAGATGAATGCCGAGGTCAGCAGCATGGCGATACACGTAATCAGGGTGACGGACCATCCCAGGCTGCTGCGATTGGTAACCAGTTCCTGCTCCGGGTAATACGCCACTGCATAAATCCAGTCCTGCAACTTTATTCCCTGGTATTTAACGGGCTGGTTCAGGTAGCTCCCGGCGATCGTGGCGCCGGATTCGCTAGCGGTCCTGAGCTTGTGAAACAGTTTCGCGGGAAGCTGTTTCCCGACTTCCGTTGCCGAACGGTGAAACAGGATGGTGCCGTCGGCGTCGGTAAAAAATAACTGGCCATGATCACCGACCTTTTCACTCCTTGCCTGTTTTCCCAGGAATCTCAGGTCAACCGTCAGCACCAGGTATCCGTATAGTTTATTTTGTGATCCAGACAGGTCCTGAAAGCCATCTTCATTGCTGTCGTAATGTAATGGTTTGCTGACCAGCAGTGCCGGCTGATTATTGTCCGGGTTCATGAAAAAGGTCGTGTAGGTGATTTCCGGCTGGTCCCTGGTCTCCATGAACCAGGGCGTCATCGACTCATCGATTGTTATGTTTTCGATGTCACCCAGGGCAGACCGCAACTGCTCCTTGCCTTCGGGCGTGACGATACGGATTTCATAGTATTCCGGGTACGACAACTGGTAGTTGAACAGGGTGTCGAGAATGACCGGTGCCAGTTCGACCTGCAGTTCTGTCGACAGGCCGCCATGGACAAAGCGTTCGACCAGTACACTGCTCGCGAACAGGCTGGCATTTGCGCGTGCGGTACGCAGCTGGGATTCGGTGTTGAACCGGACCTGCTCCAGCAGGTTGGTCATTTGCTGGCGTGCCTGGCGGTGCGCGTCTTCCAGCAACCGGGTATAGGTGGTCCAGCCGAGTACCAGTATCGGCAGGATAATCAGGGGGACCAGCACTAACAGAATCTTGGTTTGCAGGCGCAAGTTTTGTTTCCTAGTCCCGGTCCTGTTACAGCGCGAACCGGCAGCCATTCCATTTAATAAGGTATTCATCAGAAAAACGGCCGGACGGGGGGAAACTTGAATGCCCGGGTGGCTGATCGATCAGCCCCGGATGGCTTATTAATGCAGTTATAACAACAAGATACTCTAATTTCAGGCCAGGCTGCGGTAATGGATTGCCTCACCCAGGTGCTGTGTCCCGATATGTTGTGCGGTATCGAGGTCGGCGATGGTACGTGCCACCCTCAGGATGCGGTGCATGGCACGTGCTGACAGAGCCAGTTTTTCCAGCGCCTGTTGCAGCAGGCGGCGGTCGCTGCTGTCGAGTTTGCAGCATACCCCGAGCTGCCGGCTATCCAGCCGGCAGTTGAGGGTGGCATTACGCTGCTGTTGTATACAGCGTGCATCAATGACACGCTGACGGACCTGCTCACTGGATTCCCCCGCGGGCCCGTCCAGCTCCCGGAACGACTGGCGCGGCACATCGACATGCAGGTCAATGCGATCCAGCAACGGGCCGGAGATTTTCTGCCGGTAACGGGTAACCTGTTCGGTCGTGCAGTTACAGCGGCCCGAAGGATCACCAGTATATCCGCACGGGCACGGGTTCATGGCGCTGACAAGCTGGAACCTTGCCGGGTAGGTTGCCTGGCGCGCAGCACGCGAGATCAGGATTTGCCCGGTCTCCAGCGGTTCGCGCAGGACCTCGAGTACCTTGCGATCAAACTCCGGCAATTCATCCAGGAACAGTACCCCGTTGTGGGCGAGAGATATTTCACCGGGTCGCGGGATAGAGCCGCCACCGACCAGCGCCACGGCGGACGCGGTGTGGTGCGGGCTGCGGAAACGGCGTTGCCGCCAGTTTTCCGGGCGCACGGCCTGGCCGCTGATCGAGGTGATGGCCGCGCACTCCAGGGCTTCCTCCTCGGACAGCGGCGGCAGGATGCCGGGCAGGCGACTGGCAAGCAGTGATTTGCCGGTACCGGGCGGCCCGATCATCAACAGCGAATGGCCGCCGGCCGCGGCGATCTCCAGTGCACGCCGTGCCTGGTGCTGGCCGCGAACATCGGCAAGGTCGGGTACCGGCGCCGCCGTGTGCGGCATGTGCGTGGTCGCGTGACAGGGGAGTTCGGTTTCACCGCCGAGATGCGCGGTGATCTCCAGCAAGTGTTGTGGCGCATGCACGGTTGTCTTCGTAACCAGCGCGGCCTCGGCCGCGTTGGCACCCGGCACCACCACGGTTCGCCCGGCGGCTCTTGATTGCAAGGTCATTGGCAGGATGCCGTGCACGCCACGCAGTTCACCGGAAAGAGCCAGTTCACCGGCGAACTCGTAATCCGTGAGCGCCGTGTTCGGTATCTGCCCGGAGGCGGCCAGTATTCCGAGTGCAATCGGCAGGTCATAGCGACCGCCTTCTTTCGGAAGATCGGCCGGGGCAAGATTAATGGTGATGCGGCGCGTCGGAAACTCGAACTGTGAATTCAAAATGGCGCCACGGACGCGGTCCTTGCTTTCCCGGACCGCGGTTTCCGGCAGGCCGACGATTGACAGCGACGGCAGCCCGTTCGAGATATGCACCTCGACGGTCACCAGCGGGGCATCCATCCCGGCCTGGGCACGCGAGTAAACCAGCGCGAGTGACATGCTTTCTTCCCTGAAATGTCGCGATATACAGTCACCAGCTTAACGGTTCATCCGTGTGCACCGGCAGGCAGCATCGAGGAAAGTGGTGTCAGTGATGTCCGGAATATCTGTAGGTCGGGGTGGGTAGGTAGCCCGGATGCAGGTCGAAGGCCGGAATCCGGGGAGCTTGTTTCAGGGACTATCCCGGATTGCGCTGCGCTCCATCCGGGCTACAGGTACTGGATTACGGTTTGCGTTCTTCCAGTTTCGCGAGGGTCTGTTCCAGCTGTTCGAGTTTCTCGCGGGTGCGCGCCAGTACCTTGCGCTGGACATCGAATTCCTCGCGGGTGACGAGGTCGAGCTTGCCGAGCGTGGCCTGCAGCAGGCTGTGAATGTTTTTTTCCACGTCCTGCTGCATTTCCCGCAGACCGGCCGGCAGGCTGCCGCTGATCTGGCGGGCGAGGTCATCAATAAACTTGGTATCGAGCATCGTTTCACCTTAGACGATCGGGCTGGCCGGCGTCCAATACTGGCTGGTCGCCAATGTCGCACTGCCATGGTGCGGCTATGGGTGCATATTGCACCATAATGATGCGCATATTCACCTGCCGCGCCTGCAGAAATCCGGTAATTGACTGTTTTAGCTAGTATTAGTCAGCATGGCATGGACTATGCAAATAACAGAGTGATTTTCCTAAAACCAGTGGCGTGGTCATTGCACACATTGAAAAACGTTACTTTTTAATTACACAGGAGTTTATGAGATGAAGATGATTACCAAGACCATGGTTGCTGCGCTACTGGCGACTTCCTCCGGCATGGCCGCTGCACTGGAAGACATCAGCGCGAATGTAACACTGACAACCGACTACGTCTTCCGCGGAGTTTCCCAGACCGATAACAAGGCGGCCATCCAGGGCGGCATGGACTGGGGCTACGATTTCGAGCCGGTCAGATGGTACGTCGGTGCCTGGGGTTCGAATATCGATTCTGATTTATTTTCTGACGATCCGGTCATGGAACTGGACATCTATACGGGCGTGTCCGGTGACTTCAGGGATTTCAGTTATGACCTCGGCTGGCTGCGTTATTTCTACCCAACCGCCAGCATCAACAACACCACCGAGTGGCATGCCGGTGGTGGCTGGAAATGGTTCGGTGCAACCGTGTTCTACAGCAAGGACTGGTTTGCTACCGACGAATCGGCAGGCCGCCTGGAAGGCAGCTTCGACTACGATCTGCCCTATGAAATCGGGTTCTCGGCAGGTGTTGCCAATAATTACGGTGACGGCAACGACGACACCTGGGGTGACAGTTATGTCGACTGGTCAATTGGTGTCAGCAAGGCCTGGCTGGGTGCTGACTGGTCCCTGACCTACACCGATACCGATATCGATCAGACAGACTGCGAGGCCGTATCCCCGAATAAGGACGATGATATCTGTGATGCCGTATTCGCCCTGTCGCTAAGCAAGAGCTTCTAGAGATACATGGACCGGAGGCCCGTCCGCCAGGGCGGGCCTCCTCCTGGAGAAACGCATATGAAACTGGTAACTGCAATCATTAAACCATTCAAGCTCGATGATGTCCGCGAGGCCCTGTCGGAAATCGGTGTGCAAGGCATCACCGTGACCGAGGTCAAGGGTTTCGGGCGTCAGAAAGGCCACACGGAACTGTACCGCGGCGCGGAATACGTCGTTGATTTTCTGCCCAAGGTGAAGATCGAGGCGGCTGTTGCGGCCGACATGGCAGACAAGGTCATCGAGGCGATTTCCAAGGCAGCCAACACCGGCAAGATCGGTGATGGCAAGATTTTCGTGTCCAGTCTTGAACAGACCATCCGCATTCGTACCGGCGAGACCGGTCCGGAAGCACTCTAATCCGGACTACGGAGGAATACACTGTGGAAGCAATAACTGAACTGAGTTATGCACTGGATACCTTTTATTTTCTGGTAACCGGCGTACTCGTAATGTGGATGGCCGCGGGCTTTTCGATGCTCGAGGCCGGTCTGGTGCGTGCAAAAAACACCGCCGAAATCCTGACCAAAAATATTTCCCTGTTTGCCGTTGCCTGCATTATGTACATGCTGATGGGCTACAGCATCATGTATCCGGGCGAGGCTGTGAATGCGTGGTGGCCGGGGTTTGGCGACATCCTGGGAAAGACGGACAACACCGCGGCGGAAGTACTGGCCAGTGGCGGGGATACTTATTATTCCAACCTGTCTGACTTTTTCTTCCAGGTCGTGTTTGTGGCAACCGCCATGTCGATCGTTTCCGGCGCCGTGGCGGAACGCATGAAACTGTGGGCGTTCCTGCTGTTTGCCGTGGTGATGACCGGTTTCATTTACCCGATGCAGGGTTTTTGGAAGTGGGGTGGTGGCGGTCTCGATGCGCTGGGTTTCCTGGACTTTGCCGGTTCCGGCGTGGTGCATCTGTGCGGCGCAACGGCGGCGTTTGCGGGTGTGCTGCTGCTTGGCGCACGTAAAGGTAAATACCGTGCCGATGGTTCGATCAACCCGATACCGGGCGCGAACATGCCACTGGCAACCCTCGGTACCTTCATCCTGTGGATGGGCTGGTTCGGGTTCAACGGTGGCTCCGAGCTGGTTGTCTCGAACATTGCAGAAGCCAATAACGTTGCGCTGGTATTTGTGAACACCAACATGGCCGCGGCCGGTGGTGTGATTGCTGCAATGGCAACGGCACGCCTGTTGTTCGGTAAAACTGATCTGACCATGGCACTCAACGGTGCGCTGGCCGGTCTGGTGGCGATTACGGCCGAGCCGCTGTTCCCGACGCCGCTGCTCGCGACCTTTATAGGTGCCATCGGTGGCGTGATCGTGGTGTTCTCTATCATCAGTCTGGACAAGATGCGGGTTGATGATCCGGTCGGTGCCATCTCCGTGCACGGCGTGGTCGGCATGTGGGGTCTGCTCGCGGTGGTACTGTCCAACCCGGATGCAACCCTGGTTGCCCAGCTGACCGGCCTGGTTGTCATCTTTGGCTGGACCCTGGTAGCCAGCCTGATCACCTGGGGCATCATCAAGATGGTGATCGGCATTCGGGTCACCGAGGAAGAGGAATTCGCAGGTGTTGACCTCTCTGAGTGTGGCCTGGAGGCGTACCCGGAATTTGTGGGTTCACAGGGTTCCGGCAAGTAATCCTTTCATAATAAGACAGTAAGTTAGTATTAAACGGGCGCTTCGGCGCCCGTTTTTTTTGGCGTTAAAGGAGCCGGGCGTTAAAGGGGCCGGATACATTTTTTGCGGCCCCTTTAACGAAAAAATGTATCCGGCCCCTTTAACGCGGTATTATTCCTCTCGCTGCAGGGGAGGCCTGTTAATCGGAGGAAATCAATGAAATTAATTACCGCAATCATCAAACCCTTCAAACTCGACGATGTCCGCGAGGCATTGTCCGATATCGGGGTGCAGGGAATCACTGTCACCGAGGTCAAGGGCTTCGGGCGCCAGAAGGGCCACACCGAGCTGTACCGTGGTGCCGAGTACGTGGTGGATTTTCTGCCCAAGGTCAAGATCGAGATCGGCATTGCAGCGGACATGGCCGACAAGGTGATCGAGGCCATCAGCAAGGCGGCCAATACCGGCAAGATCGGCGACGGCAAGATCTTCGTGTCCAGCCTGGAAGAAACCATTCGCATCCGTACCGGTGAAACCGGCCATGATGCACTCTAAATAAATAAAGGCACACGTGGGGGAGATATCCAATGAGTTTTATAAAATCCAAGGGGCTTGCAGCCGGCCTTGTCTGCCTGCTGTTACCATCGATTACACTCGCCGATGAACTCAACAGCGGTGACACAGCCTGGATCCTGACATCGACGGCACTGGTGCTGTTCATGACCATTCCGGGGCTGGCGCTGTTCTATGCCGGTCTGGTAAGAGCCAAGAACGTGCTGTCCGTGCTGATGCAGTGTTTTGCCATTACCTGCCTCGCATCCCTGATCTGGTTTGCCTACGGTTACAACCTGGCCTTCGGTGATGGCGGTTCGATGAACCAGTGGATGGGTGGCTTTGGCAACCTGTTTATGTCCAATGTGGGTCGAGACAGCCTCAGCGGCACCATTCCCGAGACGGTGTTTGCCATGTTCCAGATGACGTTCGCCATCATTACCCCGGCACTGGTCGTGGGCGGGTTTGCCGAGCGCATGAAGTTTTCCGCCATGCTGTGGTTCACGGCCATCTGGCTGACCCTGGTGTATGCACCGGTATGTCACTGGGTGTGGGGCGGTGGCTGGCTGCAGGATTTGGGTCTTCTGGATTTTGCCGGTGGCACGGTGGTGCACATCAATGCCGGTGTCGCCGCGATTGTCGCGGCGCTGGTGCTTGGTAATCGCAAGGGCTTTGGCACCACGGCCATGCCGCCGCACAACCTGACCATGACGGTGGCCGGCGCCGCCATGCTGTGGGTCGGCTGGTTCGGTTTCAACGCCGGCAGTGCGTTGGCCGCCAACGGCGATGCGGGCATGGCGATGCTGGTGACGCACATCGGCGCCGCGGCCGGCTCACTGGCATGGATGTTCATGGAGTGGGTGCGTCACGGCAAACCGAGTGTGCTGGGTATCGTTACCGGTATGGTGGCCGGTCTTGGCACTATTACCCCGGCTTCCGGTTTCGTCGGACCGCTGGCCGCACTGATCATCGGGCTCACTGCCGGTGTGGTGTGTTATGTCGCCACGTCCTATATCAAGCGTACCCTGAAAATCGATGACTCGCTCGACGTGTTCCCGGTCCATGGTGTCGGCGGTACGCTCGGTACCCTGTCCGCCGGCCTGTTCGTCGGCGTACTGGGTGGCGCCGGACTGGCCGAGGGCATGACCATCGGTGGCCAGGTCTGGGTCCAGTTCATCGGTATCGCGGCGATTCTCATCTACGGTGCCGTGTTGACCTGGATCATTCTCAAGGTAGTCGACGCGATTGTCGGCCTGCGTGTGACCGATGATGAAGAGACCGAGGGGCTCGACATCGTGCTGCACGACGAGACGGGTTACAACCTGTAAGTTTCTTTTCCCTGGCGGTAAAAAAGCGGGCGCTTCGGCGCCCGTTTTTTATCGGGCAATATTCAACGCAGAAACACAGAGGGCGCAGAGCCCGTAGGATGCGGTGAGAGAAACGAACCGCATCGGTGGGCAATGATGCGCATCGCTGCGCTCAGCGCATCCTACGCTCTTCATCCAGGCTACGCGCTGTATACAGTGAATGAATTTACAGCTTCTTATGACGCCCGTCGCAAAACGGCTGATCACTGCTGTGTTTGCAGCCGCACAGCCAGACCTTGCGCGCCTCGGTAATTTCAAATTTCATCGGGGTGAACTCCGTCCCCTTGTGGGAGCCGTCGCAGAACGGCTGGGTCTTCGAGCGACCGCAGGCACACCACCAGTAGGTGCCCGGCTCAAGTTCCTGTTCATAGGGTGCTTTTTGTGCAATTGTGGGTTCTGACATAATGGCCTCGCGTCTATCCGTGTGGACAATCTCCCTTGAGTAAAACACCGCCACTATTGCAAATCAAGAACCTGCGTCGACTGATGCTCGGCCCGTTGTCGCTGGCTGTCGATGCCGGTGACTGCGTGTGTATCACCGGTGCCTCGGGCACCGGCAAGTCACTGCTGTTGCGTGCACTCGCCGATCTCGATCCACACGAGGGCCAGGTGTGGCTTGGCAGCCGCCCCTGTAGTGTTATGCCTGCCGATGAATGGCGCACCGCGGTCGGGCTGTTGCCGCCGGAGAGCAGCTGGTGGCTGCCGGGCGTGCTCGAGCATTTTCACGACGGGATGCGGCCTGACGACAGCGATCCTCGACATGCCGGTCACGCAGTTGTCGAGCGGTGAGCGCCAGCGCCTCGCCCTGCTGCGGCTGCTGGCCAACCAGCCGCGCGTCCTGTTGCTGGATGAACCCACGGCGAACCTCGATCCCGAAAACACGCGGCGCATAGAGGCGGTGATCACGGACTACCGGCGCGAGCACGCTGCTGCAGTCATCTGGGTCAGTCAGACAGCGAACAGGTCAGGCGCGTGGCCAACCGTCACTTCGAACTGGTTGACGGTGAACTGGTGGAGCAGGAAATGGAGTGGACGCCGTGGTTACACTGAGTATCACGGACCTCGCCATTGCCGCGCTGCTGGTCGTGCTGCTGGCACTGTTGTCATGGCGGCAGCGCGCCGGTATCGGCCGGCAACTGGTGATTGCGGCGCTGCGCACGGCGGTACAGCTGACGCTGATCGGGCTGGTGCTGAAAACGCTGTTCGCCAACGCCGGGCTGGGCTGGGTCACCCTGCTGGCACTGGGCATGCTGTTGATCGCGGGTCGCGAGGTGATGGTGCGCCAGGAGCGCCGCTTCACCGGCTGGTGGGGGTACGCGGTCGGCACAGTATCGATGTTCCTGTCCTCGTTCGCGGTCACCGTGTTCGCGCTGGTGGTAATTCTTGGCAGTGACCCCTGGTATGCGCCGCAGTATGCCATCCCGCTGCTCGGCATGCTGCTCGGCAATACCATGAACGGCATTGCCATTGCCATGGACCGGCTGACCAGCGCGGCCTGGGAAAAACGCAATATCATCGAGGCGCGCCTGATGCTGGGCGAGCGCTGGGACCAGGCGGTGGCCGACCTGCGCTTGCAGGCGGTGCGCAGCGGTATGATACCGATTATCAACGCGATGGCCGCGGCCGGCATCATCAGCCTGCCGGGCATGATGACCGGCCAGCTCCTCGCCGGGGCCGCGCCGGTCGAGGCAGTCAAGTACCAGATCCTGATCATGTTCCTGATCGCGGTGGGCACCGGGCTGGGCACGCTGGCCGCGGTGACTATCGGTTCCCGGCACCTGTTTGACGAGCGCCAGCGGTTGTGCCTCGAGCGCTTGCATTCCGGTTAACAAACAGCAAGGATTTGCCGATGAGGCGACAGACCACGATTTTCCGATCCTGCATTCCGGCGCCTGGCCGGGCGTTCCCGTCTGTCGAAAAACGTGGTCTGTCCCCGGTTTTCCGTGTCCCGGTTGCGGTCCTGCTCGGACTGCTGGCAGCGTCGGCCGCGGCCGAGGTCTACAAGTGTACGGATGCAAATGGCAGCACCCGGTACACGGACACGCCCTGCGGCGAAACCCCGACCGCCATCAGGAAGCGTTCAGCGCCAGCGGTTCCTCCCCCAAGCACCGATGAGCGCATGCAGAAAACCCGCCGCCTGCTGGACGCCCTGGAGGCGGAGCGCAGCCAGGAAGAACAGGCGGAGGCTGAGCAGAAGGCGGAGAAGGAACGCCGGCAGAGCAACTGCAACAGTGCACGTGACCGCTACCAGCGCATTATCTCGGCCAGCTGGCTGTATGATTTCGATGAACAGGGCAATCGCGTGGAACTCACCGATGAGCAGCGTGCCCGATCAACTGAACGCGCGCGTGCCGAGATGGAACGCTGGTGTGACTAGTCAATCCAGCGCAGCGAATTCCATGCGCACTCCGGAGGCTGGTACATGAAAACCGGCATCATCGGCCTGGGTGCAATGGGTGCCCCCATGGCGCGCAACCTGCACCGGGCCGGGAAACTTGCCACGTTCTGGAATCGCAGCCCCGCAACGAGCACGGCACTGGCCGGTGAGCTTGGCATCGATGCAGCCACCGACCCGCGGACGCTGGCCGGACAGTGCGAGCTCATCATCCTGTCGATCTCCGCGGATACCGATGTACTGGCAGTCATCGATCAGCTCACGCCTGGCCTGCAGCCGGACACCGTGGTGATCGATACTTCTACCGTCAGCCGCGAGACAGCGTGCACTGCGGCGGATCGCGTGCAGCAGGCCGGCGGGCAGTTTCTCGATGCGCCGGTGTCCGGCGGTATCGAGGGGGCGCAGAACGGCACGCTCGCCATGATGGTCGGCGGTGATGCCGGGGTGCTGGAACGGGTGCGTCCGGTGCTGCAGACCATAGCCGGGCGTGTGGAACACATGGGGCCGGCCGGGGCCGGGCAGGCCACCAAGGCGGTCAACCAGGTAATGGCGGCCGGCATCAACCAGGCAGTCACCGAGGCACTGGCGTTTGCACAGGCGCTGGAGAAAGTCATCGATGTAGTCGGCTCCGGCGCGGCCGGCAACTGGTTTCTCACTCACCGTGGTCCGACCATGACAGAGGGAACCTTCGAGCCCGGTTTTCGCGTGGCGCTGCACCACAAGGACCTGGCCATCTGCAAACAGATGGCTGAGCAGTTTGACGTGGCGCTGCCGGTAATCGAGATGACCCTGATCCACTACCGTCGGCTGATGGAGGCCGGCTTCGGCGACGAGGACATTTCTGCGCTGTTCCGGGAGAAGCAGGCGCTGTTTGAACGGCCGGCCAGGCGACCCTGAGCAACGCGAGTATCAGGCATCCGCCAGGTGGCCGGTCTTCACCATTATCAGTGTTTCTTCCTCGACAAAGGGGAAGTGCTTGCTGAGGTGCGGGCTGCGGATCCAGGTGCCGGAC
>QIFB01000012.1 GCA_003230545.1 Gammaproteobacteria bacterium | reverse complement strand
GCAGTGCAGGCCCCTGGAAAAGGGGAAGGCCTGTCCATCGAACAGCAAACCGTGCTGGCTGCGGTACAAACACACCTGTTTCCGTCCGAACCGGGTATTCCCGGTGCAAAGGAGATCAATGCACTGGCTTACCTCAACAGCGTGCTGGCTGATCCGCATATGGATACGGATGAGAAAGCCTTTATAGGAAACGGTGTGGGCTGGCTCGAGGAACTGGTCAATGACACCTCTGGAAAATCCTTTACCGAACTGAACACCGAACAACGCGAGCAGATGTTGCGCAAGATCGAACAAAGCGGGGCCGGCGAAAATTGGCTGGCAACGATTTTAATGTACATCTTCGAAGCCTTGTTGAGTGATCCTGTCTACGGCGGCAATCCGGGCGGCATCGGCTGGCAATGGCTGGAGCACCAGCCGGGGTTCCCACGCCCGCCGGCTGATAAAATCTACGGGGAATTATGAGTACTGATTTCGATGTCTGCGTGATTGGCAGTGGTGCCGGTGGCGGGCCGGTTGCCTGGACGCTGGCTGAAGCCGGCTACTCGGTTGTGGTCCTGGAAAAAGGTCCCTGGTTTACAGAGAAGGATTTTTACAAGGACGAAATCGCCTGCTGCCGGCGCAGCACCTATACCCCCAACCTGCGTGACGAACGCCATGTCATTGAAGCCGCAGACGGCGACGGCAGCTGGGAGGCCGAATCCACGTTCGACTCGGGCTGGGACTGGTGGAATGGCAACTGCGTTGGCGGAGCGACCAACCTCATGAGCGGGTTTTTCCACCGGCTGAAACCCGATGATTTCCGATTACTTTCAGCCTTCGGCCCGATTGCCGGGGCGAATGTTGTGGACTGGCCGATCACCTATGAAGACCTGGAACCATATTACGAGAAAACAGAAAGAATTGTTGGTGTCTCCGGCAAAGTCGTGACACATCCGAATCAGGAACCACGCTCTACGCCCGATTTTCCGTTCCCGCCCACGCAGGAGCATCCGGTTAGCGGGTGGATTGATCGTGCCTGTGACCAGCTGGGTCTGCATTCCCTCCCTGTCCCGCGGGCCATTCTCCCGAGTGCTGCAATGGGCCGGCGCGGTTGCGAATATTCGGGATATTGTGGCAGTTATGGTTGCTCAACCGGTGCGAAGGGAAGTTCCCGGGCGGCCCTGTTATCACAGGCACTCGCGACCGGACGCTGTGAAGTGCAACCTCATGCCAAGGTCAACCGGCTTGTCAGCGACAAGTCCGGAAAAATTATTGGTGCCGAATATTTTGATCGTGAAGGCAAAACACGGCGCGTTGCTGCCCGGCTCTATGTGGTGGCCTGTCAGGCCATTGAAACGGTCCGCCTGTTGTTATATTCAACCGGGTCGAAGCACCCGAACGGCCTGGCCAACCGTCATGGCCAGGTTGGCCGGAACCTGGTCTTTTCTGCCGGGGGATCGGGGACCGGTGATTTCCCCTACCACAACCTTGACAAGGAGCTGGCCGAAGATTTGCAAGTGCGTGGCCCCTTTGTCAACCGGGCATTGCAGGACTGGTATTCAATCAAGGACAAGGAGTTTGGACCACCCTCGAAAGGCGGCACTATCGAATTCCTGTTACGCCACCCAAATCCCGTCGGACGAGCAAATTCACAAAAGTGGGGTACTGATGGACTGGTCTGGGGACTGCCACTGAAGCGCACGCTGGAGACCCACTTCAGGAATGCACAATACCTCAGATTCGAGGTGTTCTGTGACTGGCTGCCCACCGATGACTGTTTTGTAACGCTGGATCCCGGGGTCAGGGATAAATGGGGTACGCCGGTTGCACGGGTGCGAATCGGCTACCACTCCCATGACCTGAAAGTAGGCCGTTACCTGACGGACAAGGCAGAGACCGTATTGCAGCAGATGGGTGCAGAGAATATACGCTCGGGTGTCAGTGGCTCACCCCCGGCGAACCTGGTTGCCGGGGGGTGCCGCTTCGGCACCGACCCGAAGTCCTCGGTACTCAACGCGAACTGTCGTGCACACGGGGTAGAAAATCTCTATGTAACCGACGGCAGCTTCATCCCCACGGGTGGCAGTGTCCCCTACACCTGGACCATCTATGCGAATGCCTTTCGGGTGGCGGACCGGATCGTAGAGCACCTTGGTGGCTCAAGCCAGGATTTGCGCCATGCAATCAGTTGATAATTTCCCGGTATTTTCCCCGCTGCTCCCCCGGATACTGTCATTGCCCTTTGTTTTAATCCCGGGCAGGGTGCACAGTATGGCACTGGTTACAGTTCTTAATCAGATTTTTACCACAGCCCTGAAGGAGGGCGAACTGGACTATTTGCAGGACCGCACAGTGCATATCCATGTTCAGGACATGCAGCTGGAGTGTCTGATGACCCTGGCGCAGGGAAGACTGGTGGCCGGACGGGGAGAAACCAGTCCGGACCTGTCCATTACCGGCAGCCTGTATGCCTTCCTGTTACTTGCAACCCGGCGCGAGGATACCGACACACTGTTCTTCCAGCGCCGGTTGTGCATGGAGGGCGACACAGAACTGGGCCTCGAAATAAAGAATTTTCTGGATGGTCTGGACCTGGAATCACTCTGGCTATCCAGGCAACTGGAAGCCGCGTTGCAGAAAACATTATCAGTCTACGAACGCCTGTTTATTTAACCCGCATATATTTGCAAGTAATCTTCTGATTAATCCTGTTTCGTCATTTCCATCTTTGGTTATTCGAGGCGAACAGCACCGTGCTGCTCTCAACGGCCCTGGCCTTGCCGTTTTCCAGGTGGTAAACATGGTCTGCCACCCTGACCAGTGCGGTCTGGTGGGAGATGGCCAGGATGGTCAGTCCACCACGCAACTGTTCCAGGGTATGGCAGATGGCGGCCTCGCTGGCCGGATCCAGTGAGCTGGTCGCCTCGTCCAGGATCAACAGTCCCGGCCTGTGAACCAGCGCGCGTGCAATCATAATGCGTTGTCGCTGGCCACCTGACAGTTTGCCACCGCGTTCGCCGACGGTACTGTTAATGCCTTCGGGCATTGCGGTAACGAATTCCCAGGCCCCTGCCTCTTTCAGTGCGCGTTCAACATCCGCTTCACCCAGTGCCGGATCGCCAAGGGTGACATTGTGCAGAATGCTGTCGTGAAGCAGTACGGTTTCCTGTGGCACATAACCGATCATTTGCCGCCAGGCCCTGGTATCCAGTTCCTGCAGTGATATGTCATCGATCAGGATGGCACCTGACTGTGGCTGCAACAGGCCGGTAAGCAGGTCGATAACGGTGGTTTTTCCGGCACCCGATGGTCCGACCAGCATGGTGAGCGACCCGGCAGGGACTTCCAGTGTCAGGCCGTCGAGTACCCGACATCCGTCATAGTTGAAGTGCACCGAATCGAACCGTATCCCGTGCAGTAATGCCGGCGCCCTGCCCTCCACCAGCTGTTCCTCGGTTTCCCGTGCCTGCTCGATCGTTTGTTTTATCGACCAGTACGCACTCTCGCCGATCACCATCCGCTGGTATTGCCGCTGCACCTTGCTGAGCTGCTTGAGCATCCTGCCCAGCACAACGACCAGCACCAGCACGGTAGCGAGTGGCATTTCATATTGCACCAGCGTGATGAACATACCGGCGGCAAGCAAAATGATCTGCATTTCTTCCTGGAATGCACTGAGTACGGTGGTGCTGTAGACCTGCCGGCGCAATGTCCTGTTGAGCCGCGATGTTTCCATGGCAAGTACGGCATCGGCCAGGTATTCCCGGGCCATGGCCTTCAGTGGCTTGATCGATTGCAGGGTGTCCGTCAGGCGGGACACCAGTGCAATCAGCAGGCCGGTCTGCCTTTTGCCGGCCTTGCTGGCCATGCGTACCAGCAAGAAATGTGAAATGGCAACAATGACAAGCCCGGCTGCCAGGCTGACAAGTGTGGCTTTCCAGGAAACGGCAAGGGCCACTGCACCATAGATCATCGCCTGAATGAAAAAGGTGATCATCAGTGAGCCGTTGACAAAGGCCTGTGATGAGCGGTGTGCCTCGGTGGCCAGGGAATTGGCAAGCTTGCCCGCCGGTTGGCTGAGAAAATACTCCCAGCGGCTCCTGAGTACTGCACGCAGCATTTCCAGTCTCAAGTCAGTCGCGACCATGGCTGCCGTGTAGCCTACCTGCTTGTTGGCAACCAGCAGCAACAGTCCTTTCAATGTTCCGCCAGTCACGATAATCACCAGCATGATGCCGATACTCGGGCTTATACCGGCGGCTTGCAGAAGATCATTCATCAGTCGTTCATACTCATTCAGTTCCGCGGGTGCGGCATCCGTGTCACTGTTAATGTCGCCACGGATGGCAATATTGAGCAATGGCAGTAATGCGGACAGGCTGATGCCTTCAGCAACACCGGCAAACAGCAGGGCCAGCAGCATAACCAGCGTCTGCCATGGGTAGGCTCTAAAGAAAGCGATCATCAGGTGCATGGCTTCATTACTCGTCAGGGATAATTACATGGTTCCACGGTTACCGTTAGTTCAATTACCAGCGCATGCGATATAACAGGAACACGCTTGCGGCAAGTAAAATCAGAATCGGTGAAAGGGTTATCAAAGCCATATTGAGCTCCAGCAGCAAACCTGTGGCATGGATTATCCGGGTACCGAGGTAAAAGATAATCCCGATAATACTGCCGATGGCAATCCGTCGGCCAAAAGCAGTTCTGCGATGGGGGTTGGGTTCCGCACCGATGGGGGTCGCCAACAGCACCATGATGCCTGCGGCCAGCGGAATGGTTGTTTTCCGCCAAAAGGCCAGTTCGAAACGCTCGGTGCGCTGCCCGGTATCTGCCAGGTGCCGTATGTATTCAAAGAGCCCGGAGAGTGACATTCCGGCTGTGGACATTGTCAGGACAGGTAGTTCATCCCTTGACCAGAAGGGGCCCATATCAAGTTCAGGCAGGTGCTGACTGACCATATCGCCATCAATCAGCTCTTTGTACGTAACATCTATCAGGCTCCACTTCCTGCTGTTATTGCCGACTTCAGCATGATTGGCGTGAATAGATATTCTGAGCTGTCCGTCCGGCTTGAACTCATAGAGATCGATACCATAGGGTATCCGGCCCAGACGTAATGTATGAACGTTGAAATAGCGCAACCCGTTATTGGACCAGAGCCCACTCCCCTTTAACAGGTTGGCATTGCCACTTTGGATAATGCTTCGTTGCGTTTCGGCCTTCTGGTAAAGGGGAGCCGCAATGTATTCCGACACCAGTGCCAGCAGTATGGCCAGCAGGGCGGCAGGTACGGCAACGGAACGAACAAGACGTGTCAGTGTAATGCCGGATGCCTGGATACCAATCAATTCATTGTTTTTTGCCAATGCAGCAAGTGCGCCCAAACTGCCTAATAGAGTGATTACCGGCGACAGATCCAGGGTACGCTGTGGCATGGTAAAAACGACAAATCGCATTGCATCTGTAATACGGTACTGGCTGTCAACGTGATCCAGTTCTGTTACAAAAACAAACAGGCTGAAAACAGCAAGCAAAATAACCAGAACAAGGGCCCAGCCCTTCAGCAATGCCACAGCAATATAACGATCAATGCAGCTCACGCCCTGTTCATCCTGTTGAGCAGCCGGGGCTCATACAAAAGAATGGCCAGCAGCCCCGCAGGAAAACCATATGCCCACCATAGTCCTGGCACTGAACCGACGCCTCCCTGTTCAACCAGGTTACGTGCCAGAATGATCAGGTTGAAAACAATCGCGTATACCAGAATGGCGATAAAAAAGTTGCGGAAACGGCTGCGCCTTTGACCACTACGGCTTAGCGGAACTGCCAGCAATGCCAGCAGCACTGTTGCCAGAGGTGTTGACTGGCGCCACTGGTATTCTGCGACGTCCCTGGGCCGGTCCGAGAGTGCCAGGCTGCGGGTGGGCTCGGCCTTGCGATTGTAGCTTGTACCGGCAGCCTCCTCCTGCATGTGGACTTCCAGTACATTAAAACGAAAAGTGACATCCTTGTGCCCCAGGCGGTCAAGCAGAAAGCTGTAGCCATCCCGGAGTTCGGCCAGATATCCGGTTCCGGGCAAGGCTTGCTTCAGACTGGCCTCTTTGGCGTAAATCACCCTGGATTTTTTACCTTGCTCGCTTTTCAGGAAAACCCCCTTGAGCAGGCCCCGCTCGACATCGACACTGCGTGCGAACAAAACATACCGGCCACCCTGCAGTTCAAGGAATTTACCAGCTTCCATTTTACTGATATCAAAACTGGAGACAGCTTCAGCCTCGAGCCGGTAGCTTTCCCGGTATGCCCAGGGTCGTCCGAACAGAGAAAGCAAACCAACCACGACAGCAACAACGATGGCTAACTTGAAGACCGAAAACAGGATGCGTTTCTCGCTGACACCCGCCGAATTCAAGGCAATGATTTCTGAATCACGATGCATTCGGCCAATTGCTGACAGGACGGATAGATAAAACGCCGTTGGCAGCAGTATTTCCAGTGCGGCAAGAGTTTTAAGCAGGATGAGACTGCCTGCCGTGGAAACCCGGATCAGTCCAGTTGCAGCTTCTGACAGTTGTATGGCAGAACTGTAGCCCGCAAAAACAACAACAAGTAGTACAACGCTAATGCTGAACGGGCGAGCAACTTCAGCGATGATATAGCGATCAATAATCAATGCACTGAGCTGTTCAATCGATCGGATACATTTCTTTATAAAATGCTTCCGGCCAGCACCGACCCGAAGCTTCCCCGAATATCGACTCGCCAGCCCGAAGTACGCAACCACTGTGTCCGTCTGCGCTTGTTACGAAACAGAAAGTGCGTCACGTTTGCCTGATATCCATAAATACCCGTTCAGGAAATATTCCCGGGAGTACCCGGGAGCCTGTCCGGAAATCCAGTGGAGCTTAACCCACTCCTTCGTCAGCTGGCACTCGACAGGGGGGGTCGATTCAAGTGGTGGTGCCAAAACGATACACTCTGGCCGTTTTTGTATGTTTAATGCTACATATTAACTGAATTGAATGTAACGACTGAATATAGTTTGAACGCTGCCCCGCCCGGGACGAACCAGGTGGTTGATGGTCTGACATTAATTTGCCACGAATGAGGGAAAAAGCATGCGGAAACTTTCAATAGATGGAAATATCATTCAGGACAATGGTCTTTGTTATGTAATCGCCGAGATCGGCCACAACCACCAGGGAAGTCTGGAAACAGCCAGGGAGATGTTTCGGGTTGCCAAAGCCTGCGGGGCCAATGCGGTAAAGCTGCAGAAACGCAACAATCGCCATCTGTTTACCCGGGCGGCCTATGACAAACCCTATGAGCATGCCAACAGCTACGGCACAACCTACGGAAAACACAGGGAATTTCTTGAATTTGGCTGGGTGGAATACCAGGAGTTGAAGGCGTATGCCGCGGAAATCGGCATCACGTTGCTGGCAACTGCCTTTGATTTTTCCAGCGCCGATTTTCTGGCAAAGCTTGATATACCGGCATTCAAGATCGCCTCCGGTGATCTGAAGAATATTCCCTTGCTCACCCACATTGCCGAGCTCCGGAAACCGATGATACTCAGTACCGGTGGCGGCACGATGGAGGATGTGAACCGGGCATTTGACGCCATCATGCCGATCAATCAGCAACTCTGTGTGCTGCAATGCACAGCCGGGTACCCGGCGGAATTCGAGGAACTGAACCTGAGTGTTATCACCACTTTCCGCGAACGGTTCCCCAATGTGACGGTAGGTTTGTCATCTCATGACAATGGCATTTCCATGGCCGTGGCTGCCTACATGCTGGGAGCCCGTGTTATCGAAAAACACTTCACGCTCAACCACACATGGAAAGGCACCGATCATGTCTTTTCGCTGGAGCCTACGGGTTTCCGCAAGATGGTGCGTGATTTGAACCGCCTGCATGTTGCTGTCGGTGATGGCGCCAAGCGGGTCTATGACAGTGAGGTAGCGCCAATCACGAAGATGGGCAAGAAACTCGTTGCCGCGTGTGATTTACCGCCAGGCTACACCATCCGGCGCGAAGATCTGTCGATCAAATCGCCGGGAGATGGCCTGCAACCCTATGACATGGACAAGGTCATCGGGCGCGTTACCAGCAAGGCACTGAAGGAAGACGAGGATATATCCTATGAGGTTCTGAATGGCGCTGAACACTGGGCAAAAACAGCATCCTGAAACCATGTTTGGTCTGGACGGTGAAATTGCCGTGGTTACCGGCGCCCTGGGCAAGCTGGGCATCTTCTGGATGGATGCACTGCTCGAGGCAGGTGCCGCAGTATTTGCCATTGATCTGCCAGGTGCCAGTGTTACCGGTGATTTTGACCGGTTGCAGGCCCGTTTCGGTCCAGACCGTCTGCAGCTGGAACGGGCGGATGTCACGGATCGCCCGAGACTGGAGCATGTCTGCCGGCACTGTCAGGAAGTTTTCGGGACCCCCTCAATCCTGGTTAACAATGCCGGCATCGACCGCGCGCCGGCCAGTTCACAAACAGGCTACCGCCTTGAGGATATCCCCCTTGAGGAGAACCTGCGGATTCTTGAAGTGAATACGCTGGGACTGTTTCTGGCCACCCAGGTTTTCGGCAGCCGGATGCTGGATGCAGGCCGGGGTTCGATCATCAATATCGGGTCGCTGTATGCAAGCGTGGCGCCGGATATACGCCTCTATGAGCACATCCAGACCGATCCCCCGTTTCTCAAACCGCCCGCCTACGGTGCCTCCAAGGCCGCCGTGGTGAACCTGACCCGCTACCTGGCTGCACTGTGGGCAAGTCATGGAGTGCGGGTAAATACGTTATCACCGGGTGGCGTACTGGGTGAGCAGGACGAGGAATTCAAACGCAAATTCTGTGATCGGGTACCACTCGGCAGGATGGCGACAGCAAAAGACCTTGCGGGTCCGTTGCTGTTCCTTGCTTCGCAGGCCTCATCCTATGTAACCGGTACCGAGCTCATCGTCGATGGCGGGTTTACTGCCTGGTAGAGACCGGCGGAGACAGGGCAAATTTGATATGAACTTTCCTGAACCGGATGCTGGTAAGCCCTTTGGGGTCCTGAACGAGCCAGCAGTGATGGCCCTTGAATCTATACCCGCAAGAGTCTCCAACTGGATTAATGGTATGGAGTGCCCTGCAACCTCGGGGAAAACCCTTACCAAGCTGTCACCGGACAGCGGCAAACCACTGTGTGAAGCGGTACGCTCTGAAGCAGAGGACATCAGTATCGCAGTACAGTCCGCAGGCAATGCCCTGGCCGAATGGTCCGGACTCACCCCGGTACAGCGCGGGGACATCCTGTATGACATCACCCGGTTACTGCGGGAATACCGGAATGAAATGGCGGCCATCGTTGCCATGGAAACCGGGATGTCTGTCAATGCCGCGCTGGGTGAAACCAATGCGGCCATCGCGCAAGGCGAGTTTATGGCCGGAGAGGGACGCCGTCTTTATGGCCGGACCCTCACCAGTGCAGTGCCTGATAAATATGCCATGACCATCCGGCAGCCACTGGGTGTCGCCGGGCTGATTATTGCCGCCAACACCCCCATTGCCAATGTTGCCTGGAAGGTGTTTCCGGCACTGATTTGCGGTAACACGGCGGTACTCAAGGCCGCCGAGGATTCACCTGCCACCGCCTGGTATTTTGGCAGGCTGGCTCACGAGGCCGGCCTGCCCCCCGGGGTCCTTAACATTATCCAGGGATACGGCCGGGAGGCGGGGGCACCCCTGGTTGAACATCCGGGGGTGAATGTCATCAGCTTTACCGGTTCCACGGCCGTGGGCCGCCAGATCGCAGCCGTTGCCGGCGAGCGCTTGCTGAAGGTTTCCCTGGAACTGGGTGGCAAGAATCCCCTGGTGGTCTGTGATGACGCTGACCTGGATAACGCCGTTAACTGGACGCTGCTCTCGGCATTCAGCAATGCCGGCCAGCGCTGTGCCGCTGCAAGTCGCATTATCATCTTTGATGCTGTTTATGATGAGTTCCTTGAACAGCTGGTGAAACACACCCGGAAGCTCAAGGTCGGACCGGACAACGGCGATGACCTGGGTCCGGTCATCAACAAACGGCAGCTCGACAACATGCTTGGCATTATCAAACGGGCAAAATGGCATGGCGCGGTAATTCTGACCGGGGGCCAGCGCCTGACCAGCGTTGCCCGTGCGAACGGCTTCTACATGGCGCCAACACTCATCGGAAACGTCAGGCCCGATGACGAAATTTCAACAACTGAACTGTTTGGTCCCGTTGCCTGCCTGTACCGGGTCAAGGGTTTCACTGATGCGTTGCGCCTGGCCAATGATTCGCCTTACGGCCTGACTGCCAGCATCCATACCCGCAACATTCACCGTGCCACAGAATTTACCCGCAAGGTCCAGGCCGGAGTGGCGGTGGTCAATGGCGGGACCCATGGCAGTGAACCGCACATGCCGTTCGGTGGCATGAAGCAATCCGGTAATGGCTGGCGTGAGCCGGGCACGGAGGCACTGGATGTCTATTCCGATGTGAAAGGCATCTACACGAATATCAGCCCGGACGACGCCTATGCCTGACGGAAACCACCGTATCGTTGCCCTGATCCCTGCACGGGCGGGTTCAAAACGGGTGCCGGACAAGAACATTCGCTTGCTGGCGGGCCACCCCCTGCTGGCTTACACGATTGTCGCTGCCAGGCAGAGCGGGATTTTTTCCGATGTGATTGTGTCAACGGATTCAGCGCATTATGCAGAGATCGCACATCACTACGGTGCGGAGGTTCCCTTTCTGCGTCCCACCGTGTTTGCCGGTGATGTCTCTCCGGATATCGAATGGCTGATCCATGCCATCAACGCGCTCCGGGATGCCGGTCGTGAATATGACTGTTTCAGTATCTTGCGACCCACCAGCCCGTTTCGCCTGCCGGAGACCATTCAGCGTGCATGGCAGGCCTTTCTGGCAGGGGAGGAAATCGACTCGCTGCGGGCAGTTGAAAAATGCCGGCAACATCCCGGCAAGATGTGGGTGGTCCGGGGCAAGCACATGTCGCCACTGATGCCGTTAAGTCCTGCCGGGCAGCCGTGGCATAGCCGCCAGTATCAATCACTGCCCGAGGTTTACGTCCAGAATGCCAGCCTGGAAATTGCCTGGACAAGGGTGCTGTTTGAAAACAATACCATCGCAGGTGATGTGCTGCTGCCCTTCCTGACGGAGGGTTACGAGGGCTTCGATATCAACAGCGAGTATGACTGGGACCATGCCAGAAATCTGGTAGCAAGCCGGCCATCCCGGCTGCCAACGATCACACAATTTCCCTATTTGTTAACTGAGGCTAGCCAAAATGCTGAAAATCAAGCTCATCCCTGAAAGCGAGTTTCGGCGCGTACGGGAAACCGTCCCCGATAACCACGATCAACTTTCACTGCTGGCCAACATGTGCCGCGCCAATACCCTGGCCAGCGTAAAACGGGCGGGTTCGGGACATCTTGGATCCAGCCTCAGTTCCATCGATATCGTCACCTGGCTCTATTATCGTGAAATGAACACCACCGGTCTCGGTATCCATCATCCTGACCGCGATATCTATTTTTCATCCAAGGGGCATGATGCACCCGCCTACTATGCAGTGCTGTATTCGCTGGGGATTATTTCCAGGGAGCAGTTTATCAACCTGCGCCGGCTCGGGGGAACCGACGGGCATCCGGATGTTGGCATCGACGGTGTCGAAACCAACTCGGGTTCACTGGGAATGGGTATCTCCAAGGCCAAGGGCATGGCGCTGGCAAAAAAGCTGCGGGGCTCGGCAGGAAATGTCTTCGTGATGACCGGTGATGGTGAATTGCAGGAGGGACAGATCTGGGAATCGTTGCAGACTACAGCCCACCAGTCAGTCAGCAACATCACCGCGATTGTTGATTTCAACAAGATCCAGTCCGACAAACCGGTGGAGGAAATTATAGATCTGGGTGACCTGGAGAAGAAATTCGAGGTCTTCGGCTGGCACGTGGCGCGTTGCGACGGACATGACTTTGCCAGTCTGGAAAGAGCATTCAGCGAACTCCGTCAAATACAGGACCGGCCAAAGATACTGATTGCCGACACCATCAAGGGAAAGGGGGTTTCCTTTATGGAAGGCCCGGCCGCCCTGAAAGCCGGTGAGGGTCTGTATGCGTGGCATTCCGGCGCACCCGTCGATGCGGCCTTTGAAGCCGGTTATGCGGAAATCACCGGACGACTGTCTGCGCAATTCGGGAAACTCGGGCTTGATCCGCTGCACACAGAAATCATCGAGACCCGCGAGCAACACCGCACCCGGCTCAAGGACACCGCCGAAAGGGTGGTGGATGCCTACGGCCAGGCACTGCTGGAACTGGGCGCCGGCAGGGAGGACATCATTGTCCTGGATGCCGACCTGTCTGCCGATTGTGGCTTGCGTGCGTTTGAAGAGGCCTTTCCCGAACGTTTCATTGAAAACGGCATTGCCGAGCAGGACATGGTATCCACGGCCGGCGGGTTGGCCCTGCAGGGTTACCTGCCGATTGTGAATTCCTTCGGCGTATTTCTTGCGTCACGGTCCAATGAGCAGATCTATAACAATGCAACGGAACAATCGAAAATAATCTACGTTTGCCATTATGCCGGGCTCATTCCGGCTGGCCCCGGCAAGTCTCACCAGAGCCTGCGTGACATCTCCCTGTTTGGCGCCCTGCCTGACTGCGTAATCATCGAGCCTTGCAACAGTGCAGAGACAAAACAGGCGCTGGAATGGTGTGTGAACGTTGCCAGGCACAGTTGCATGATCCGGCTGGTTATTTCACCGTCACCCGGGATGATTCCCATGGCAGACGACTGCCAACTAAGCTTCGGCAGGGGCAGCGTATTAAATGAGGGCCGGGATGCGGTGCTGTTCAGTTATGGCCCGGTCATGCTGCATGAAGCCCTTACGGCCGCCCGCTTGCTGCAAGATGATGGCTTTTCCCTGAGGGTCGTGAACCTGCCGTGGTTGAACCGTGTCGATGTGCAGTGGCTCGAGGAAACCGTCGGTGCCTGTGACACCCTGATCGTCCTGGATGACCACTCGCAATACGGCGGTCTCGGTGACTGCCTGCTGAATGCCTGCATGTCCTCCGGGACCCTGCGCGGCAGGCAACTGCTAAAGTTTGCCATCGAGGACCATCCGGCCTGTGGCACTCCACAGGAAGTGCTTGATTACCACAAGGTCAGTGGCCGGCGTCTGGCGCCCCGCATCCTGGAAGCGGTTCGAGCGCAACAGGGTCAACTGCTGGAAGCCGCCTCCTAAGAATATGGGATCTTTCCTGATTGAGTGCAGGGTCGAATTCATTCGGCCAATCATGAAATATGAATAAACAGAATCCCGGCCATCAGGCAACCTGGAAACCGGCATGAGTACAGCAAATGCACTCCTGCTGATCCCGGTCGAGAACCAGGTGCGTGAGCTTGATCCCAAACTGCTGCTCGCCTGTATCGCGGCACGGCACGGCTTTGCCTCGATCATCGGGTCACGTCGGGAAATGGAATTGAGCATCGATTCCTTTCCCCGCGCTATCTACCTGTCCAAAAGCATGACCATCCGCAGCCTGCTGTTTTTCCGGATTGCGCACCGGCTGGGCCATAAAATCGTGGCATGGGATGAAGAGGCCCTGGTCCACCTGCCACCCGAGACCTATTTCTCGCGCCGCTTGAATGCACTGTCCATCAAGTATGTGTCGCGTCTGTTTGCCTGGGGGCAGGACAACGTCGAGCTGTGGCGCCAGTATCCGCACCTCCCCGCCGACACCCCGATACACGCCATTGGCAACCCGCGCAGTGACATGCTGCGCTCGGAAATCCGTACCTTCTACCAGAAGGATGCCGAGGCGCTGCGCAACACCCACGGAAATTTCATCCTGGTAAATACCAATTTCAATCATGTGAATGCCTTCGGGCCGGACATGAATCTGTTCAGGCCCGTGAAAAAACCGGGCAGGAAGGCAAGGTTCGGCCGTTCTGCACGGGGTATGGGACGGGAATATGCCAGCGGACTGGCAGGTCACAAGCAGGCCGTGTTCGGTTACTTCAAGAAGCTCATCCCGGAACTGGAACAGGCTTTTCCGGATTACCGGATTGTGGTGCGTCCTCATCCGACGGAAAACCACGAGGTCTACCAACGGATTGCCGCCAACTGCCAGCGGGTGCAGGTAACCAATGAGGGGAATATCGTGCCCTGGCTGATGGCGACCAGGGCGCTCATTCACAACGGCTGTACCACCGGGGTCGAGGCCTATCTAATGGGTGTCCCGGCCATCAGCTACCGGGCCATTATCAACGCGGATATCGACGATGGCTTCTACCGCCTGCCCAACCGGCTGAGTCATGAATGCTTCGGCTTCGGGGAACTGCAGGCAACACTGCAGAAAATCCTCGATGGTGACCTCGGCGTTGCCAACACCTGCGAGCGCCAGACGCTGATCAACCGCTATCTGTCGGCACAGGATGGTCCGCTTGCCTGCGAGCGGCTGATCGACGTGTTGAAGGACATGAAGGTCAACCAGGCCGTTGCGTCCGGACAAGCCGGATTCAGGCAGCTGGAGCGCTGGCTGTTGGCGAAGGGTCTGCAAGTGGCGCGGCGGTTTAAATCAAGCCTGCCGGGCACACATAACCGTCCGGAATTCCAGCACCACCGCTACCCCGAAATTCCTGTCAAGGATATCCGCACACGGATAGCGCGCTTGCAGGGACTGCTTGGCGACAACCGTGACCTGACTGTCGAGCAGCTGTCCGATGTCAGCTTCCGGATCAGTGCATGATGACCACACAGGTACCGCTCATCATTCCAGTGGAAAACCAGGTACGGGAACTGGATCCCAAGCTGTTGCTTGCCTGTGTTGCGGCACGACGGGGTTTTTCCTCGATTATCGGTTCGCACCGGAAAATCGACTTCCGGATCGCCTCGTTTCCGAGGAGCCTGTACCTCTGCAAGAGCTTTACGGTGATGAACCTGAAGATGTTCCAGATCATGTCAAAACTGGGTCACGAAATTGTCTCCTGGGATGAGGAGGCGCTGGTGCACCTGCCGGCCGATATGTATTTTTCGAGGCGATTGTCACCCCGATCGCTAAAATACGTCTCGCATTTATTTGCGTGGGGTGATGACAACGCAACACTGTGGCGTCAGTACCCCGGGATGCGCAAGGCGATGCCGATCCATGTGACCGGGAATCCACGGGGTGATCTGCTGCGACCGGAGATCTGTAACTTCTACCAGGCGGATGCCGGGGAAATCCGCCGGTCTTATGGAAAATTCATCCTGGTCAACACCAATTTCAATCATGTAAATGCCTTCTTCCCGAGCCAGAACCTGTTTCGCCCGGTGAACAAGGCAGGCGAGGCGCCCGGGTTCGGCAAGGCCGGCAAGGGAATGAGCCGTGAGTTTGCCGAGACCCTGCGAGATCACAAGCAGGTCCTGTTTGATCACTTCAGGCAACTCATCCCGATGCTTGAACAGGCATTTCCTGACTGCACCATTGTCGTGCGGCCGCATCCGACGGAAAACCAGGCCGTCTATGACCGGATTGCTGACCGTTGCCAGCGGGTACGGGTGACCAACGAGGGCAATGTCGTCGCGTGGCTGATGGCCACGGAAGCGCTCATTCATAACGGCTGTACCACCGGGGTCGAGGCCTGTGCCATGGGGGTTCCCGCAATCAGCTACCGACCGGTTGTCAATGACCGCATCGACCAGGGCTTCTATCACCTGCCTAATCAGCTGAGTCACCAGTGCTTCAGTTTCGAGGAACTGCGGACAACCCTGGAGAGGATACTCCGCGGTGAACTCGGTGCGGCGGATGGCGAGGAGCGCAGCTCGCTCATTGACCGCCATATCGCGGCCCGTGATGGTTCGCTTTCCTGTGAGCGGATGGTTGATGTCCTCGAATCCATTTCGCAGGGAAGGTCCGGATTGCCGGGGCCGGGTCCGTCCAGTCAGCTGGCAGGCCTGTGCCTGGCGAACGGACGGCGCTTGCTTAAATGGTTTAAATCCTGGCTGCCGGGTTCACACGCGCCGCCGGAATTTCATCGTCACCGCTATCCGGGTAACACCCTGGAGGATCTGCGCCAGCGGATCACACGCCTGCAGCACATCCTTGGTGACAACACCCGTCTGAATGTGGAACAGGTTCACGACCAGATATTCAGAATCAGCGCCTGAAGGCCGGAGGTTAACGTGAAAATCATGATATTGGGCTTGGGAAAATCGGGGACTACCGCGCTCCTGTACAAGGTTGCCGCCGGGCTGCCCGGTTGCCGGGCATTTTCCGGCGGCAGGCCGGGTAAATATATCGGTGATTACGAAAATGCGGTTTACAAGCACACCTATGAGGAACGCAAGGGCAAGGATTTTGATTTATACCGGGAGCACCTGAAAAACGAGCACTACGACCGCAAGGTCTGGATTGCCCGTGATCCCCGCGATGCGGCAGTCAGCAGAATGCTCTATCGCTGGCACCGGGGATACACAGGACACAAGGGACAATACCTGTATCACCTGGGCCTGGTAGAGAAAAAGGAACGGGACCCGGGATCCGTTCCCTATTACGAAATCTGCCGCTATGCGGGACACGAAGGCTGGCCGATTACCAGGGAGGAGGTGATCGAGGAGGAGCGGATTCGTTATGCACATATGTGTGAATTTGTCCGCAGCCTGGGAAACGAGTGGTTCCTGTTTACCTATGAGGACATGGTTGGCAAAAACTACGCTGCCCTGAACGATTATCTCGGCTTTGATGTACAGGAGGACACCGAGGTCCCGCAATCGACCGGCAAGGCCAAGGTCATACGCAAGAAGGCGACCGGGGACTGGCGCCACTGGTTCACTGCAGCGGATGTCGAGCAGTTCAAATCCGCGTATCTGCCCTATATGGAACTGATGGGCTATGACTGTGATGACTGGACACCCGACCCTAATCCGGTCATTGAGCCTGAATTTTCGTCTGTCTATATGCAGAGCCTGCCTGAACGGGTGTCCCGGGATGTTGCCCGGCGATTCGGGAAACAGACACTGCGGTTATTCAGGAAAAAGGCGAGTTAGTTTGTTAGGCGGAATAAATTCCGCCCTACAGGGAAAGCACCTTTGTAAGGCCGAATTTATACGGACTGAACCATGAAAAAGATTATTCCCAATATTCGTCTCGTCGCATTCGACTTCGACGGAGTATTCACCGATGACATGGTGTATGTCCTGCAGGACGGAACGGAGGCCGTGCGCTGCTTCCGCGGTGACGGTATCGGATTGCGGAAACTTGAACGCCTGGGGATCGAGACCGTCATTATTTCCACCGAATCCAACCCGGTGGTCTCATCCCGGGCCCGCAAGTTGAAGATCCGCTGTCTGCAGGACTGCCACGATAAACGCACCGTACTGGAGGGCCTTGTTGACGAGTTGGGCATTACCCTGGCCGAGGTGGCCTTTGTTGGTAATGATATCAATGATCTGCCAACGCTCCGCTGTGTCGGGCTGCCTATCGTCGTGCAAAATGCCCACAAGGACGTCATCCCGTATGCGCTTTACCAGACAGGCAACCCCGGCGGGCAGGGTGCGGTACGTGAGGTATGCGATCTGTTCGAGCAGGCACTGGCACCGGCAACTGCCGGGATCCATGCCTGCTCCTGATAACCGGTTAACAGAATGATTTACAGACAATTAATAGACGGTTTTTCCAGGCTGACGCTGGGTAACAGTACCGTTGATTCTGTTATCGCCGATGAAGGCCGGGTCGGGTTCAGGAGATACCGGAAGCTCAGGTCGCGAACCAGGATGCTCAACAGGGAATTTAATGCATGCGGGACATCCCTGGAAAACCTGTACGATGTTTACTTGGAGCACCATTCTCCAGTGACCTTGCCGGTTGCGCTGATTTCCCAGATCCAGCGTTCCGGGGGGTCGCTTCTCAGTCAGCTGTTTGATGGACATCCGGAGTTACACGCGCATCCCTACGAACTGAAGACCGGTTATCCCAAAAAATACCTGTGGCCGAAAATAGATCTGAATGATCGCCCGGAGCACTGGTTCGAAGTGCTCTTCGAGGATAATGTCATCAAGGATTTCCGGGAAGGTTATAAAAAGGGCCCGAAGTACGATACAACCTTCCCGTTTGTATTTCTCCCCGCACTGCAAAGAAAGCTGTTTATGCAGTCCATCGACTCAAGCAAGGCGGCAACACTGAGGAATATCTTTGACGCCTATATGACTTCCTATTTTTCCGCCTGGCTCAATAACCAGAATCGCAGTGGCAAGAAGAAGTTCATTACGGCCTTCACACCAAGGCTGACGATGATGAAAGACAATATGGAATCGTTTTTCAGTGTCTACCCGGACGGAAGGTTGATATCGATCGTCAGGGACCCGCGCAACTGGTTTCCCTCTGCCTGCAGGCACAAAATAAAAAAGCAGAAATATCAGGACATTACCAGCGCATTGATGCAATGGAGGAAAAGCGCACGGGCGATGCTGCGGGACAAGGAGAGATATGGAGACCGTGTTTGCATCATCCGGTTTGAAGACCTGATCAACATGACTGAATCCGTCATGCGTTACCTGGCGGTTTTTCTGGGCATAGATTTTGACCGGGTCCTGCTGGAGCCTACCTTCAACAAATCACCCATCAAGGCCAACACCAGTTTCAAACTGGAGCACCCAGGTATTATGACAAGTACCCTGTCGAGGTATAAAACACTGGGAAAGGAAGAGCTGGATATCATCGATACTGTAACGAGAGAGTCATACCAAGCCGTACTCGAGAAAGCCGTTGCACTTTGAGTCACTCCCGAAAATACACATTTACCTGGTTATTGCACAAATGTGGATTTGGTTACACCTTCGTGCTAACCCAACCTACGAGTTATTACTGTAACTACCAGGCCAAAGTTTCGCCGGATCAATAACTACATGCCGGATACGCGACAGATTCCAGCTGTAGGTGACGTGCACCCGACCGTCGGCCGCCTGGATCACGGCGGGGTAGGAATACTCGCCGATGCCATGTGCAATCACCAGGGCCGTTTCCCAGTGATGCCCATCACTGGACAGCGCAATGTTCAGGGGTGAGCGTTTGTGCTTCGAGTGGTTGTAGACCAGCAACTGGCGCCCGTCGGCGAGGCTTACCGCGTCGGTACCTGAATTGGGGTTGGGCAACGAAATAAGCTGTTTTTCACTCCAGCTGTTACCACCGTCTGAGGACCAGCTTTCGGCAATCCGGTGATGTTTGGTGCGGCTGAGGAGCTGTAATCTTCCGTCGGTATGGATAAGTATGCTGGGCTGAATAGAGGCTATGACCCTGCCGTCATTGATCGGATCGGTACGCTCCCAGGTCTTGCCCAGGTCGGTGCTGCGCTCCAGGTGTACCTGCCAGCCATCATCCTCGGTACTGGAAGGGCTTAGCAGGTCACCATTTGGTAGCTGGACCGGCTTGTTCTTGATGGGCCCCAGGATGCCATCGGGAAGGCGTCGTGGCGTGCCCCAGGTCATGCCGTTGTCGCTGGATGCCATGATCATGCCCCACCAGGTCCGAGGATTCTTGCCGACCTTGTAAAACAGCAGCAAAGGCCCGGATGCGAGCTGGAACAGGACCGGGTTCCAGCAGGCATACCGGCTGCCGTCATCCTGCCTGCCATTGGCAACCTCCACTGGCGTAGACCAGCCATCCCCCGTGTTCCTGGCCACCAGGATGCTGACATCGGGCCGGGATTCGAGGGAGCCGCCGAACCAGGCCGCCACCAGGTTGCCGCCCGATTCCGCGATGGTCGAGGCATGGCTCATGGCGCAAGGCGGCCGGGTGAAAATGAAACTGTCGCTGATGACGGCGGGATCACGTCCTGTATCCTGGCCGCCCGACAGACGATAGCCCTTCTCTGCAAACCAGCTGAATATCCTGCGAATTACCAGGCGATTTCTAACCATTCTATTCTGTATTCCGTCCGGAATAATCCCGGGCTCAGCTGATAATATGTTTCAGCCTGCAATAATAACAGCAGGTCATTATATTAGTGTCATTAAGAATCAGGGCAGTTTTAGACGCGATTAAAATACCGGTTTGTTGATCAGCGTTCATTACGCTGGCCCAGGTTCAGGTAATATGAATCTGTTGAACCAGCCATTGAATTGAACTGTGATGAACGTACATTCAGTTAACACACTTGACCACAGGACTACCAGGACTACCGGTCCATGAACAGTACGGACAACTGGCTTGAGCATGAACATTCACTGTATGAAGACCTGCTTTCCCAATGCATGAATGCAGTGAAAATGGAGGACTGGGGGACCGTGAACCAGGCATTCAAGGAACTCGTTACACACCTGAAGCGGCATATGGCCCTGGAGGAAGAGGTGCTGTATCCCGCCTATGAATCAATGCCCCATGCACACATGGCCTGACCGGGGCACTGCGGGAGGAGCATGACCATATTGTCCGTCTGATCCTGGACATGGCGCGTATTATCAAGACCAGAAACTCTGAACACGTGTTCGAGCACCTGGTGCATCTCGAAAACCGGATGATAAAGCATCATGAAAAGGAGGAGGACATCTTCCTGCCCATGGCAAGTCATATCCTGGGTGAAAGCCGTGAGGACCTTTCACGAAAACCGGGTGAATTCGATGCGTCGAAGATAAAAAGAAAATGGGGTATCTGAAAGAGAC
>QIFB01000013.1 GCA_003230545.1 Gammaproteobacteria bacterium | reverse complement strand
CTGCCGCTGAAGACCTTTACCGAGAAGGCCTACCTGGATTATTCCATGTACGTCATCCTCGATCGGGCGTTGCCGCATATCGGTGATGGCCTGAAGCCGGTGCAGCGGCGCATCGTTTATGCCATGTCCGAGCTCGGACTGCTGGCAGCTACCAAACACAAGAAATCGGCGCGCACCGTCGGCGATGTGCTTGGCAAGTTTCACCCGCACGGTGATTCGGCCTGTTACGAGGCCATGGTGCATCTCGCGCAGTCGTTCACCTGCCGTTACCCGCTGATCGACGGGCAGGGCAACTGGGGATCGCCCGATGATCCCAAATCCTTCGCCGCCATGCGTTATACCGAGGCACGCCTCGCCCCGTTTGCGGAAGTGTTGCTCGCAGAACTGGGGCAGGGCACGGTCGACTGGGCACCGAATTTTGACGGCACCCTGGAAGAGCCGGTGCAGTTGCCGGCACGCTTGCCGAACGTGTTGCTGAATGGCGCCACCGGCATCGCTGTCGGCATGGCAACGGATATTCCCCCGCACAACCTGAGCGAGGTCGCCGCGGCCGCGATCTGCTTGCTGGACAAGCCGAAGAGCACGGTGGCGGAACTGTGCAAAATTGTCAGGGGTCCCGATTTCCCCACGGGCGCGGAGATCATTACGCCACCAGCCGAATTACTGGAGGCCTACAAAACCGGGCATGGCAGTGTGCGTATGCGCGCGTGTTATGAAACGGACAACGGCGATATCGTCATCACGGCATTGCCGTACCAGACCTCCGGCGGCAAGGTGCTGGAACAGATTGCCGCGCAAATGACGGCGAAGAAACTGCCCATGGTCGAGGACCTGCGCGACGAGTCGGACCACGAGAACCCGACCCGCCTGGTGATTGTGCTGCGCTCCAGCCGCGTGGATACCGACGCCCTGATGTCGCACCTGTTTGCGAGTACCGACCTGGAGCGCAGTGCGCGCATCAACCTGAATATGATCGGCCTGGACGGACGTCCCGGGATCAAGGACTTGCGTACCATTCTGAAGGAATGGCTTGAATTCCGGATAACGACCGTGACCCGCCGTCTCGAGTATCGACTGGGGAAGGTAGACCGGCGCCTGCACCTGCTCGAGGGACTGTTGATTGCGTTCCTGAATCTCGATGAAGTGATACAGATTATTCGCGCCGAGGACAAGCCAAAGCCGGCGTTGATCAAGCGCTTCAAGCTGTCCGATGAACAGGCGGATTACATCCTCGATACCCGGTTGCGGCAACTGGCACGCCTGGAAGAAATGAAGATCCGGGACGAGCAAAAAGAACTTTCCCGGGAACGCGACGAGCTGCAGAAAATTCTCATATCAAAAGCACGCCTGAAGACGCTGGTTAAAAAAGAAATCAGGGAAGACACAGAAAAGTTCGGTGATGCACGCCGCTCGCAGCTGGTCGAGCGTGATGCGGCACAGGTTATGGATGAAGCGGCGCTGGTGCCCAGTGAACAGGTCACCGTGGTGCTCTCGAAAAACGGCTGGGTGCGTGTTGCCAAGGGTCATGAAATCGATCCGACCGAAATGAGTTACAAGTCCGGGGATGAATTCGCCACTGCTGCGCGCGGGCGCAGCAACCAGCTGGCGCTGTTCCTGGATTCCAACGGGCGGGCCTATGCCTTGCCGGCGCATTCACTGCCAACCGCGCGCGGGCAGGGCGAGCCGCTGAGTGGCCGGCTGAAGCCGGCGGATGGCGCCCGCTTTGTCGGCGTCATGGCAGGCGATCCGGACCAGTTGTATTTACTGGCGAGTGATTCCGGTTACGGATTCGTGGCCCGTTTCGGTGACCTGGTGACCCGCAACAAGGCGGGCAAGGCGGTGCTGTCGGTGCCGAAAGGGTGCGGCGTGCTGCCACCCGTTCCGGTGCGCAGCCTGGAGGATGACTGGATTGTTGCCGTGACGACCGCAGGCTACATGCTGGTGATACCGTTATCCGACCTGCCGCAGATGGCGCGCGGCAAGGGCAACAGGATTATCAGTGTGCCTTCTGCGAAACTGAAGGCGCGCGATGAATATGTTGCGATCCTGGTGCTGGTGCAGGACGGTGAAAAACTGACCGTGCATGCCGGTAAAAAACACAAGACCATGAAGGCCGACGAGGTCGATGAATTTGCCGGGGAACGCGGTCGCCGGGGCCGCAAGCTGGCGCGTGGCTACCAGAAGGTTGATCGCCTGGAAGTTGCCTTTAACCAGCCGGAGTAATTCCGGGCTATCAATCCGGGATTTCGTTGTTTAATGTATTTCATCGTCATCCCGACGCATGCCGGCATCCATTATGTTGAAAACTCTGGATCCCGGCCAGCGCCGGCATGACGAATAAATCAGAGCTTTCATAGAGATTGCTTCGCTTTGCTCGCAACGACGGGTGTGGTGCTGATTTACTGCTGTTTGCTCTTCAGCTCCTCCAGGCGCGCCAGTACCTTGCTGGCACGATCCAGGCGCTCGCTGATTCCGGTATTGTCCGGGTCCAGTTCCAGCGCAACACCCCATGAGCTGATTGCCCGGCCGACCTTGTCGGCCCGGTACAGGCGGTCACCCTTGTCCAGCAGTTCGGTTACCACGGGGTCAATGGCCTGATCGAGCCTGGTCTGCATGTCAACTACGGCCGGTGTCTTGCGTTCGCGTGCGGAGATCTTGCTGAAGCTGCCACGTGCCGCCAGCAAGTCATTTGCCTCCAGTGCCTTGCCGGTCCTGGCCAGTAATACTTGCGTCCTGTTGCGGCGGTTGATGGCCTGTTTCTTTTCCTTGTTGACCCGCTTGACCTGTTGTTTCTTTTCAATACTGTCGCGTTGTGATTCCTGTTTGTCAGCGAGGCTGGAAAGTGCCGCCTGCACCGCGGGGGTGCCATTGATCGAATGCGCCAGCTGCAGGCATCTTTCTGCTAACGCGAGGTCATCCTCCAGGATGGTTTCATGGCCGCATTCCAGCAGATCATCCACCAGGCCGGTTGCTTCCTGCTGGTGCAGGGTATTGACCCAGCGCTTGCTGATGCCCGGAGATTGAAGGTGTAATTGTTCTGCATAGAGCTGCTGTTGCTGTACGAGGTAATCGGCCCGTGACAGCAGTTGCCTGCGCTGGTTGTCGCGCAGCCGGGTAACGCGTTTGTCGGCAAGGGTGCGCCGGTAGTCATTCAGCACGCTGCTGTGGGGAAGGTCCACCAGGGCCTGGTCAATTACCTCGAGGGCATTGTATAGATTGTCACCTGATTCCAGTGCCTGTGCCTCGACCAGGATCGCCTGTTCATATTCAGCAATCCGCTCGTGCAGGTGTTCGCGCTGACCTGGTGTGTCCAGGTAGGGGTAATCATTGAGTAGCTGTTCGGCACGCTCGAACTGCCGTGAATTCATCAGCGCATTCAGGTCTTCAGGCCGGTCTTCACCAAGCCTGATCGTCCCGGTATGGCTGCAACCCGCCAGCAGGAACAGGAGCAGCAGTGCTGCCGGAAGCTCAGGGCGCCAGTGATTCAAGATATTCATTTTCCGGAGTCCGGGTAATCTGATTGAAGTGTCCGACCATCCGGATTTGCCAGTCGGCCATCAGGTCTTCGACAAGATAGGTGCTGACCGGGGCGCTGATACCACGCAGCTGGATCGACTGGTACTCACCGGCAAGGACACGCTCCCTGACCATGGGCACCATGTACATTTCCCTGGAGATAACGATTTGCCCCTTGTTGGCTATGCCGCAAAGGCGCGATGCCAGGTTGACGGTATCGCCGACAACGGTATATTCCATGCGTTCCCTGGAACCCATGTTGCCGGCAAGCATTACGCCCGAATTTATGCCGATTCTGAACTGTACCGGGAACAATCCCTTTTTCACGCGCTGCCCGTTCTCATGCTCGATCAGGCGCTGTATCAGCAATGCACACGACACGGCATGAAATGCATGGTCCGCGTCGGGCTGCGGTGCGCCGAACACCAGCATCACACCATCACCCATGTATTTGTCGACGGTTCCGTTGTTCAGTTCACAGGCAGTGGTAATCAGCGAGAAGTAGTCATTCAGAATGCAGACCAGCTCCTCGGGCTTCATTTTCTCGGCAATCCCGGTGAAGCCCACGATATCGGCAAACAGGACCGTACCATCGATACTCTTGCCGCCGAGCTCGACCTCATCGAGGTTTGACAGAATTTCCTGTGCCACACCGGGAGACACGTATCTCGACAAGGCACTCTTGACCTGGGATTTCTCCAGCATGCCTTCAGCCATGTCGTTGAATGCTCTCATCAGCTGGCCGATTTCATCGGTGCGTTGTCCCTTGAAACGCTTGGTGTATACGCCCTTGCCAATGGCGCGGCTGGCGTCCACCAGCTCATCGATCGGTACGGTAATCTGCTTGCCCAGTGCAAAGGCCATGGCGATGCCAAGCAGGATGATCAGGATGGTGGCGCCGATGATCGCCTGTTTTGCCTTTTCCCTTGCGATCGCCATCCCGGACTTGCTGATGGTTACCATGGCATAGCCAACGACAACATCCTGGAACATCACCGGCTGTACAAAGGAGATTACCTTGCGTGGCGGGGCTTTTCCGGCCGCCGGTAATTCCCAGGCCTGTGAGCCCGGATCGCTGCCCGACAGTTGCCTGAGTATACGTTTCTGGTAGATGCTGGAGCCGTCATGATACTGGCCGGTGTATGAGGCGGTGTCGCCTTCCAGGGTCACGACTGCGGTACCGATGATCGTGCCGCTGGTGGCGTAACCGTTCGTGATACCGTCGAGTGCGAGGTGGTCACCGGCAAGCAGCGGCTCCCCGGCGGATTTTGCCATCAGTCGCACCAGTGTTGTGCCCTGGTCGCTGAGCTGTTCCTCGAACATCTGGGTCTGTTGCTGGATGATCAGGGAACCCAGTAGTCCCATGCAGATAACAACGAGTACGGTGATCAGTAATGAAAGCTTGTAGACCAGCGGGATGCAGTTGACCCTGTGGCGCAGCTTCGCCGCCAGTGTCTTGAGCCCGAACAGCTCGGCCCGCGCATCGGTTGTCAGGCCCGACAGGATCGTCTGGAATTTCCAGTCGATATCGCGATAGCAGGCTGCCAGCCGGCACATGCTGCCGGCCAGTCCGGTAGTCTTGTCGTTCATGCTGCACCCCCGGCCAGACGCATCGCTGCTGCCGGCAGGCGCGTGTACAATGGAAGGGTTCCGATGCCAGGCAAGCCAGGATTATCGCCATGCCGTTGATTCGCCCGTTTGCCGGTTTGCGTCCTGCCAAAGGCCGTGCCGGTGATGTCGCTGCACCGCCCTATGATGTACTTGACAGTGTCGAGGCGCGTGCGCGTGCGCAGGGCAGGCCGTGGAGCTTCCTGCATATTTCCAAAGCAGAGATCGATCTTCCCGAGGGTACCGATCCCTATGACCCGGCGGTTTACCGGAAGGCAGCTGTCAACCTGCAGGGAATGATCGATGCCAGTGTACTGCAGCGTGACAACAGACCCTGCTATTACGTTTACCGTCTGGTGATGGGCGAACATCGACAACTCGGTCTGGTGGCTACGGCGTCTGTCAGTGACTACGACAGTAACCGGATTCGCAAGCATGAATTTACCCGGCCCGACAAGGAAGATGACCGGGTCCGGCAGATCGAGGCCCTGAATGCCCAGACCGGGCCGGTACTGCTGGCCTACCGGTCGCGTCCGGAGGTCGATGCACTGCTTGAATCCCTGGCCGCGGGAGAACCGGATTGCGACCTGGTTGCCGATGACGGCATTGCCCACAGTCTCTGGGTTGTCCGGGACAGCGGGCAGATCGACGCGGTCGGTACCGCATTCGATGCCATGGATGCCCTGTATATCGCCGATGGACATCATCGCTCGGCTGCGGCTTCGCAGGTGGCGGCCGCCCGGGTAACGACGGGTGACAGCGCCGGTTATTTCCTGACAGTCATCTTTCCGCACAATCAGATGCAGATTCTTGACTACAATCGTGTCGTCAGGGACCTGAACGGCATGACCCCGGAGGTGTTTCTCGCCGGCCTTGTTGCGCGCTTTAACGTGGTACCGGTTGACTCGGCCTGTCACCCGCAGGGGCCGGGTGAATTCGGTATGTATCTCGGTGGTCAGTGGTACCACCTGGACATTCATGCAGAACGGGTACCGGATGACCCGGTGGGGCGCCTGGATGTCAGCCTGCTGGCCGAAAACCTGCTGGCGCCAATGCTCGGGATCACCGATCCGCGGCGTGACCGGCGCATTGATTTTGTCGGCGGTATCCGAGGACTTGCCGGGCTGGAGCGGCGGGTAGACAGTGGTGAAATGCAGGTCGCATTTGCACTGTTCCCGACCCGCATGGAAGACCTGATGGCCGTGGCCGATGCCGGAAATGTCATGCCGCCCAAGTCCACCTGGTTTGAACCCAAGCTTGCCGACGGTCTGGTCTCGTACCTGCTCGACTGACATGCTCCGGACGCCGTTAGATATCGGTTGTCGCATTACCTGCCCGGCCTGCCACGTCAGGCAAGTTCCCCTTCAAAATCGTGTTCGAGTTCCTTGCTGGGCTCCTGCACGAAGTTGCCCTGGATGTAATCTATGCCGTATTCCCACAATTTGGCCAGATCGCCGGAATCATCGACGCGCTCGGCCACACACGGAATGTTTGCCTTGCGCGCCAGATCGATCAGGGTCTTTATCTTCTCCTGTTGTTCCTCGCTGGATGCCAGGCCGTTAACCAGTGAGCCATCGATCTTGAGCAGGTCTACCGGCAGGTGTTGAATCAACTGTGACTGGTTTGCGCAGCCAAAGTGCTCGATTGCCACCCTGCAATGCAGGTTCTGCATTGCCTTTATGAAAGTCCTGGTGTTTTTCAGGTCCCTGATGGCAACTGCCTCGGGAATTTCGAAACAGATGCGGTCACTCTTTATGCGATAGTCTTTCAGTATACGGTTGATCCATACCGGTAACTCGGGGTCTTCCAGGGTCGCCCCGGCGAGCTTGATAAAGAACTCGACGTCGGAGCCGTCATCGCCTTGCTCCACAAGTGTGCTGAACGCCTTATTGATCACCCACCGATCGATCTCTCCACTCTTGCCGGTCTTCTCGGCAATGGACAGAAATTGTCCCGGCAGTATGATATGGTCTTCCTCATCCACAATCCGCAGCAATACCTCGTAGCGGCTTCCCGCATTGCCGTTAAGGCTGACGATTGGCTGGTAGACAAGATGAAAGCGTTCTTCCCTGATGGTGGCGCTGATCACTTCGTCCCATTTATCTTCGTTCCCGGCATCCATTTTTTCGTCCACGGTCGTGCTGTGGGTATGTATCTGGTTGCCGCCGGATGAACGCGCTACTTCACAGGCGAGGTCGGCACGCGACAGGATATTCTGGGCATTGCTGGTATGCTCGTTAAGGACACAAATGCCGATGCTGCAGGTCGTCGTTGCTGCCTGCCCCTCGATATCCGATACATGTTCCCCGACTTTCTGGCGCAGGGTCTCCGCGAACTGCTGGATCCCTTCCTTGCTGCTGTCGTAATGCAGTACCGTAAACACGTAATCACTGAACCGGGCAATAACGTCATCCTGCCCGCAGGCAGTTTCGACCAGCCTGGCAATGTCATTGATGACCATGTCGCTGCCTGCAATGCCGATTTCCTCGCGAATTGACTTGAAATTCTCCAGCAGGATATAGGCAACCGCCTGCAGCTGGTCTTCCTCGACATCATTCTGGATACTGGTGTTGACAACCTGCATGAAATGCTGGCGATTACACAGGCCGGTCAGCATGTCCTGCTGGCTCAGGGTGTCGAGTTTTGCCTCAAGCTCGACATCTGCATGGTTGCGTATAACGATCTGTGTACATGCTTCGCTGTCTATGCTTGCCGGTGAGAATTCAATGACGGCATCGAACGGATTGCCGCCGGGCTCGACGCCCCTGATCTTCAGGGTGCCGTTGCTGTCGTTGTCATAGCTGCGCAGGAATTTCCTGAATTTCTCATGATCGCCAGGGTCGATCATGTTCATGATTGGCAGTCCGGCGATTTCATCGAGTTCGCTGAAGCCGAACAGATCAAGGTAGCTGTTGTTCGCATGGATGTGCATGCCTTCGTGGATATAGGCAATCGCATCCCGGGAGCTCTCCATCAGGGTGCTGCAGCGTGTCTCGGCTTCTGCAAGACGTTTTCCCAGCTGACGCACCTGCCGGCGCAACAGTACGGTTTGCTGTTCCCTCTTCATGACGGCCTGCAGGCTGTCCGGGTCGTCATAGGCAACGAGGGCCATGACGCCATTGTGATCAGCATCGTTGACGGCCGCATCGGTAATCTCGTCGGTAAATGCAATGACGGGGACGCCTTCGGCACGTTCTGTCAGCAGGCGTGTTACCGAGTTGAGATCAGGGAGTTGATTGCCGGTACCGCAGAATACGATGTCCGGGCTCGACGAACTGAACAGTCCGGCCAGTCCATCAAGATTATTCACCAGGTCAAA
Source organism: Gammaproteobacteria bacterium (assembly GCA_003230545.1). GTDB lineage: Bacteria > Pseudomonadota > Gammaproteobacteria > UBA9214 > UBA9214 > SZUA-186. Next base: position 12,230 of record QIFB01000013.1, on the reverse strand, counting down.
ACGCACCGTGAATCCCGCATTTCGCAGCGCGGTTGCATGCCCTTCAGCCTTGTGACCGGAGTCCTCGATAATGGCAAGACACAGAGTATCTTCGTGGTTCACAGTCTGACCTCGTATAGCAATGGATTCACGTAGCAGGAGGCACATTTCCCTGTGGCAGCGACGGACCGGCCCCGGCTACCTGTTTTTTCGGCATTTCTGGCCATTTCTTGATGAAATTCACAGCCGGAGTGCGATGCAGGTACGGCGATCGCGGGGCGTTCCGGGTGTTTTCCCGCCGGGAGTTTCCTGATAGCATGCAAGTCACTGAAAAAAAGGTTCTTTTAGGTGGGGTGGCCGGATGTCTCCGGACCCTCTGGTTCACTGCCGGAAAGGGAGTAAATGATGCACCCGATTACTGTCAGGCCTGAAGCGGCAGCGGATGCCCGTGCCATTGATGTGGTCCATATCAGCGCATTTGGCGGAGAGGCAGAGGCCCGCCTGATCAGTGCCTTGCGCGAATCGTCCGCGTATAACCGCGAACTTTCTCTGGTCGCCGAGCTGAACGGGCGAATTGTGGGTCATGTGCTGCTCACCCGGGCCGCCTTGCGCAGGGAGGGTGACGAGAAGAATGTTCTGGTACTGGGTCCGATGTCAGTGGTCCCCTCCCAGAGCCACCGCGGCATCGGTTCGGAACTGATCCGCGCGAGCGTGGATCTGGCCAGGGAGAAGGGCTACGGCGCCATCATCGTCGTCGGGCACCCCGAGTACTACCAGCGCTTCGGGTTTGCACCCGCGAAGGAACTGCAGGTGAGCTGTAACCTGCCGGCACCGGAAGATGCACTCACCGTTATGGAAATCGTAGCGGGAATTCTTGCCGGTGGCGGGCACGTCGAGTACCCGGAACCGTTCATGGAGCTCTATTAGCAAGGTATTCCCGGCGAGGGCGCCGGTCCTACAGGGTAACGGGATTCAATCGAATGGTAGGACCGGCGCCCTCACCGGGAATCCATCGAACAGTAGGACCGGCGCCCTCGCCGGGAATCCATCGAACGGTAGGACCCGCGCCTCGCAACGCGTTTCCCTGCTCAGGATTCCTCGGCCGCCATAAAGTGGTACTGGGCAAAGCTCCCGGTGTCTTCCAGTTGCGCGGTGAGCTTGACCTGTTCCTCTTTATCACCGCGGGTCAGCCGTGACAGGTAGCCGGTACGGAACGGCAGTGACGGCAGCAGCAGCGTGGCCTGTTGATTCAGGCCCTTGATGTCCGGCAGCAGTATGCCCTGCATCCTGTCAGCCCTGCTGACCTTGTCATTGCAGACACGTGCCCAGATTGCACGGGCGCCGGGTGACATCATCTGCACGCCCAGACCCAGACCACGTTCCCGGGTAAGTTTCATCCAGCGGATTACCCCGAGGTGCCAGTTATCATTGCTGTCATAACTGGACTTGATGGCGACCAGTTCACCGACCTGGGCGCTGGAAGCTTCCTCGCTGTCCCATAACAGGCAGTAACCACCGGCACTCATATCCTGCATTTTCCAGTTCTCCACGTGCAGGGGTATCGCATTTTCTTCTGCTGCTGCCGGGCTACTTGCTGCATAGGCGCCCTGCAGTGGATTGTTTTGCCACTGCTCAGGCAGTTGTCCGAAGGTGGTTTTGTCTCTCCTGTGGCCGTTGCGGGGTGCGTTAACGCTGATCGAGGCGGGTCGTTCAAAGGTAGGGTCCTGCAGATATTCCTGGTCCCGGATGACCTCGGATTCTGCCTGCACCTTGTCAGGGTGTACCGGCTCCTGCTCCGGCTCGGAGATGACGTTGTGAATGGCGTTCAGCCCCACGACCAGTTGAATCGATGCATCCTGCTGGCGGCGGGTAAACTGGCGCTTGGGCATGACCCCCCAGCTCAGCATCAGGCGCTGCAGGATGCGTTCTTCAAGGTGATCGCTGTAGCGTTGCGTGGATTGCTGGCGCGCTTCCAGTGCCGAGCGGACCGGTTTGCTCATATCGCTGGTGTTGAGATTTCTCCAGTGGGTATCACGATCTTCCCGGTTCCTGGTCGTCAGGTATGCCGGAGCATGATCGGCTTCAAGGTTCCAGGTAAAAAATCCGCCACTGGTTTCATCCGACGCCCTGAGCAGCTTGCTATAGGGCGCCCACTTGCTTAACAGCATGTATACATCGCTGGTTTCATTCTGACGCAGGCGGTAGGGGCATGCCAGTGACAGTAGCAGTATCTGCTTGTAGATATCCTCGGGCGTGGAGCTGACCGGGGTGCGCAGGGTAATGTCTTCAACCTGCTGTTGCAGCAGCCCGTGTTGTTCGCCAATGGCGTACAGGGTGTGCAGGTCTTTCCAGATATCGTCCGGATAGGGGACGTAAATCTGGTAGCTCCCGATCAGGATTTCACTCAGGTGCCGCATGGCGCGGTGGATGGCAATGGGAAGACCGGTCCTGGAGTCAGGCTGCTTTACCATGGCGGCCGCCAGGATTTTGTAGCTGGTAGCCATGCGGTAACGCAGCGCGGTTGCCTTGGCAGCGTTGTCCAGGTCGCGCGTCTTCAGCGGGAACTGTTTTCCCAGGTAACTTTTTACCAGTGCCCCGGTAACGTGCATGATCGGTGCGTTTAGCAACTCCAGCGCAGCGTGACGCTCCGCTGCCGGGATATCGGTCTTGTTGATTTCGTCAAGCGCAAACTCGAGTTGTTTAACGCTGGCTTCGATGTTGATCAGTGGCAGGTCGTCGACCCACTGCCTGACGGCGGCTGCACCGGTTTTGAACTGGCACTTGCCGGCTTTCCCCAGTGCTGGAATATTCAGGTCCATTTTCAAGTATCGATCATCCGGTTAATCAGGTTGGGCCGGGGCACACTCCCACATGTATGTACTCAAATCAAGCCGGGAATTGTCTGGCGTCCCGTGGTGTGATCCCGCTCCGGCCATAGTGGCCATTTTCCCGGCAATCCCGGGATTTCACGTACCAGCCGCGGGACCAGGTAACCGGGCAGGGTGCCATGCAACTGCTGTATCAGTTCACGGGCCCTGGCATCGCTGACCTCGAAGTGTGCTGCACCCTGAACCCGGTCCAGCTGGTGCAGGTAATATGGCAGTACACCCGCGGCAAACAGGGATTCACACATCTCTTTCAGGGTATCGGCCCTGTCATTGATACCTTTCATTAACACCGACTGGTTCAGCAGGGTGACGCCGGCCTGTGCAAGGCGCTGCAAAGCGGCAACCACGTCCGCATTGATTTCATTGGGGTGGTTGCAGTGGATGACCACCACCATCTGCCCAGGGTGATTCCCTGTCCACTCGAGCAGTTGTCCATCAACCCGTGCCGGCAGTACCACCGGCAGCCGGGTGTGTAACCGTAATGTGGTGATATGGGGGATGGCCGCCAGCTGTGCGGCCAGCTCCCGCAAGCGGCTGTCCGGCAGGACCAGCGGGTCACCGCCACTCAGGATCACCTCGGTAATTTCCTCGTGACTGCGCAGGTAGGCCAGTGCCTGGTCCCGGTGGGCCGCCAGCGGGTTGGCGTCACTATACGGGAAATGCCTGCGAAAACAGTAGCGGCAGTGAATGGCACAGGCACCGGTCACGGTGAGCAGAGCGCGCCCGTGGTATTTATGCAGCAGGCCCGGCGTAGCGATTGCCTCCTGCTCGGCCAGCGGGTCAGGCAGGTAGCCGGGGGCCGCAAGATCCTCGGCAGGCAGCGGCAGGACCTGGCGCAGCAGCGGGTCGTCGATGTTACCGGGTTCCATGCGCGCAGCGAAGCTGTGCGGCACACGCAGCGGGAAATCAGCGGCAAGCGTCGGACCGCGGTACTGTCCGGGATCGATTTGCAGCAGGTTCAGCAGCTCGTCCACGCTACCGATGGCCTGTGCGAGGGCGCACTGCCAGGCCGGCGCGTGTTCGTGTTGCTCTATTCGGGGTATGATGGCCGCCATTTTTAACGGGATTTCCATATTAAAGAAGGGCAATTATGGCATCGTATAATACCAATGAATTTCGTGGTGGCCTGAAAATCATGATCGATGGCGATCCATGTTCCATTATCGAAAACGAGCTTGTAAAGCCCGGCAAGGGCCAGGCCTTCAACCGGGTAAAGATCCGCAACCTGAAGACCGGCCGTGTCATCGAGCGCACCTATAAATCAGGTGAATCGGTGGAAGCGGCGGATGTCATGGATACCGATCTGCAGTTTCTCTACAGCGATGGCGAATTCTGGCACTTCATGGACCCTGACACCTATGAGCAGCACGCCGCGGATGCCACCGCGGTGGGTGATGCCGTGAAATGGCTGAAGGAGCAGGACACCTGCGAAGTCACCCTGTGGAACGGTACGCCGCTGGTGGTGACACCGCCGAATTTTGTCATCCTCACGGTCACTGATACCGATCCCGGGGTGCGTGGTGATACCTCCGGCGGGGGTGGCAAGCCGGCAACCCTGGAAACCGGTGCCGTGGTGCGCGTGCCGCTGTTTATCGAGATCGGCGAGGCGCTGAAGATTGATACCCGCACCGGGGAATACGTGGCGCGTGCCAGGGACTAGCGCAGACTGGCAACCGACGGCGTCACGGGGCGCCCTGAAACTGCGTGCCACCCTGCTGGCCCGCATTCGTGAATATTTCAGCGTGCAGGACGTGCTCGAGGTCGATACCCCGGTGCTGTCGCGCGCTGCTGCCACCGATTCTGCCATTAACAGTTTTACCACCACGTATCACGGCCCGGGCGCCGGTGCCGGGAATGACAGCGCGCCAGGGTTGTACTTGCATACCTCGCCGGAATTTCCGATGAAGCGGTTGCTGGCGGCCGGGTCGGGTTCCATTTACCAGGTGTGCAAGGTGTTCCGCGACGGCGAATGTGGCGCCAGCCATAATCCCGAATTTACCCTGCTGGAGTGGTACCGCACCGGCTTTGACCACTTTGATCTCATGGATGATGTAGAGCAGCTGCTGCGCACGATACTTGAAGGGATCACGCCGGTTGCATCGGTTGATCACTGGACCTACCGTGAGCTGTTCCTGGAATTGACCGGCATGGACCCGTTGACGGCCGCCGTGCCGGATATGCAGGTGGTACTGCGAGAACACGGCCTGCACGACCCGGTCGGCCTGGGCCCGGATGACCGCGATGCCTGGCTGGATCTGTTAATGACCCATGTCATCGAACCCGGGCTGGGGCAGGGGCTGGTGTTCATCCGCGATTACCCCGCCAGCCAGGCAGCGCTGGCCCGGATGCGCCCCGGGCAGCCTGCCGTTGCTGCACGCTTCGAGGTCTACCTTGACAGGATTGAACTTGCCAACGGCTATCATGAACTGGCCGATGCAAAAGAACAGCAACAGCGCTTTGAACAGGACAATGCGCGCCGTGACGCACAGGCAACCGGGACTGTAGAAATAGATCAGCGCCTGCTTGCGGCCATGCAGTCTGGGCTCCCCGATTGTGCCGGTGTCGCGCTGGGGGTTGACCGCTTGCTGATGTACGCCAACCGGTCCGCATCCATTGACGAGGTCATTGCATTTCCACTGTCACGGGCCTGACGCACAGGTAGATTCATATTGTCACACATTCGCATTGTTTTGGTGAATACCAGTCACCCCGGTAATATTGGCGCCACGGCGCGTGCCATGAAAACCATGGGTCTGGATGTGCTGTGGCTGGTCAACCCGAAACTGTTTCCGCATGCCGATGCCACGGCGCGTGCCTCCGGTGCCGATAACGTGCTCGCACATGCGACGGTCTGTACTGATCTCGATGCGGCACTGGAAGGCTGCAACCTGGTGGTCGGCGCCAGTGCTCGCACCCGCACTATTCCGTGCCCGGTACTGACACCGCGGGAGTGTGCACGTCTCGTTGCTGCAGAAGGTGACCAGGGCAAGGTGGCGGTGCTGTTTGGTTGTGAGCAGTCCGGTCTCAGCAATGCCGAAATGGACCGCTGTCATTACCTGGTGCAGATCCCCGCCAACCCGGCGTACGGTTCCCTGAACCTCGCGGCGGCGGTCCAGATCATCGGTTACGAGTATTATGCACTCCAGGTCGAGACCCGCGAGACGGCTGCCGCTCCGGAGCACACCCCGGTCGGCGTCGATGAGATGGAGCGTTTCTATGTGCACCTGGAGGAGACCCTGGTGGCGCTCGATTTTCTGGACCCGGAAAATCCCCGTCAGCTGATGCGGCGCTTGCGGCGTTTGTTCAATCGGGCCCGCCCGGATGAAAACGAGATCAATATCCTGCGCGGGATCCTGACAGCGGCCCGGCAGGGACGGGAATAACCTCAAAAATATCATCTGGGAATGTTGTGTTACTGATTGTAAGATAAGCAAATGTTTGAACGCATAAAAGAAGATATCCAGTGCGTGTTTGAGCGCGACCCGGCCGCCCGCAACGCCTTCGAGGTGATGACGACCTACCCGGGATTTGTCGCGCTACAGATGCATCGCCTGAGCCACTGGTTCTGGAACCAGGGCCTTATGTGGCTGGCGCGAGTGCTGTCGAACGTGGCGCGCCTGGTGACCGGTATCGAGATCCATCCCGGTGCACGGATTGGCCGGCGTTTCTTTATCGACCATGGCATGGGGGTGGTGATCGGCGAGACTACCGAGATCGGTGATGACTGCACGCTCTACCACGGAGTCACGCTGGGCGGTACCAGCTGGAACAAGGGCAAGCGTCATCCCACGCTGGGCACGGATGTCGTGATCGGCGCCGGTGCAAAGGTACTTGGCCCGATCGAAATCAGTGACGGTGTACGCATTGGCTCCAATGCAGTGGTTCTCAAGGACGTGCCTGCCGGCGTGACCGTGGTCGGTGTCCCCGGACGTCTTGTTACCGGCGTGGTTGAAGTAGACGAAAAGCGCCAGGCCATCGCCAGGAAGATGGGATTTGATGCCTACGGCAGCACGCGCGATATGCCGGACCCGGTGGCGACGGCCATCAATGGCATGCTGGATCATATCCATGCCATGGATGAGCGGCTTGAGGACATGTGCAAGAGCCTGAAGGGGCTGGGTGCGGAAATCAGTGATACGCAGTTGCCGGATCTCGGTCCGTGCGAATTAAATCACATTGACGGTAAGGAAATTAAAGACTCCGGGCCTTCTGAAGCGGTACCCGATGCGGCAAAGGACAAGGACGATTCTTGACTGTCCGGGTAGCCTGTGACACCGTTATAAAATAGTGATTCAGCAGGTTACGAATAGTGAAACTTACCAGTAAAGGGCGTTATGCCGTTACGGCCATGCTGGACCTCGCCTTTCATTCCCAGGCAGGACCGATCACCCTGGCACAAATCTCGCGGCGGCAGGATCTCTCGCTGTCCTATCTCGAACAGTTGTTCACCCGCCTGCGTAAACATGACCTGGTCAGGAGTACCCGCGGTCCGGGGGGCGGTTATTCACTGAGTCGTTCTGCGGTGGACATTGCCATTGCCGAAATTATTTCCGCTGTTGATGAAGTGGTTGATACAACCCGCTGCAGTGGCGAGAACAACTGCAACAAGGGCAGTCGTTGTCTTACCCATGATTTATGGGATGATCTGAGTAGCCAGATTTACGGATTCCTGAATGAAATAACACTGGCGAGTCTCATGGAAGAGGAGGGCATCCGCAAGGTGGCTGCGCGACAGGACGAGAAAATGGACAGCTCCCGGGAGCTGAAGGTCCCCCTTGTTGACACCTGAACGCTGGTCTTTACCCCCTTGAGCCTGCCTGTCCGGACCGGTTTTTTGCCGGTTTTGCGGGGCAAATCACACAAAATCGTCTGTTCCGGTCACAGTCCCCCGGGGTTGCCTGCCGTTACTATAGGTAACAAGGCAAGCATGACAGGAGACGGACATGTACAAGTGGTTTATTGCATTGATGGCGTTGTACCTGATGGGTGATCCGGGGATGGTTTACCTTGAACAACTGGGTGGCATGAAAGAAGTGTTTGTAACCCTGATGCTGTCACTGGTGGTCGTGCCCTGGGTTGTAGCACACTTCGATAATTAATTGCCCCGACATTCCGGCGGATGCCGGAATCCATGTCGTTGAAACCCCTGGATCCCGGCATTCGCCGGGATGAAGGGAATACATCACTTCCTTACTGTTTCTTCCAAACCAGCAGCCGGTTGTTGACCGGCATTACATAATCCTGCCTGAATATCATATCGCCTGAACGGGCAAGCTGTTCCAGATCTTCAAAGTTGCGTACCCCGCTCAGCGGATCACGCGTCTTTAGCCAGTTGTCAAAGCGTTCATTACTCTCGCTGGTAAATTCCCCATTGTAGTTGAACGGGCCATACAGGCAAAAAACACCGCCCTGTTTCAACAGTTTGCCGATGCCGGCAAACATGGTGATGACTTGCGACCAGCTCATGATGTGCGTGGTATTGGCGCTGAATACACCATCATATTCGCCGTCCGGCCAGTGCTGTTCGCTGACATCGAGTGACAGTGGCTGTCCTACGTTGGGGAGCTGTGCATCCTCGAGCCAGGCATTGATGCTGGCATGGCTGCTGTCGACGTCACTGGTCTGCCACGAGAGGTGTGGCAGGCGCTTGCCGAAATACACGGCGTGCTGCCCGGTGCCGCTGCCGATCTCGAGCACCTTGTGGCAGCCGGCCAGCTCATCTTTCAGTACCGCGAGTATCGGGTCCCGGTTTTGGTCGCAGGCCTCGGAATACTGTTTCACTGGATGCAACTGTCAGGAACACATAAGGGCCGGTCTGCGGAGCAGACCGGCCATGTGCAAGGGGATTTGTGGATCAGTTGACGGTAATCTTCCGCGGCTGGAGTTTTGCCTGTTTCGGAATTTCAATTTCCAGCACCCCGGCATTGACGGTCGCATGGATATTCTCCATGTCGGCGGTATCCGGCAGGGTAAACTGCCGCAGGAATTCGCCGTGGACGCGTTCCCGTCGCCGGTAGCCGCCCTTGCCGGTGTCTTCCTGCTCCGCGGTGCGTTCACCCTTGAAGGTGAGGATATTATCCTCCACGGTGATATCGACGTCCTTACGGTCAATGCCGGGCAGATCGGCAACCAGCAGGTAGCGGTTTTCATCTTCGCGGATATCGACAGCGGGCGCCCAGTCGGTGGTCGCGGCCGCGGCTCCAGCCCGCGGACTGCCGAGTAACCGGCTGATGTCGCTGTTGAACTGATCAAACAGGTTGTAGGGTTCATAGTGTACTAGTGACATGGTAGTGCCTCCTTGAAGTTAGTGCCGTGTGGCATAACCTGTAGATAGGGGCGGTTACCGGTTTTTCAAGGGCGACAGATAGAATGTTTCTCCCGGCGAGGGCGCCGTTCCTGCAAGGATGCCAGCACTAAAAAGGGGCCGGATACATTTTTCCATCCCTAAAAAGAGCAAAAATGTATCCGGCCCCTTTTTAGGGATGGTAACTTCAGTAACCCAGTATGCGCGCGCCCTGGTAGAAGCCGAAACTCACGGCCCAGGCCAGTCCCAGCGACCAGGCGAGGCTGTATCCCGCAAACTTCCAGCTGCGCGATTCATTGAGCTGGGTCGCCAGCGTCGACAGGCAGGGGGTATATAAAAGGATAAACAGCATGAAGCTGATGGCCTGGATGCTGTCCATTTGCGTGGCGAGGTAACCGGCCAGTGCGCTGCCATCCAGCCCGGTCATGGCAACCAGTGCGCCGATAACGATTTCCTTGGCCACGAAGCCGAACAGCAGGATCACCGACATGTCGGGACTGATGCCGATCGGGTCCAGCACCGGCTTCATCCACAGGCCGAGCATACTGGCCCAGGTGCCGGCGCCACCCGGGGTGCTGCCGGCCGGGAAGTGGGTCAGCAGCCACACCAGCACCACGCCGGTAATAATGAAGGTACTGGCGCGGCGCAGGAAATGCGCGATCTCGTGCCAGCCGCGCAGCAATACCTGCTTGAGTGCCGGCTGCCGGTAGGGCGGTAGTTCCAGCACGAACGGCTCGTCGCTCTTCAGGCGCCGGCCAAACACCAGCGCCGTCAGGAAGGCGGCGGCAAAGCTCGCGAGGTACATGAAGAACAGCACCAGCGGCGCCTGGCTGGCGGTAAACAGGGCGGTGGTGATAAACAGGTAGACCTGCAGGCGTGCCGAACACAGCGAAAACGGGATCACCAGCATGCTCAACAGGCGCAATGCGCGGCTGCGCATCACCCGCGTGCCCATCAATGCCGGGACATTACAACCAAAACCCATCAGGATCATGACGAAGCCGCGGCCATCGAGTCCCAGCTTCGCCATCAGCGAGTCCGTTAAAAACGCCGCACGCGCAAGGTAGCCGCTGTCCTCTACAATGGCCATAAAGAAGAAGAACAGGATAATTACCGGCACGAACGAGGCCACCGTACCGACGCCATCGTACAGGCCCTCGACGAGGAAGCCGTAAAGATTCCCCGGTAGCATGGACTCCAGCGGCTCCAGCGCGAGACCTCGAAACACGTCGAGTAGATAAGCCACGCCGTCCTGCAAGGGTGTGCCGAGCGTGTACACGGCCTGGAACACCAGGAACATGGCGAGGAAGAACAGCGGCAGGCCAAAGACGGGGTGCAACAGCACGTGGTCGATGCGCTCGGTCATCTTGCGCACCAGCCGGCTTGGTGCTTTTACATTCTGGCTGACCAGGGCCTCGGCCTCGGCCACCAGCTCGTCATCGGCGTGCAGGCAGTCCCGGAGATCATTCAGGGACACCGCGCTGGCTGCACTGAGTTCCCTGGTAATGGCGTCCCGGGCATCATTGAAACCGGTGCCGTGGCGCGCACTTAACGGCATTACCGGGCAATCGAGAGCCGTGGACAATGCCCCGGTATCGATACGCACCCCGAGCTGATCGGCTTCATCGATCATGTTGACGAGGATTACCGGCCGGATGCCGAGCTTGCGGATCTGCAATGCGAGCGGTAGCTGGTGGTCAAGTTGCGTGGCATTCAGCACGACACCGATGGTGTCAATGGCGTTGTTCTCCAGGAAGCTGCGAACCACCTGTTCATCGTCGGAAAAGCCGTGCAGGTCGTAGATGCCGGGCAGGTCAACGACCTCGACGGCATTGCCGCCGAGAACGACATTGGCGCTCAGGAGATCAACGGTGACCCCGGGCCAGTTGGCGACGCGGGAGGACGAACCGGTGAGACGGTTGAAGAAGGTCGATTTGCCCGTGTTGGGCATACCGACGATGGCAAGGCGTTTCACTGCTGGGTGGAGATGGTCACGCGTGCCGCGTCGCAGCGGCGCATGATGAGATTGACACTGCCGATCCTGATTTGCATGGGGCCGAGCCGCGGGCGGCGGATGACCTCGGCCTCACGGCCGGTGCGCAGGCCCATGGCCTGCAGGCGGTACCGCATGCTGTCCGGCGCATGGATTCCGGTGATCAGGGCGGTCTCGCCCTTCCGGAGGTGTGACAAATTCTCTAGTATTTTCATTTGGTTACGAATTCCGCTCATTTAAATAAATGAGAATGTTTCTCATTATTACTCGCATTAAGCTTGGCGTCAAGATTCGGGTACTCAATCAGCGGTAGTTCCTGGGGAGCAGTGTGCTGGTGTTGAGGACAGGGGGAGTTGACGGGGGTCAATAAAAGGGGCCGGATACATTTTTGCTCAGAAAAATGTATCCGGCCCCTTTTTAGGGATGGTGGAGGCGGCGGGAATCGAACCCGCGTCCGTAAATTCTCCGCCCTTGGCTCTACATGCTTGTCCGCGTCTATTGATTTAACCGGCCACTACCCGACGGGCAGGGAAGACAACCGGCGATTTCGGTAGAGTTTTAACGAATCCGCCCCGAACGTGCTTCATCGCGATCTTGTGAGAGTCGACGCCTGAATGCCCCGAGTACCCGAAACGGGCATAAAGGGCTCTGGACGCACAAGCACGGCTCCAGTCAGACGGCACCCTACCGGGTTTTAAGCGGCGAGTGCGTAGTTGTCGTCGTTGGCAACTATAGGTTTTGCAGCTGGTTTTACGAGGTTATCTGCCCCTCGGCATGCACCTCGGGTTTCGCAACCCACGTCGAAGCCAGGTCGCCCCCAAAAGTGTCAATCTATACAGGAGTATACACGGTAAATGGATGGCGGCCACGGCTTGAAATTCCTGAATTTGCCCATATGAAACGTATTGGCCATAAAAATGATCTAATTTATCAACATGGATATCGACTACGAAAAAGCCGGCAATGGAGCCGAACAGGAGGGGACCTCCGGGGAGATCGTCCGTGCAACGGATGTGCTGCCAGCGGAAATCCATATCCTGCCGCAGGGCAGCCGGCCGTTCTTTCC
>QIFB01000043.1 GCA_003230545.1 Gammaproteobacteria bacterium | reverse complement strand
CTAACACGCTGGGTTCAAAATCGGCCGCCGTGGAGACCACGAATATATCCGTGGAACTCAAGGTGCTGATCGAGCAGATGCGCGAGCAGGTCCAGAATACGGAATAATTTCACCCCGGTCATTCCAACAGGAGGTAATTCAATATGACCGAATCGACTGCAGCCGGCAGAGCCGGGGCACACTGTTTATCATCTCGGCACCGTCCGGCGCCGGCAAGACCAGCCTGCTGCGCGACGTACTGGACTCTGCCGGCGATGGCCTGGTCCTGTCGATTTCGCATACCACACGCAGCCCGCGTCCCGGTGAAGTTAATGGCAGGGAATATCATTTTGTCGGCGAGGGGCGTTTCCGGGAGATGATCGATGCAGGTGCGTTTCTCGAGCATGCCCGCGTGTTTGACTATTTTTACGGGACCTCGCAGGCAGGGATCGAGTCGCAGCTTGATGCGGGACAGGATGTCATCCTCGAGATCGACTGGCAGGGGGCGGCCCAGGTGCGCAAGGTGCTCCCGGAATGTGTCGGCATCTTTATCCTGCCGCCCTCGCGCGCGGCGCTGGAGGATCGCTTGCGCGACCGGGGCCAGGACGATGACGCGATCATTGCCCGCCGCATGCAGGATGCGGTTAGTGAGATGTCCCATTACGGGGAATACGATTACCTCATCATCAATGATGTCTTTGCGGCGGCGCGGGATGAGCTGGCCGCCGTTATCCAGTGCCGGCAGTTGCGGCTCCCGGTCCAGCGGCAGCGCCATGCCGCACTGCTCGGGGACCTGCTGGCATCGGCCGGGTGATTCGGTTAGAATCTCGCGCCCTCAAGTAACTAAATCCCGGGTTTACGGAGTTAACCATGGCACGCGTAACTGTTGAAGACTGCCTTGAAAATGTAGATAACCGTTTCCAGCTGGTGCTGGTTGCCACCAAGCGGGCACGGCAACTGGTCAATGGTGTCGAACCCTTCCTGCCCTGGGAGAATGACAAGCCGACCATCATGGCGCTGCGCGAAATTGCCGACGGCAAGATCGGCCCCTCCATTCTCGACGAGCCGGTCACACCGGAAATCGAGCTTGAAGACCTGCTCGGGGATGCCGGGGAAGGCCAGGCCGCGGACACCGGGGCCACCGCTACACCGAAAGCGGCTCCCGAAGCTGCTCCAGAAGCCACTGCAGAAACGCCCGACAAACCCGAGCAGCCGGCAGCCGAATAAACCACAGTCCGGGTCGACGGTGCCGGACACCTCCTCATTACTTTCCTGTGGTACTGAACGCCATTACAATGGCGCGCGGCTACTGTTGGTGCGCGGATTGCCCTATTATGGGTAGCAGGGGCACACTGACAGGACCTGCAGGCGGTACAGCCACCATGGCGAGTGAACAGCAAACCGTAGCCGATGACGAGTCGCGTTTTTTAATCAGCGACCTGTGCACAATGCTGGAATCCTACCTGGAGCAGGAACAGATCCAGGAGGTATACCGTGCCTACCTGTTTGGCGCCGAGGCGCATGAAGGTCAGCACCGGCTGTCCGGTGAACCCTATATTTATCATCCGATCGAGGCCGCGCGCATCCTCGGCGAGCTGGGTATGGATCACAAGTCCATCATTGCAGCAATCCTGCACGATGTCATAGAAGATACCGGCATTGCCAAGGACCAGATCGAGGCCGAGTTCGGTAACGAGGTTGCCGAGCTGGTTGACGGGGTCAGCAAGCTGACCCAGATAGAGTTTGCAAGCCAGGCCGAGGCGCAGGCCGAGAATTTCCGCAAGATGATTCTTGCCATGGTGCGGGATATCCGCGTGATCCTGGTGAAGCTGGCCGATCGCCTGCATAACATGCGCACACTGGATGTGATACGTCCCGACAAACGCCGCCGCATTGCACGCGAAACACTGGAAATCTATGCCCCCATAGCCAACCGGCTGGGCATCAATTCCCTCCGTGTCGAGCTAGAGGATCTGGGATTTTCCGCACTCTACCCGCTGCGTTACAAGGTGCTGGAAAAGGCGGTGCGCGAGGCGCGCGGTCACCGCAAGGAGGTGCTCAAAAAAATCGAGACCTCGATCAAGCGACGCATGCGCCAGGAAAAACTTGCCGGACGGATACTCAGTCGCGAGAAACATCTCTACAGCCTGTACCGCAAGATCCGTGACAAGACACTTTCCTTTGATGATATCTACGACGTGTATGCGTTTCGCATTGTCGTTGACCGGGTCGATACCTGCTACCGCGCACTCGGTGTGATGCACAACCTGTACAAGCCGGTGCCGGGCAAGTTCAAGGATTACATCGCCATCCCCAAGGCCAACGGCTACCAGTCGCTGCATACCATCCTGTTCGGACCATACGGCGTACCGATCGAGGTGCAGATTCGCACCGAGGAAATGGACAAGGTGGCGGAATCCGGCGTTGCGGCCCACTGGCTGTACAAGTCCGGCGATGCGAGCATGGACCAGATGCATGCCGGTGCCCGCGAATGGCTGCGCGAACTGCTGGAGATGCAGAAGCATGCAGGCAACCCGGTCGAATTCCTTGAAAACGTGAAGATCGACCTGTTCCCGGATGCGGTATACGTGTTCACGCCGGCCGGTGAGATCATGAAACTGCCCCACGGAGCCACGCTGGTCGACTTTGCCTACGCGGTACATACCGATGTGGGCAATACCTGTATCGCGGCGAAGGTCGACCGCCAGCTGGTGCCGTTGCGGACCCGGTTGCTTAACGGGCAGACTGTCGAGATCGTTACTGCCGAGGGGGCACACCCGAGCCCGGCATGGCTGAGTTTCGTGGTGTCGGCGAAGGCGCGCTCGAATATTCGCCATTACCAGAAGAACCTGAAACAGGAAGATGCGGTCGGCCTGGGGCGGCGTATGCTGGACCGTGCGCTGGGTGCATTTGATGCCGATGCGGACAGTATTTCCAGGAAACAGCTGTCAGCACTACTGAAGGAATACAGCCTGCGCAGCTTTGATGACCTGCTGGTCGAGGTCGGCATGGGCCGCCGCCCGGCGGTACTGGTCGCACGGTACCTGGTGCCGGCCGATCAGACCGGGATCGAGGCAGGGCAGGGTGAAGCTGTCATGCGGCCATTGGTCATCAAGGGTACCGAGGGCCTGGTCACGCACTTTGCCAAGTGTTGCCGGCCGATACCGGGTGACCCGGTGATCGGTATCATCACCAAGGGTCGCGGTATGGTGATTCACACGGAAACGTGCCGCAACCTGTCGGAACACAAGCATCCACCGGAGAACTGTCTGGATGTGCAATGGGAGCCGGGTGTTGACGAGGAGTTCCCGGTCGAGATCAGTGCCGTTGTGGCAGATCGTCGCGGCATGCTGGCAACAGTTGCGGCCACTATCGGCGATTGCGATGCCAACATTGAGAATGTTGGCATCGAGGAACGTGACGGCCTGACGAACACACTCATGTTTACCATCACGGTGCACAACCGCAAGCACCTCGCCGAGGTGATGCGCCGGGTACGCAGTATTCCATCGGTGATACGTATTATGCGGTTGCGGAACTGATTGGCTAACTACACATCAAAGGAATTTTTCCATGTCCCGTGAAATTATCAAAACCGACCAGGCGCCGCAGGCAATCGGTACCTATTCACAGGCCGTGCGCACCGGTGACACGGTGTATCTTTCCGGCCAGATCCCGCTGGTGCCGGAGACCATGGAGCTGGTGGAGGGTGACATGGAGGCGCAGATCCGGCGGGTGTTCGACAACCTTGTTGCCGTGGCCACGGCCACCGGCGGCAGCCTGGCTGATATCGCCAAGCTGAACATATTCCTGACCGACCTCGGTCACTTTGCGCTGGTCAACGAGGTGATGGCGGACTACTTCCAGGAGCCTTACCCGGCACGCGCCGCGGTCGGTGTCGCATCGCTTCCCAGGGGTGCACAGGTGGAGATGGATGCGGTGATGGTACTGGGTGATCGTTGATTTTCCAGTTAAGATGTAGCAGAGCGCAGGGTGCAATAGCGCAGCGTATTGCTCCGGCAAATATTTTCACACGGCGCTATTCATTGCGCTCTACAGGCACTGAATGAATTCCTGCGCGTCATCCGATAATCTCGATACACTACCGGTGACGGTGCTCAAGGGCGTTGGCCCGCGCATGGCCGAACGCCTGCAGCGCCTCGGAATCTGCACGCTGCAGGACGTGCTGTTTCACCTGCCGGCGCGCTACGAAGACCGTACCCGCGTCGTTCCCATGGGCTCGGTGCGTCCCGGTGATCACGTCGTGGTGCAGGGAGAAGTGGACCTCGCCGAGGTGCGTTACGGACGCCGGCGTTCGTTGCTGGTGCGCATCAGTGACGGTACCGGCGCATTGACCCTGCGGTTTTTTCATTTCAATGCCTCACAGCAGGCGGGCTTCAGCCGCGGCGCCGGCATTCGCTGTTACGGCGAGGTTCGCGCCGGGGCGGCAACTGCGGAAATGATCCATCCGGAGTATCGCATTGTCGACCCGGAGGCACCGGCACCTGTGGAGGAGCACCTGACCCCGGTGTATCCCGCCACCGGGGGTGTACACCAGCTGACGTTGCGCTCCCTGACCGAACAGGCGTTGCAGTACCTGGGTGCAGCAGCGGAAACGACCGCGCTGCAGCTGACGGACTGGTTGCCCGCAAAACTTGTGGCGCCGTTCAGGATGACCTCGCTACCGGCCGCACTGCGCTATGTGCACCGACCACCGCCGAATGCCCCGGTTGACCAGCTGCTCGAGGGTCGTCACCCGGCACAGCAGCGGCTTGCGTTCGAGGAACTGCTGGCACACCACCTGAGCCTGCGGCGTTTGCGCCTGCGTGCACAGCATGCCCGTGCCCCGGCCCTGTCCGGCAACCAGGGTCTGGTCGATCGCTTTGTTGCCGCACTGCCGTTCGAACTGACCGGTGCGCAACACCGCGTGAACAGCGAGATCCGCAACGACCTGGCGCAGGCGCATCCCATGGCGCGGCTGGTGCAGGGTGATGTCGGTTGCGGCAAGACGGTGGTGGCGGCCTGTGCAGCGCTTAGCTGTGTCGGTGCCGGTTACCAGGCGGTGTTGATGGCGCCGACCGAGCTGCTGGCGGAACAGCATTTTCGCAACTTCCGTGCCTGGCTCACCCCGCTCGGTATCCACGTGGCCTGGCATACGGGGAAAACGCGTGGCAAGGAACGTACACAGGTGCTGGAGGCTATTCGGGACGGCAGTGCCGCGGTGGCGGTCGGTACCCACGCCCTGTTCCAGGAGGAAGTCGAGTTTGCACGTCTCGGCCTGGTCATTATCGATGAGCAGCACCGCTTCGGGGTGCACCAGCGCCTCGCCCTGCGTGACAAGGGCCGTGCCGGTGATTCACGGCCGCACCAGCTGGTGATGACGGCCACGCCGATCCCGCGCACCCTGGCGATGACCATCTATGCGGACCTCGACACCTCGTTGATCGACGAACTACCGCCGGGACGGCTGCCGGTGAAGACGGTGGTGATCAGCCAACAGCGCCGCGAGGAAGTTATGCAGCGGGTGCGCACGGCGTGCACCGCCGGTCAGCAGGCCTACTGGGTGTGTACCCTGATCGAGGAATCCGATGCATTGCAATGCCAGGCAGCGGAAAAAACTGCCGCATTTCTCGCTGAAAACCTGCCGGATGTGCGCATTGGACTGGTGCACGGTCGCCTGAAGCCGGCCGTGAAGGAAACCCTGATGGCGGCCTTCACGGCGGGCACCATTGACCTGCTGGTCGCCACCACCGTGATCGAGGTCGGTGTCGACGTGCCCAATGCCACGCTGATGATTGTCGAGAACCCGGAGCGCCTGGGGCTGGCGCAGCTGCACCAGCTGCGTGGTCGGGTCGGGCGTGGCCAGGGACAAAGCAACTGTGTACTGCTGTACCAGCCGCCATTATCGGCAACGGCACGCGAGCGCCTGGCGGTACTGCGCGACAGTAATGACGGTTTCGAGATTGCCCGGCGCGACATGGAACTGCGCGGTCCTGGCGAGGTGCTGGGCACGCGTCAGACCGGAGCGATGGTGTTCCATATCGCCGACCTGTTGCGTGACGAATCCCTGCTGGCCGCAGTCGAGAAAGTCGCCAGGCAGTTGCTTGCGACTCACCCTGAAAATGTGACGCCCCTGATCCGTCGCTGGCTGGGAGATGCCGTGGATTACGGGGAGGTTTGATATACATCTCGAAGTCGTAGGGCGCAATAGCGCAGCGTATTGCCGCAACGATCAATTGCACGGCGCAATACGCTGCGCTATTGCGCCCTGCCTGCTGCCCCCCGCGAGGGCCGGGAACCGGTCCTGCTGAATTCCGGGATTCAGCATGCCATAATCCCGCCCGCCCATGACGTACACACTGTTACCTTGAAGATGCCTGACCAACAGGGCCTGCAACCGACGCGCTGGTACCCGCACCGGCATTACCCACGCAGCGGGATACCTGCTGATCTCGCCGGCTGGTTGCTGGATCCGGCATCCCTGACGCGGCGATTGTTGCAGCTCTGCCCGGATGCATTCCGGGTGCGGTTGCTGTCGCAACAGTGGGGCCGGCCACGAGCAGACGAGGCGCAGGCGCTGGGCATGCGGTATGACGGACAGGCGATTATCCGGCAGGTCCAGTTGCTGTGTGACGACAGTCCCTGGGTGTATGCGCGTACGGTGATTCCCGCCACGTCGATGCGTGGCAAGCTGAAACGCCTGGCGCACCTGGGCACGCGGCCGCTGGGCGCCATGCTGTTCGCCGATCCCGGTATGCGGCGCGGCATCGTCGAACTGGCGCGGATTACGCGTGGCCAGCAGCTGTATGTCGATGCCCTGCAGCGCCCCGGTAAACACACTGACGCGGTCTGGGGCCGGCGCTCGGTGTTCAGGATCACGGGCAAGCCGCTGCTGGTCAGCGAGATATTCCTCCCGGGTTTTCCGGCTCAATCTGCGGTACGGCCGTTGTGGAAAGCCGGCCAGTGATCTTGTGACCGGTATCATTCAGGTTAGCGGAAGCATTGCCGTTTAGACGGGTATGAGCCTTTTTGTAACAGAGCGCCTGCGCGAATACGCCCTGTTGATGCGGCTGGACAAACCCATTGGCTTCTTCCTGTTGCTGTGGCCGACACTGTGGGCGTTGCTCATTGCCGGTGAAGGGCAACCGGATGCGCAGGTGCTGCTGGTGTTTATCCTGGGTGTCCTGCTGATGCGTTCTGCCGGCTGTGTCATCAATGATTTTGCGGATACCGAGATTGACCGGCATGTAGCGCGCACCCAAAACCGGCCGCTGGCGGCAGGCCGCATCCGTAAAACGGAAGCCATCGTGCTGTTCGTGCTGCTGTGCCTCATGGCGCTCGGCCTGGTGCTGTTGCTGAATACCCTGACGGTCATGATGTCGTTCGTCGGAGTGCTACTGGCGGCAACCTACCCGTTTATGAAGCGCCTGACCTACCTGCCCCAGGTCTACCTGGGCGCCGCTTTCGGCTGGGCGGTGCCGATGGCGTTTGCCGCACAGACCGGCAGCGTGCCGCCGATCGCCTGGCTGCTGTTTACCACCACGGTGTTGTGGGCCACGGCCTACGACACCATGTATGCCATGGTGGACCGGGGTGATGACCTGGCGCTTGGCGTGAAATCGACGGCCATCCTGTTCGGTGAATCCGACCGGCTGATCATCGGCGTGATCCAGGTGATGGTGCTGGTCAGCCTGGTGATGGTCGGCGTGCAGGTCGGGCTTGGCTGGTTCTACTATGCCGGTGTCTGCGTTGCAGCCGTACTGGTTTTCTACCAGCAGTGGCTGATCCGCTACCGCGAACGCAAGGAATGTTTTCGCGCATTCCTGAACAATCACTGGTTCGGCGCCGCGGTGTTTGCAGGTTTGCTGATTGATTACCTGTACCGGTTAATATGAGCTACGCTGTTAACGAAACAACAACAATCCGGAGGTCATTATGAGAAGTGCAGTGATACTGGCAGGCCTGTTGGCAGCTGCCCTGGGTACCAATAGCCTGTGTGCAGCAGAAAAAACCCTGACGGGAGATGAGGTCAAGGCGCTGTTCTCGGGTAAAACCGTGGACTACAGCCACGTAACCAGAGGCTTCAGGATGTCGGTTTTCTACGAAGAGGACGGCTCCATGCGCGGTATGCGTGACGGAAACACGCTGCGAGGCAGCTGGCGAGTGAACGACAAGGGTGAGCTATGTATTGAGTACGGCAAGGGTGACCGGTGCCGGCATATCGTCGAGAAAGACGGGGAATACCGGAAATACAAGGAAGAAAACGGCAAGAAAATTCACATCGTTACCTATCACACGTTCACCGACGGCAACCCGAACAACTATTAGGGAACCTCTGATGTTCCTCGCAATGACGCGAACATCGACACATCAGAGGTTCCTTGGGCTTTTTCATATACCGGCCTTTTGAGTTAATGGATTCCCGCCTGCGTGGAAATGACAATATATTTTTCAGTGCCCGGCGCGGGCGATTACCCAGACATCCACCCGTTCGGCCCCGGCACGTTTCAATACCCGTGCCAGTTCGTTGACCGTGTGGCCGGTGGTCATTACGTCATCAATGATGGCGACATGCCGGGCCGGTATTCTTTCGGTGACGGCAAAGGCATTGCGCACATTCCAGTGACGTATCTTTACCGGCAGCAGTGATTGTGCATCGGTGTTGCGGGTGCGCCTGCAGAGGCGGTGATTCACCGTCAGTTGCAGGCGGCGACCCAGCAGTCGCGCGATCTCGGTAGCCTGGTTGAAACCGCGCTCGCGCAGTCGTGACGGGTGCAGGGGAACCGGAACCAGAACATCGGGCAGGGCTGCACCAGGGGAAGACACCTGCTTGGCCAGCAGCCCGGAGAGCAGCGGGGCGATGGCCAGTTCCCCGGAAAACTTCAGGCGCTGGACCAGGTAATCCACCGGCGGCCGGTAGTGCAGTAACGCCGTGGTTGCATCGAAATGCGGCGGGCGTCGCTGACAGGCACCGCACAACAACAGGCTGTCAGCGCCCGGCACACTGCCACCGCACTGGCGGCAGGCGGAACCCAGCCAGGGCAGGTCGGTGCTGCAGTCAGCGCACAGTGACACAGTGGTCCCGGTGCGTCCCGCGCACAGGCGACAATGCACCGGGAACAGCAGGGATTGCAGGTGCGGTATCCAGTCGTAAACCACTATTCCTTTATCCGGTTGACAGCCCGGTGGTTCGGTTTCATAGTCCATGGCACCCGAGCCCCTGACCGGAAATACCCTATGACCGAGCCAACTGCCTGTCTGTCGGATAACCCTGAAACCGGCGTGCGCCATGACTGGAGCCGTGCCGAGGTCGGTGCCCTGTTCGAACTGCCATTCAACGAGTTGCTGTTCCAGGCGCAGACGCTGCACCGCCGGCACTTCGATCCGAATGCCGTGCAGATCAGCACCCTGCTGAGCATCAAGACCGGCGGCTGCCCGGAGGACTGCAAGTACTGTCCGCAAAGTGTGCACTATGACACCGGGCTTGAGCCGGAGGCCCTGATGGATGTCGATGCCGTGGTCAGTGCCGCCCGTCGTGCCCGGGAAGCCGGGGCCTCGCGCTTTTGCATGGGCGCCGCCTGGCGCAATCCGAAGGGAAAAAATTTCGAGCGTGTACTGGAGATGGTGGGCCGGGTACGCGCGGAAGGGCTGGAGACCTGTGCCACGCTCGGCATGCTGGATGCGGAACAGAGCCGGCAATTAAAGGTGGCTGGTCTCGATTACTACAACCACAACCTGGACACCTCGCCGGAATTCTACGGTGAGATCATCAGTACGCGAACCTGGGATGACCGCATCGACACGCTGACACACGTGCGTGAAGCCGGTATCAATGTTTGTTGCGGCGGCATTGTCGGCATGGGAGAAGGCCGCGCCGACCGGGTATCGCTGTTGTGCGAACTGGCTGGCCTGCCGGAACACCCGGGCAGTGTCCCCATCAACCGGCTGGTCAAGGTAGAGGGGACACCACTCGACCACGAAGCGGACATCGATGCATTCGAGTTCGTGCGTACCATCGCGGTGGCGCGCATCCTGATGCCGGAGTCGTACGTGCGCCTGTCGGCGGGCCGCACGGAAATGACAGATGAAATGCAGGCCCTGTGTTTTTTCGCCGGCGCCAATTCGATTTTCTACGGTGAAAAACTGCTGACCACCGGCAACCCCGATACCGCGAACGATGACGCCCTGTTCGAGCGCCTGGGTCTGCACCCGGCGTGAGCGGGTAGCCCGAATTAAAGGGGCCGGATACCTTTTTCTTTCCAGGATAACGAATTGTCCACGCTGCATCAGAAAAAGGTATCCGGCCCCTTTAATCCTTTAATCAAATGAAAGACCTTGCTGCACAACTCGCACAATACGAACAGGAGAACCTCTACCGTACCCGGCAGGTGATTGACGGCCCGCCGGGCGTTGAAGTGAGCATTGCCGGAGAGAAGTTGCTGTCATTTTGCAGTAATGATTATCTCGGCCTCGCAAACCATCCGGAGGTGGTCGCTGCGTTTCACCGGGGGCTGGATGAGTACGGTGTCGGTAGCGGGGCCGCACACCTCGTTACCGGTCATATCCGGGAACACCATGCACTCGAGGAAGAACTGGCCGATTTCGTGCAGCGGCCGCGCGCACTGCTGTTTTCCACCGGCTACATGGCCAACCTCGGTGTCATGACGGCCCTGGCAGGACGCGGCGACCGGATTTTCGAGGACCGGCTTAATCATGCCTCGCTGCTGGACGGTGCACGGCTCAGCGATGCCCGGCTGGTGCGTTATGCGCATTGCGATACCGAGGCACTTGGGCAGTTACTGGCATCAGCGCCGCCCGGTGAATACCTGGTGGCAACCGATGGTGTGTTCAGCATGGACGGGGATTGCGCACCGCTGCCGGAGCTGGCTGCCGTCGCCGGGCAACATGCCGCCTGGCTGCTGGTCGATGATGCGCACGGCATCGGGGTGACCGGGCCGGACGGGCGTGGCAGTGTGGCTGCCGCCGGCCTCGGGCTGGCGGAGGTACCGGTGCTGATGGGGACGCTCGGCAAGGCCGTTGGAACGTTTGGTGCCTTCGTGGCCGGCAGTGATGATTTGATCGAGACCCTGATCCAGCGGGCGCGGACCTGGATCTATACCACCGCACCGCCACCTGCCCTGGCCAGCGCCACGCGCGCCGCCCTGCGACTGGTAACCAGGGAAGCGTGGCGGCGCGAGCAGTTGCAGCAGCTGGTTGTCCGGTTTCGTGCCGGCGCCGAACAGCTGGGCCTGGCAACGGGGGTATCAACCACACCGATTCAGCCGGTGATCGTCGGGGAACCGGAGACGGCGCTGCGGTTGAGTGAGGCATTGCATGCCGCGGGAATCCTGATCACGGCAATTCGGCCGCCGACGGTTCCCGAGGGTACAGCGCGCCTGCGAATTACTTTTTCAGCGCTGCACACCGAGGCACAGGTTGACCGGCTGCTGGATGCTCTTGATGTGGTAAAAAAGGGACAGACCCCTTTTTCTGACACGGCGTGAAATATTCAACGCATTTACAAGAAAAAGGGGTCTGTCCCCTTTTTACGGGAATGACATAGCAGTAGATGACACTCCATACGCAGACCAGCGGTGACGGTCCCGACCTGGTGCTGGTGCATGGCTGGGGCCTGCACGGCGGTATCTGGGAATGCCTGCTGCCATTACTCGAACCCGAATTCCGCATTACCCGCATTGACCTGCCGGGCCATGGTCGCAGTGCCTGGAATGATGAAGTTTCGCTGGGTGATATGGCCGAGGCCGTATTATCGGTTGCCCCCGGGCGTGCGCACTGGCTGGGCTGGTCACTCGGCAGCCTGGTGGCGACACAGGCCGCACTAAATGCCCCCGCGCGCATCGGTCAACTGGTGCTGCTGGCGGGAACGCCGTGTTTCGTGCGCCGGCCGGACTGGCCGACAGCGATGCAGCCTGGTCTGCTCGATACCTTTGCCAGGGACCTGCAGCAGGATTATGCCGCGACCCTGAACCGTTTCCTGGCCCTGCAGGTACACGGCAGCGAAAATGCGGGGCTGGTGTTGCGGGAGTTGCGGGCGCGGTTACTCGAGCACGGAGAGCCGGGCACCGTGGCGCTGCTGGCCGGCCTTGATGTATTACGCAACACGGATCTGCGCGAGCGGTTGCCGGAACTGGTGCAACGCGTGCTGTTCCTGACGGGATCGCGCGATACGCTGGTGCCGGCCGCGGCCGGTCAGCGGGCGGCACAGCTGGTTGCCGATGGCCACAGCCGGATAATCGACGGTGCCGGTCATGCCCCGTTTATTGCGCGTCCCGAGGCGGTTGCCAGTGCAGTACGGGAATTTCTGGCGGGCGGGCAGCCGCGACTGGCCGGGGAAGGACATGCCTGACAGCACGGACCATTACCGGCTGGACAAGCAGCAGGCGCGGCTTGCCTTCGAGCGGGCAGCCTCGACCTATGACGAGTCAGCTGCCTTGCAGAGCGAGGTCGGTGACCGCATGCTGGAGCGGCTTGAGCTGGTGCGGCTCAGGCCGGCCCGGGTACTGGATCTCGGCGCCGGTACCGGCGAGTTCAGCAAGGCGCTGCTGCAGCGTTATCGCAAGGCCCAAATCGTTTCCCTCGACATCGCACTGAACATGCTGCGCCATACGCAAAGTCGCGGCAGCTGGCTGCGCAAACCGGCCTGTATTTGCGCTGATGGCGAATCCCTGCCGTTTGCCGATGACAGTTTCGAGCTCGTCTTCTCCAACCTGATGTTGCAATGGTGCATGGACCTGGAGCCGGTGTTTACCGAGCTGCGTCGGGTGCTGGCGCCTGGCGGCCTGCTGATGTTTACCACCTTCGGGCCGGACACGCTGCAGGAGTTGCGCGCAAGCTGGAAGGCCGTTGACGGTTATACCCATGTAAACGCCTTTATTGACATGCATGACGTTGGCGATGCCCTGGTGCGGACACGCTGGGCCGAACCGGTGATGGACGCCGAGCGCATCACGGTGACCTACCGGGAGCTGCGTACCCTGATGCAGGACCTGAAACACATCGGCGCGCACAACGTGACCGCCGGGCGGCCGCGCGGTCTGACCGGCCGGCGCCGCCTGCAGCAGGTCGAGCAGGCCTACGAGGCGTTTCGGCGTGACGGGGTATTGCCCGCCAGCTATGAGGTGGTGTACGGCCACGCCTGGTCACCGGCAGACTGTCCGGCAACGGATCGTTTTGAGGTGCCGTTAACGCGCCTGCAACCCGATGGCTAGCACACGCGGTTATTTTATTACCGGCACCGATACCGGGGTCGGCAAGACCATCGTCACACTGGGCCTGATGCAGTGGCTGCAGGACCGGGGACACCGCGTGGCGGGCATGAAACCGGTGGCCTCGGGTTGTGCGGCGACGCCGCAAGGGCTGCGCAATGAGGACGCACAGCAACTGCAGCAGCAGGCCACTATCGAGCTGGCCTATGAAGCCGTGAACCCGTATGCTTTTGCACCACCGATTGCGCCGCATCTGGCCGCCGCCGCGGCCGGCTGCCGGATTGACCTCGAAACGATCCACACCGGTGTGCTGCAACTGGCTGAACAGGCGGACCGCGTCTGTGTCGAGGGGATCGGTGGCTGGCTGGTGCCGCTGAACGAACGGGATGCCGTGGCAGAGCTCGCCGGGCGTCTGGGGCTGGATATCATCCTGGTGGTGGGTATTCGGCTCGGTTGCCTGAACCATGCGTTGTTGACACTACGTGCCATTGAGGCCAGCGGGCTACGGCTTTCCGGCTGGGTCGCAAACTGTCTGCCACCCCGGTCCGGGCATGCAGACGTTGGAATAAATTATTTAAAAACAAAAACATATGCTCCATTGCTGGGGGTCGTGCCAGTGCTGTCCGATGTAAGTGCCATGGCTGTGGCGGCGTGCCTGTCACCGGGAGTACCGGATAATTCCTGAGTGTATTACTCGTTTGAATCTTGGCGAATACTCATCTAAAATGCCCGGACTTTTTTCAGGGTCAATCCCCCCCCCGTTGGGTATTATCCTGTATCAGGATATCGGGCATGCAGATGCATGTGCGTCCTGTTTTCGGGTAAGGGTGATAATACAAGGTACTGTATATAACCAAGGAAGCTCTGATGTGTCGTCATGCCGGCGAAGGCCGGCATCCAGGGCATTGAAAACTCTGGATCCCGGCATTAATCAGAGGTTCCCTAAAACGTGGTTGATCGGGTATGTGATTCTTCAGGTTCGGATTGTTACTGGGTGATTCGTCCGAACTGTTCCCTGCCATGGCGCGGTGCATTGAAGGTCTACCTGGTGATTGCAGCAAGTTGTCTGGGAATCGGGCTTGCCTTTGCAATGCACGGATTCTGGCCGGTGTTGCCGTTTGCCGGACTTGAAGTAGTGGTACTGGGTGCAGCCTTTTATCTGTGCGTTTCACGTGGCCAGATACGGGAGGTCGTTACCGTCAATGCGGATATCGTGACCGTTGAAAAGGGTCGCCGGCAGCCACTGGAACACTGGGAATGTCCACGCGCATGGGCGCGGGTCATTCTGGAGCATTCACCCATCATCTGGTATCCGAGCCGGTTGGCGGTTGCCTTCCAGGGCCAGCAGGTCGAGATCGGCAGGCTTTTGAATGAACAGGAACGGTGCGAACTGGCGGAAGAACTCAAAGGGGCAATTCGCCGGAACGACTGGCCTCGGTAACAGCGCTGAACCGGCCGGCACGCTGTTGGGTTTTACAGAATCTATAACTTAAGTTTTAGGGAGTCGATGCATGGTTGCTAGAAAACTGAAATGTGCCTTGTGCGGTATCTGGGGTGCGGTTCTTCTGCTCGCTACCGGCAATGCCTTTGCCGAATATCCCCTGAACCTCACACCGGGTGTTACGGATATCAGTCACAAGGTCTATGACCTGCATATGCTGGTCTTCTGGATCTGTGTCGTGATTGGTTTTGGTGTATTCGCCGTCCTGATTTATTCGCTCATGACGCATCGCAAGTCGAAAGGTGCTGTACCCGCGACTTTTCATGAGAGCACGACCGTCGAGATCATCTGGACAACCATCCCTTTCCTGATCCTGGTCGGTATGGCGATTCCGGCCACCAAGACCCTGCTGGCGCTGGAAGATACGCGTGATGCGGACATGTCTATTCAGATTACCGGCTACCAGTGGAAGTGGAAATACGACTACCTGGAAGATGACATCAGTTTTTTCAGCGTGTTGACCACCCCCAGGGATCAGATCGAGGGCAGAGCGCCGAAAGATGAAACCTATCTTATGGATGTTGATAATCCTGTCGTTGTCCCTATCAACAAAAAGATCCGTTTCCTGATTACCTCGAATGACGTGATCCATTCCTGGTGGGTACCGGATCTTGGCTGGAAACAGGACGCCGTTCCGGGCTTCATCAATGAGGGCTGGACCGAGCTGTCGGAGCCGGGTACCTACCGTGGGAAGTGTGCCGAGCTGTGTGGCAAGGACCATGGCTTCATGCCCATTGTGCTGATTGCCAAGACTGAGGATGACTACCAGCAGTGGGTCGCCGATCAGAAGGCCGGCGCAGCAGCTGCGGCCGAGGCAGCGACGCAGACATGGACTCTGGATGACCTGGTCGCCAGGGGTGAGTCGGTCTATAACACCAACTGTGCCGCCTGCCACCAGGCCAACGGCCAGGGGATCCCGGGTGTATTCCCGGCGATTGCCGGCAGCGCCATTGCTACGGGTGATGTGGCCGGCCACACGAATATCGTACTGGACGGCAAGGCCGGTACCGCCATGCAGGCCTTCGGCGCCCAGTTGGGCGACGCAGATCTTGCCGCGGTCATTACTTATCAGCGGAATGCCTTTGGCAACGATACCGGTGACATGGTTCAGCCGTCCGACATCGCGGCCGCACGCTAGGGAATTCAGGAATACAAGTGGAGAATGATTCAATGAGTACAGCAACCACACACGACGAGCATCATCACGGCGCGCCCAGCGGCATCATGCGCTGGATCACAACGACGAACCACAAGGACATTGGTACCCTGTACCTGTGGTTTGCCTTCATCATGTTTCTGGTCGGTGGCGCCATGGCAATGGTGATTCGCGCCGAACTGTTTCAGCCGGGTCTGCAGATCGTCGATCCGAACTTTTTCAATACCATGACTACCATGCATGGACTGCTCATGGTGTTCGGCGCCATCATGCCGGCCATGGTGGGTCTCGCCAACTGGCAGGTGCCACTGATGATCGGTGCACCGGACATGGCCCTGCCGCGCATGAATAACTGGAGTTTCTGGATCCTGCCGTTTGCCGGCATCATGCTGGTCAGCACCCTGTTCATGGAAGGTGGCGGTCCGAATTTCGGCTGGACCTTCTACGCGCCGCTGTCCACGACCTTTGCGCCGAAAAGCACGGACTTCTTTATCTTTGCCGTCCACATGCTGGGTTTCTCCTCCATCATGGGCGCCATCAACATTATTGCCACGGTGCTCAACATGCGGGCCCCGGGCATGACCCTGATGAAGATGCCGCTATTTGTGTGGACCTGGTTCATCACCGCCTTCCTGCTGATTGCCGTGATGCCGGTACTCGCCGGTGTCGTGACCATGATGCTGACCGACCGCAACTTTGGTACCAGCTTCTTCAGTGCCGCCGGTGGTGGTGACCCGGTATTGTTCCAGCACGTGTTCTGGTTCTTCGGGCATCCCGAGGTGTACATCATGATCCTGCCGGCGTTCGGCGTAATCTCGCAGATCATCCCGACCTTTGCCCGCAAGAAGCTGTTTGGTTACAGCTCCATGGTCTATGCAACGGCCTCCATTGCCTTCCTGTCGTTCATCGTGTGGGCGCACCACATGTTTACCACCGGTATGCCGGTTGCCGGTGAGCTGTACTTCATGTATGCCACCATGATGATTGCGGTACCGACGGCCGTGAAGGTGTTCAACTGGACGGCCACCATGTGGCGTGGTTCCATGACTTTCGAGACCCCGATGCTGTGGGCGGTCTCCTTCGTGTTCCTGTTCACCATCGGCGGGTTTACCGGGCTGATGATGGGCGTGGCCCCGGTTGACATGCAGTACCACGATACCTACTTCATCGTGGCGCACTTCCACTACGTGCTGGTCACCGGTGCGCTGTTTGCGATCTTTGGTGCGGTCTACTACTGGATACCCAAGTGGACCGGCCACATGTATGACGAGAAGCTGGGCAAGATCCATTTCTGGTGGTCTGCGATCTCCGTGAACGTGCTGTTCTTCCCGCAGCACTTCATCGGGCTGGCCGGTATGCCGCGCCGCATACCGGACTACTCGCTGCAGTTTGCGGACTGGAACATGATATCGAGCCTTGGCGGGTTTGCCTTTGGTCTGGCCCAGCTGTTCTTCCTGTACATCATCATCAAGACCATCAAGGGTGGCGAGAAGGCCACCACCCAGGTCTGGGAAGATGCCGAGGGCCTGGAGTGGACCGTGCCGTCACCGGCGCCGTATCACACGTTTGCAACGGCTCCCGAGGTCAGGTAGGCAGAGGGTTATCAAACATGCTGCACGGCAGCCTGTTTGAAATATCGCTATGACGGTCAGGGCGGAAGGTCAGATGCAGGCAGGAAAGACACGCAAGATGATTGTTATTCTGGTTCTGTTCGCCATTGCGATTGCATTTTATGCAGGCAGCTTTTTTATGATGGGTGGTTGAGATGGAATCCGGTGACCTGACTGCCGCCAACAAGCGCATCGTCACGCGGCTGGCCGTTGTCGTGCTGGCGATGTTCGGATTCGGTTTTGCCCTGGTGCCGCTGTATGACGTGTTTTGCGACATCACGGGTATTAACGGCAAAACCGGACGGA
Source organism: Gammaproteobacteria bacterium (assembly GCA_003230545.1). Lineage (GTDB taxonomy): Bacteria > Pseudomonadota > Gammaproteobacteria > UBA9214 > UBA9214 > SZUA-186. The sequence goes on along the minus strand of QIFB01000043.1, from coordinate 3,108 downwards.
TTGCGGCGGAAGAGGCCCTGGGCCAGGAGGTTGATGAGAACCGCCTGGTGACCGTGGAATTCCTGGCCAGCGTCAACAGTGAACTGCCGTGGGAATTCCGGCCACTGGTCAAGAAGATCAGGGTCCATCCGGGCGAGGTTACCGAAGTAAATTACTTTGCCAGCAACCGGACCGGAAATACCGTAGCCGGGCAGGCAATACCCAGCCTGGCGCCGGGGGTGGCGGCGAAGTATTTCAACAAGACGGAATGCTTCTGCTTCACCCGGCAGACACTGGGGCCGCATGAGGGTAAAAACATGCCGCTGCGATTCGTGGTGGATCCGGAGTTGCCGGAAGAGGTCAGGACAGTGTCGTTGTCGTACACCTTCTATCCGGCGCAGGATGCCGCACCGGCAGAGACGATTTCGATGGAGCAGGGCAAGCTCGATTCCATTTTGTAGTTTGAACGGATTATTGATTGAACAACCTGAATAGAGAGGAATAGCCAATGTCAGCAACTAACGGGGGTTACTACCTGCCGGAACCGAGTCACTGGCCGATCATCGGTTCGGTCGGCCTGTTCACATTTCTGGCCGGGTTTGCCAACTTTCTTCATGGTGGTAGCAGCATGATTATGCTGGCGGGCGCCGCAGTCCTGATATTTATGCTGTTTGGCTGGTTTGGAACGGTTATCGGGGAAAGCCAGAGCGGTAAATACGACGACCAGGTCGATATGTCATTCCGCTGGGGCATGGGCTGGTTCATCTTTTCCGAGGTGATGTTCTTCGCGGCCTTCTTCGGTGTGCTGTTTTATGCCCGTATGTGGTCGGTTCCATGGCTCGGCGGTGCCGGCAACAACGTCATGACCAACGAACTGCTGTGGCCGGCCTTCGAGGCCATGTGGCCGACCAACGGCCCGGGCGATGTCGGTGGTGACTTCCAGATGATGGGGGCCTGGGGAATCCCGGCCATTAATACCCTGATCCTGCTCTCCAGTGGCGTGACGGTAACCTGGGCGCACTGGGCCCTGAAGAAGGAAAACCGCGGCCAGCTCATCCTGGGCCTGCTGGCCACCGTGGCGCTGGGGTTCCTGTTTCTCAGTCTGCAGGTCTATGAGTACTATCATGCCTACACGGAACTCGGCCTGACCCTGGGCTCCGGTATCTACGGATCGACCTTTTTCATGCTGACCGGCTTCCACGGTCTGCACGTGACGCTCGGCGCGACCATGCTGCTGGTGATCCTGATCCGCAGCATAAAGGGGCATTTTACGGCGGACAACCATTTCGCCTTCGAGGCGGTGGCCTGGTACTGGCACTTTGTCGACGTGGTCTGGCTGGGCCTGTTTGTATTTGTTTACTGGCTCGTTTGACCGGTATTGACGCGGTTACAAAAGGGCGCCGCATGCGGCGCCCTTTTTTTACAACAGTCCCCGGATGGAGCGCAGCGGAATCCGGGGAACAGCATGTGAGTTAACCGGGAGTAACTCCGTGCGGTTGCAACACGCCGGTGGCGTAGCCGAGCATCAGCAGGATAAATAGCAGTACCGACAGGCTGATGCGCACCGTCAGGGCCTTTACAGTACGCTCCGAGGTACCCTTGTCCCTGACAAGGTAAAACAGCCCGCTGAAGAGACTGCCAATAATGATGAACAGAAACAGGACTACGAAGATTTTTGTAAGCATGAGCAGACCGTGTCATTGAATACCATGAATAAGCAAGTATACCAGAGCCGGTAAATACGCATGCGCGTCGGGTCCTTCGATTTCAGTCCGGGTTTATGGCCAACACTGGCTACCCTGATTTTGCTGCCGTTTTTATCGGGGCTGGGCCTCTGGCAGCTGGAGCGTGCCGATTGGAAACAGACGCTGGTTGACACGCACGCGGCGCGTACGCGTGAGCCGGCGGCAGCGCTGTCATCCCTGTTGCCGGTGACGGCCGCGAGTGAATTCCGTAACGTCACGGTCAAGGGTTACTATGATCTCGAGCACCAGCTGTTACTGGACAACCGCCTGCACCAGGGCCATGCCGGTTACCAGGTGCTGACACCACTGCGGCTGAATGACGTCAGTACAACGGTGCTGGTCAACCGGGGCTGGGTACCGACAGGGGCATCGCGCGCCGTGTTGCCGGAGCTGGATGGCCCGGCCGGGACGATTCGCTTGTCCGCCCTGATCAAGTTGCCGCCGGAGGAAATATTCCGGCTGGGCGCGGACGAGGAAAGACACGCGGGGTGGCCCCAGGTCATCCAGGCAATCGACATTGCTGCACTCGAGGACCGGCTCGGGTATGCACTTTTACCTCTGGTACTGCTGCTGGATCCGGATGATGCACACGGTTTCGTGCGTGACTGGCAACCTGTGTATGGGGTTACACCCGACAAGCACCGGGCCTATGCCCTGCAGTGGTTTACACTCGCGGCAGTGCTGCTGCTGATTTACATCGGGGTCAATTCAAAACGTCTTTCGAATGAAACAGTACGGGAAGGTAATGAGAAAAAGTAACTACTCCACCGGTTCCGGGGGCTTCCTGTGTGCCGGCAGGCAGCGAGGGTTCCTGAACTCCAGGCAGGCCTTTGTCCTGCTGGCACTGATTTTCCTGGCGCCGGCGTTTGTGGCCTGGGTCATGCACCACAGCGGCGAGGAAGGCTGGCGCCCGGGGGGGCTGACAAACAAGGGGATGCTCGTGCATCCTGCCCGGCCACTGGACCTGCCGGCAGACATGATGATCGGTAATAAACCCGTGAATGACTATCTGCAGGGATTGTGGACGCTCGTGTATATCGGGGATGCCGACTGTGATGCGGTGTGCAATGAAAACCTCTACAAGATGCGCCAGATTCGGATTGCACAGAACGAGAACATGAACCGGGTGCAGCGTCTGTACCTGGTAACGGGTGAGGTAAATTCGGAAACACTGACCACCTTGCTTGAAAAGGAATACCAGGGGATGGATGTGCTGCAGGTTTCGGCGGCACAGGCAGCAACGTTTGCGCCATTTTTCCTGATTAATGATATCCAGATGCAGGGTGCTGAACGGGTATACATTATCGACCCGTTGGGTAACCTGATGATGTACTACCCGCAGGATGCAGATCCCGGCGGTATGCTAAAAGATCTGAAAAAGCTG
>QIFB01000040.1 GCA_003230545.1 Gammaproteobacteria bacterium | reverse complement strand
CCCCGAGTATGGAAAACAGATCATGGTCGCACGTAACGGCATCCCGAAAATGTACTCGAAAAATATCCCGGACTGCTCTCCTTCATGAGACAATGTTCAGGGTCAGAGTAACCACCAAATCTTGCCTCCGGCTTACGAATTACTTGCGTAGGAAAAGCTGCATACGGTGCAATACGCTGCGCTATTGCACCCTACGGGATTGAAGGGCGCCAGGATTACAGGGTGTTAGTGCACATTTATACGGCACGCGCCGCACGTTTGCGTTCATGCTCCAGCAGCTGTTTCTTGCGCAACCGAATGTGATTCGGTGTCACTTCCACCAGTTCGTCATCATCGATAAATTCCAGTGCCTGTTCCAGGCTCATGCGCACCGGCGATGTCAGCAGGATATTCTCGTCCGTCCCGGCTGCGCGGATATTGGTCAGTTGCTTGGCCTTTAACGGGTTGACCACGAGGTCGTTACCACGCGAATGGATGCCGATAATCCCCCCCTCGTAGACCTCTTCCCCGTGACCGATAAACAGGCGGCCGCGTTCCTGCAGGTTGAACAGGGCATAACCGAGCGCCTTGCCGGTCCCCTTGGAGATCAGCACGCCGTTAATGCGCTGGCCGTAGTCACTGGCCTTCACCGGCCCGTAATGGGAGAACACGCTGTAGATAAGACCGGTACCCTGGGTGCCGGTCAGAAACTCGGTACGAAAACCGATCAGACCGCGTGACGGCATGGTGTAATCCAGCCGCACCCGGCCCTTGCCATCGGGTACCATGTCCGCCAGTTCGCCACCGCGTTCGCCGAGTTTTTCCATGATGGTACCCTGGTGTTTCTCCTCGATATCCACCGTGACCTGCTCATAGGGTTCCTGGCGTTCGCCGTCGATCTCCCGGAAGATCACCTCGGGCCGTGATACCCCGAGCTCATAGCCTTCACGTCGCATGATTTCGATCAGGATGGCCAGATGCAGCTCACCGCGGCCGGACACCCGGAACCGGTCCGGATCCGCGGTCTCCTCGACCCGCAGGGCCACGTTATGAATCAGTTCGCGCTCCAGTCGTTCGTGGATGTTTCTCGAGGTCACGTATTTCCCGTCCTGGCCCGCAAACGGCGAGTTGTTGACCTGGAAGGTCATGCTCACCGTCGGCTTCAACCGTTGCCGGGTCGCACAGGGTATCGGAGATATTCAGTTTATCGATACCGGTAAAGGCAATGATGTCACCGGCCTGCGCCTCGGGTATCTCGGTACGTTCCAGACCCAGGAACCCGAGTACCTGGCCGACGCGCGCATTGCGCCGATGACCTTCATGATCGATCAGTGTCACCGGCATATTGGTGCGCACCTTGCCGCGGCTGATGCGGCCGACACCGATCACGCCGACATAGGAGCTGTAATCAAGCGAGATCACCTGCAGCTGTAACGGACCCTCCGGGTCCACCTGCGGGGCATCAACATGCTGCACGATGGCCTCGAACAACGGCGTCATGTCATCTGCGTGCTGCTCCGCATCCAGGCTGGCATAACCCTGCAGGGCCGAGGCATATACCACGGGAAAATCGAGCTGCTCGTCGGTTGCACCAAGACGGTCAAACAGGTCAAAGGTCTGGTCGAGCACCCAGTCCGGGCGTGACCCGGGCCGGTCGATCTTGTTGATCACAACAATCGGTTTTAACCCGAGCGCAAAGGCCTTCTGGGTGACGAAACGGGTCTGCGGCATCGGGCCTTCCACGGCATCCACCAGCAACAGTACCGAATCCACCATGGACAACACACGTTCCACTTCGCCGCCGAAGTCTGCATGTCCCGGGGTATCGACGATATTGATGCGGTAATCGCCCCAGCGAATGGCGGTATTTTTGGAGAGAATGGTAATGCCCCGCTCCCGTTCCAGCTCATTGGAATCCATGACCCGCTCGGGTATGTCCGCGCGCTGGTCGAGTGTGCCCGACTGCTTCAGCAGCTGGTCAACGAGCGTGGTCTTGCCATGATCGACGTGCGCGATAATGGCGATATTTCTCAGGTTTGTGATCATTTTTCCTTGTTGCAATACTTAAATGCCCGCATGAAAGCGGGCCTGTTAATGTATCAAATTGGTGCCGGAGAGAGGAATTGAACCCCCGACCTTCTCATTACGAGTGAGCTGCTCTACCGACTGAGCTACTCCGGCGTGCGGCGGGGGAGTATAAAACGACGCTGGCTCAGGAAGCAAAAAAACCCGATGGCTCTACCCGGCCTGGTCAGCCTGTTGACCCGTATTGCTGATGCGAATGATGACGTTGACGCCTTTAGCACAGGTTCCATCCGGAAGCTCCGGCAGCGTATTGATCTGGATTTCGGTCGACTTGATGTCCCTGAGCTCGCCAGTATCGATATTGTAAAAATGGTGGTGGTCGCTGGTATTGGTGTCATAAAACACCCGGCTTGGATCCACGATGACTTCGCGCACCAGGCCCTTGCGGGCAAACAGCCCGAGCGTATTGTACACGGTGGCCTTGGAAACCCGGTCGCGGCTGTCGTTGACCAGATTCATCACCTGGTCAGCTGAGAAGTGCTGGTCACGACCGAACATGACCCGGGCGATCAACAGGCGTTGCTGGGTCGGCAGGATGCCATGGGTCTTCAGCAGACCCGCCATGTCCTGTTTGCCGGAACTCTGTGTATGTTCAGTATTTTCCATTGGTCTGATTATAATCCTGTAGGGTGTCCAAGGTCTATGTTGATGAAACGTAACGGCATATTCCCACATTTTTAAAGCGTATATGGTCCAGAATCGGTAAAACTTTCCCGCTGCTGCATCCGGTCGGTCAGCAATTGCGCCGATGCCGGCGCCATGACCACACCGTTCCTGAAGTGCCCGGTATTGATGTACAGCCCGCGTATCTGCGGGTGTTCATCGATGATCGGCACACCGTCCGGCGACCCGGGGCGCAGGCCCGCCCACTGCCGGACCACCGGAACATCGGCCAGTGCCGGGACCAGTGCCAGCGCCCGCTGAACCAGCTGCTCGCGCGCCTGTGCAGTAACCGACTTGTCGTAACCCGTGTGTTCCAGGGTACTGCCGGCGAGTACCAGTCCGTCATTTCTTGGAATCAGGTAGAAGTCCCGGTGCAGGACAATATGCTGTATCAGGCCGGGACGTGCCTGGAACTGGATCATTTGTCCACGCACCGGGGTCACCGGCAGGTCGATACCGGTATCCCGTAACAGGGGTCCGCTCCAGGCGCCACTGGCGACAACGACCTGCGCAGCCAGTAACTCACCATCCCCGGTCGTCACACCCTGCACAGCACCATGACGGATAATAAAACCGGTAACCTCCGTTTGTGCCCGCAAACTGACACCACGCTGCAACAACGACTCCTGCAGGGCACGGCCCAGACGCGGGTTACGGACCTGGGCGACATCCGGCAGCAGGATCGCCGTTCCGATATTTTCCGCCAGCTGCGGTTCAAGCTTTACGGTATCAGCCGCACCTATCGATTGAAGGCGGCAGTCATGGGCCTGTGCCCAGTTTGTGACCGCCGGGTCAGCGTCAATGCCGGTCATCAGCAGGCCGGATCGAACCAGCTCGCCATCGATGCCGGTCTCGTCCCGGAGTTCCTCCACCAGGCCCGGCCAGGCCTGCTGACTCCAGTGCACCAGCGCATGCACCGCATCGGGATACTGCCAGGGCACCAGCGGTGACAGGATGCCGCCCCCGGCCCAGGAGGCCTCCCGGAAAATCCCGCCCCGCTCCACCAGCACCACGTGTGCACCGGCCGCATTGAGCATGCGGGCCGTCAGCAGGCCCAGCAGCCCGCCACCGATCACAATACAGTCTGTCATAACGTGCTTATTCATTGCTGATCATTGCCGACTGACCGACACAGGTGGCCGGATCCTACAGTCAAGCAGGCCAGTGTCTGGCCGATAAATAGTGAGTGACCCAGAACCCTTTAAAACCGGGCGCTCTATACTCCGGCAGGACAGCACTATTCGCAATGATCCTGCAATTACTGTGTCCGCCTGTCGGGTAAAACCGGCCGCTTGTCACAAGAGCGAATAATACAACTGAACGAGGCTTGCAAGCATTAAAATGCATGGACAAAGAGGACGGACCCTGGTTGAAGCGCTGATCGGCATTGCTGTGCTGGTTACCTTGCTGACGATCGGGATCCCGAGTCTCACACAATTCATCAAGAACAACCGGCTGGCCGGACAGGCCAATGACCTGGTCGTTGCATTTCAGCAGGCGCGCAACGAAGCGGTTAAACGCGGATCCGGCACCGTCATCTGCGCAAGTGATGACCAGGTCACCTGCTCCGGCAGCACCAACTGGTCGACTGGCTGGATTGTATTTTCCGATCTCGACCAGGCAGGCGACCTGGATGCGGGTACCGGCGCCTGTCTGAATACGGAAGACTGCATCATACGCACCCGGCAGCAACTGGAAGGCAACAACACCCTGACGGCCGATGCCGGCCTGGCGCGTTATCAGCCCAACGGCCTGCTGCAGAAAGCCGCTATCCCCGGTGGCAGCGATCGGCTGACATTCACCCTGATTTCCGACGCCTGCAACATCAACCAGGTACGTATCATGACCATCACGCGACACGGGCATACCAACCTCAATAAGACAGAGTGTCCCTGAACAAGACGGCAAGACAATGCACGGGTTCATCGGCAACAATTCGCTCAGACAACACGGCTTCACCCTGCTGGAGTTGCTGATTGCCCTGCTGGTGCTGTCAATCGGCCTGCTCGGCCTGGCCGCATTACAGACAATCGGCCTGCGCTCCAACCAGATGGCAAGCATGCGTACGGTGGCCAACCAGATGACCTATGACATCACCGACCGGATGCGGGCAAATCCCAATGGCCTGACAACCGCCAACCAGTTCTACGTGCTCGGTACCGGGGACGCGGCACCGCCCATCGTGACAAGTTGTGATGCCGAAGCCTGCAACACACAGGAACTGGCGGATTTTGATCTTGGCCAGTGGCGCGCCAGGGTTGACAGCCTGCCCGGCGGGTTGAGCCAGATCACCCGGGCAACGAGCGCCGGATTTACCACCCATACCATCACCGTACACTGGAACGAGACCCGGGACCCGGCAGTGACCGGACTCAACTGCCCGCCGAATAACAGCACCGATTTGCGCTGTGTGCAACTCACCATGTAACGGGACCGGCATGCACACGCATCGAAAAACATATTCAGACATTCCCTGCCGCAAGCCTCACGGCTTCAGCCTGGTGGAACTGATGATATCCCTGGTAATCACCCTGATCCTGATGGGTGGTATCGGGCAGGTTTTTCTGAGCTCCAAAAAGAGTTTCACCATCCAGGATTCGCTGGGCCGGCAGCAGGAAAACGGGCGTTTCGCCATCAATATGGTGGCCGCGGACCTGCGGCGTGCGGGTTACTGGGGCGGCAATGCACAGATCGAGGATATCAGCGGCAGCCTGGGCATCGTCGCTGACAACGGCACCTGCCCGAATAACTCGGGCGATACCAGCTGGGGACGCATGATCGACCGGCGCATCACCGGGCTGAATGACACCAGTGCCGGCTACGCCTGTATCCCCATCTCCAGTACCACGGGTAAATACCTGCGCGGCGATGTGCTCACCGTACGCTTTACCGCCCCCTGGATCATCGGCGGGACTACCACCCCGTCATTCGAAGCCAACCGGCTGTACCTGCGTTCCGACCTGTTCCGCGGCCGCATCTTTCAGGGCAGCAACGAGGGTGATCCCGAAAACGCTATCAGTACACCAGCCTCGTTCTCCGAGCGGGAATCCGAGCTGCTTGCCCGGGCCTATTACATCGGTGACTCGGGCCGGCGCTGTGGAAACGGCGATGTGATCCCGTCCCTGTTTCGCCAGACCCTGGGATCCAACGGTACGCCCGTTGCCGAGGAGATTGCCTACGGAGTGGACCACTTCCAGTTGCGTTACGGGGTCGATACCGATGGCGATGACTCCGTCGACCAGTATTTCGATGCGGGGGATGGCGGGCTGGATTCAACCGCCGAGTGGCAACAGGTCATCGCTGCACGAGTGTGGATCCTGACCCGTGCCGAGTGTCCCGAAACCGGTTTCACCCACCCCGATAATACGGATTATGACATGGGCGATATGAATTACGACCCCGCCGATACCCCGGACTTTGGCTACCGCCGCCAGCTGTTCCAGGCCACTGTAAAGCTGCGCAACCTGATATAGGAAGATGATGATTACTACCAGGGCAAACCCACACGTCCAACAGCGCGGTGCTGCGCTGTTCATGGCGCTGATCATCCTGCTGGTGCTGACCGTCCTCGGTGTCTTCGGCATGAACATCTCGCGCATGGAAAACCTGATGGCCGGCAACAACCAGTTCCAGACGGCGGCACTCAGCAATGCCGAGCTGATTCTTTCCGTGGGTGAACAGAAAACCGAGGAGATCCTCGGCAACCTGCCGTTCACTGACTGGAACGAGACCGGTGATGCCTTTTATGACCGCACCAGTGATTCGGCCGAGATCATCGATACCCATGACCTGAACTGGGGCTTTAGCTACCAGGCGGAGGACTCCTCCAGCCGCTATGTGGTCGAATATGCCGGTTCCGAACTTATCCCGGGCAATGACGCCTCGGTGGAAGGCACCTCAGCCTGCCATGCCGGTAGCTGTGTGTGGGTGTTCCTTGCTACTGCACAGAATGAAACCAGTCGTGGCGCGAAGCGAACTGTACAGTCTGTTTACGTGACGGAAACGCCGCCCTGACTCGTGGAGTACGCAACATGAATCGCAAGAAATCACGCCAGCTCAAGACCGCCCTGTTCGCGGCTACTTTAAGTGCCACCCTGTATGCCGCCATTGATTTCAATCCGGCCACCATGCCCGCCGTAACGCTGGCGCCCTATGCCCTGAAGAACGCCAACCTGTCGGTAGCCGGCAATCATGCCTACCGGCCGTGGTTCGAGAATGGGGCCTGGCAGGGTGACCTGATCGAATATGACCTGGCTACCGATGGCACCCGTACCACCGATGCCAGTGTGGGCTCGAACCCGCCGGTCGCCGGTATCAATAACTGGATGGCACGCGCTACCTATGCAGACAAGGAAAATCCGTCAGGCGATGGATTGACCTTTACCACCTACTGGCAGGAAGGTAGTGGCGGCCGCAGTATCTTTACCGTTGATGCCAGCGGCAACCAGACCGCCTTCCTCTGGAGCAACCTGAGTGATACCCAGAAAGCTGCGCTGGATCCGGTCACCTTTGCCCTCGGGACCAACGGCGCCTACGACAGCCCCATCCTCAACTTCGTGCGCGGTGATCGCAACAATGAAAAGAGCCAGAACGGCAGTTACCGCGACCGCCACAGCCTGCTTGGCGACATTGTCAATTCCAACCCGGTCTACATCGGACCGGCAAAGGAGACTTTCACCATTTCCGGATTCCCGGACTTCAGGAACAATGTCAAGAACCGCGACGGCCGCATCGCCGCCGGGGCCAACGACGGCATGCTGCACGTGTTCGATGAAAACGATGGTTCCGAGGTGTATGCCTACGTCCCGTCCATGCTGTTTGACAAGCTCGATGCGCTGAAGGTGATTCCCTACAGCCATACCTATTATGTCGATGGCCAGATCACCGTGGCCTCGGCCAAAAACGGCGTCACCTGGATGTCGGTGCTGACCGGCACCCTGGGGGCCGGCGGCAAGGGATTGTATGCACTCGATGTGACCGACCCGTACATGTCTTCCGACAAGGTACTGTTCGAGAAAACCGGCAATGACATCGGTTATATCCCCGGCCGGCCACGCATTGCACGCAGGAGCGACGACAAGTGGTACATCTTTACCGGCAACGGCCTCAACAGCACCAACGGGATTGCCAAGCTGCTGATGTTTGAACTCGACGGTTTGAGCTATACGCAGACGGAGCTCTCGACCGGCGTGGCCGGTGGCCTGTCAGCACCGGTGCTGGTGGATACCAACAAGGACTTCAGGGCAGACTTCGCCTTTGCCGGTGATTCCAATGGTGACATGTGGAAGTTTTATCTCGGCAGCTCCCCGCCTGCCACCAACCCGGAAAAGATCTTCGACGGCAACCCCGACCGGCCGATCCTGACCGCGCCGGCCGTGACCGCACATCCCAGCAGCGGTTTCATGGTGGTGTGGGGCACCGGCAGTTCCCTGAGCCTGGCCGAGGCGACGGATACCAGCTACCCGTCCCAGGCCATTTACGGTGTCTGGGACAAGGCCATCGGCGACGTCATGGTCACCCAGGTGATGCTCGAGGAGGCCGATGCCGATTTCTCCGGCAATACGCGAACAGTCCGTTATATCGACACCAATAATGCAGTCGATTACACCTGCGCAGCCAATGATGCCACCTGTACAAGGGGCTGGGTCGTGGTACTGCCGAACACCGGGGAACGCATACTCGGGCCTGTACAGGTACGCGCCGGGCGCGTCTCGGTGCTATCGAACACGCCGCTTGGTACCGACCCGGCAAGCACCGACCTGATTGGCGACAGCTGGCTGCTGTCGCTGAGTTATTACAGTGGTGAAGATGATGACGAGGTAGTCTTTAACCTGAACGGCGACAGTGACAAGAACAGTCTCGACATGGTTGATGTCAGCACGGGCGGTAGCCCGGACCTGCGTCCGCCGGTGGGCCTGAACCTCGGTGACGGCAATATATCCCAGCCCGCGCTGGCGCGCCTGAGCGGCGGCACCGACGTCATGTACATCAACGGCATCCGCCTGCCATTGCAGACGCTGGAGCAGGCTGTAGACGAACCGTTCCTCGCCGGGCATATCGACGTACATACCGACAGCCCGAACAGCAGCACGCTGGCCGGTGGCACCATTGCACCGAACTCGCGCAACAAGCACAGCCACCTGTACAACATCGATACCAGTGACGGCCTGGGACGGGGTATCGACGGGCACTTCCACGAGTACGATACTGCCAACAATGTGCACCACGTCGACCTGTTCGAGCTGGAACCACGCCGTGGCATGGCCAGTGCGGCCGCCGTACTGACCGGCAGTGTCCCGTGCGACACCACCACGGACAACGGGAAGGAAACCGAGGTCAGTGGCAAGTGCCTGCAGGCCATCGAGGGTGAACTCAACCGCGCCTACGATACCCTGCAGACCGATGCCGATGGCAATCCGGAAGCCTCCCTGGCCTCCGAGGTCAATGAATACACCCAGACCACACCGCTGCCGGAAACCGACAAGTTCATTGTCGTGGTTGCCAACGGTGACCTGACGCCGGCTGCCACGCTGCAAATTGGCTGTCGCACCTGGGACATTGTGGACTACGAGAATATGCTGGCCAGCCAGCTGGAAGCGGGGATAACACCGGCAAACCTCGACGATACCGTCAACGGCATCACCGCTGCCGGCACCCTGGTGTTCACCCTCGACGAGATCCAGAGTGGCACCGCCGACAGCGCCACCTGCCCGGATGACAGCATAAACCCGACCATTCGCCTGAGTTTCAGCACGCGCAGCATCCTCGACGGCGCCATCCACGGCACCCGCGCCCAGTGCGTGCTTGGCCTGCATAACTACCAGGACCCGGTGGACTACTGGGACCACGAGGTCATGTGCTGGGCGCCCAAGTACCTGTACGGTGAGACCGTCAGCTGCAGCGGCATCAGCGACCCCGGGGCTGCCTACATCGAGGACCCGGCCGACAATCTGCACATCACCAAGGTCCTCAGCAAGGAAGGCAGCGGCTACCGCTGGCGCAACGGGACGCTCACCATCCAGTTACTCAAGGTAAATAACAGCACCAACGCGGCCGAGTACACCCTGCAGCCGGCAGGAGACCTGCCGACCAAGGGCGGCCGCTTTGGCGGCACCTACGCGCGCGCATTCTCCGCCGCCAAGGTCAAGGGCAAGACGGTCATCTCGGACAATGAAGGCCCGAACGAGAGCGGCCTGCTGTACGAATCCTCCATGTACTGGCACTTCGGTGACCTCGCCGATGGCATCCAGCGTGGTGCACCCGCATCCATCCCCTGTTACGGCGACCCGAGCTGGGGCAGCGCCTTTACCCAGGAGACCCGCGGCCTGACCTACGGTCAGTACAAAAAGCTCTTTGAGAACATCGATGCCGCTGTCCTGGCCCAGTATGACGCCGCGATCCTGACGCTGGAAGCCGCGCTGGCCGGTAGCAGTGAATCGGACATCAAGACCGGCCTGCTGGTACTGGCCGAGCTGCTGGCGGGCGACCCGGACCTGGCGTGGTATCACAAGTACCGTGACTATGCCCCGGGCAACGTACCGGAACAGAATCTGCGCGATATCGACAAGAACCGGCTCCCGGATCCGGGTGGCAGCAGCAGTTCGAGCACTGCGGATGGCATCCCGGTAGAGGTGGTGGACCTCGAGGAACTTGATACCGAGACTGTCGGCCCGAACTTCACGGCCGGGCGGCGCACCTGGGTAGACCTGCGGCAGTAGGCTTCATTGCGCCAGCAGGCTTGTATCATGCACAGGATACCGCAATATCGCGGAATGGCTGGAAGGACGGGTTGTAATGAATAGATTGATACGCGGGTTTACCCTGATCGAGCTGATGATCGTGCTTGCCATCGTGGCAGTGATCATTGCCTTCGCCTACCCCTCCTACCGTAATCAGGTGATGAAGGCCAATCGTTCGGACGGCATGATCTTCATACTGGAAATCGCCGACCGGCAGGAGCGCTTCTACTCCGACCGGGGTACCTACACGACGGATATTACCGATCTCGGCTTTGCCAGCACGACTTCACCGGACGGTAACTACACGGTTGCGATCACGGATGACCCGTCGAATGACATCACCATCACCTACCGGATTACAGCCACCCCCCAGGGGACCCAGGCCGACGATACCTGCAACAGTTATACGCTCGACTCGCTCGGCACCCGGATCTCCAGCCCGGACGGTTGCTGGAATTGACGGGGCTGGTGACCATTCCCGGCGAGGGCGCCGGTCCTACCGGTGCAATGCCCGCGGCAGTCCGCAGTCCGTAGGATGCGGTGGGTGAAACGAACCGCATCGGGCTGGTACGATGCGCATCGCTGCGCTCAGCGCATCCTGCTCCAGCTACTCCTGCAACGCCCGCGGCAGCGAGAACGACACCGTTTCCGAGCGGCCCCGGGACTCGGTAACCAGCTGCGCGCCCCAGGACTGCAGCCTGGCAACCACCCCGTCGACCAGTTCCTCCGGCGCGGAAGCCCCGGCAGTTACGCCAATGCAGTGTTTGTCCGCGATCCACTCCTGCTCGATCTGCCCGGCTGCATCGATCAGGTAGGCCGGTATCCCCTGCTTGTCGGCGATCTCGCGCAGGCGGTTGGAGTTGGAACTGTTGGGTGAACCGACGACGAGAATGACATCACACTGCGTTGCCAGTGACTTGACTGCATCCTGCCGGTTCTGGGTGGCATAACAGATATCGTCCTTGCGCGGCCCCTGAATTTCGGGAAAGCGCTGCTTCATGGCATCGATAATCAGTTCTGTGTCATCGACGGACAGCGTCGTCTGGGTAACGAATGCCAGTTCCCCGGGATTACCAACCTCGAGCAGCTGCACATCCGCCGGTGACTCGACCAGGTAGATGGCGCCACCGTTCGCGCTATCGTACTGTCCCATGGTGCCTTCCACTTCCGGGTGCCCGCGGTGCCCGATCAGCAGGCACTCACGCCCGGCCTGCGCATGGCGGCTGACCTCCAGATGCACCTTGGTGACCAGCGGACAGGTCGCATCGAATACCCGCAGACCACGACGCTCTGCCTCCGTGTGCACCTGCCGCGACACGCCGTGTGCACTGAAGATGACCGTTGCTTCATCCGGCACGTCATCGAGCTCTTCGACAAACACCGTGCCGCAGTCGCGCAAGCGGTCCACGACGTGGCGATTGTGCACCACCTCGTGGCGCACGTAGATGGGTGCACCAAACAGCTCCAGTGCACGCTCGACGATCTCGATGGCACGATCGACACCGGCACAGAAACCGCGGGGATTGGCGAGGAGGATTTTCATAACAGACTGATTGGTATTCAGACAGGATTACAGGTTACAAATCAATAAAGAAGTTGATCGACACAAGCTTTCGTGACCGGCGACTGCAGGGACGCAGCCGTCGAGCGTACCGGGATGTATCAACAGCGTGTCACGCAAGGTTATGTTGATTGACTTCTGTACAGTATCGTATGTATGAAACCGGGTATTCATTCATCATCCTGCTCTGCCGGCACCACGTCAATGATCTCCACGTCAAAAACAATGGCATGGCCCGCCAGCGGGTGGTTGAAATCGACTTCCACGCTGTCCGCTGACACCGACAGCACCGCGCCGGGAACTTCTGCCCCGTCCGGCCCATCGAAACCGATGATCAGTCCGGGGGCCAGTTGCATGTCAACAGAAAAGCGTTCGCGCGGCAGCCGCTGGATCTTTTCCGGGTCGCGCAGGCCCCAGGCCTGTTCCGGGTCAAGCACCAGGTGCCGGGTGTCCCCGGATTTTAACCCGTAGAGACCCAGTTCGAGGCCGTGCAGCAGTGACCCGTCGCCCATGCGGAAGCGGTGCGGTTTGCCACTGAAGGTTTCCTCGGCCACTGTGCCATCTTCCAGCGTCAGTGACAGGTGCAGGGTCACGGTACTGTTGATGCCGATGGGGTATTTTATGTCGGTATTCATGTTGTTTCCGGCAGGATGGGTTGGGCATCACTTCGTGATGTCGTAGGATGCGCTGAGCGCAGCGATGCGCATCGGTTTTTCCTGATGCGGTTCGTTACACTCACCGCATCCTACGGACTCCGTTCAGCCCAACCTACGCTTCTTTTTCACGGCCCAGTATGGCATCCAGTATCAGCAGGCCGGCGCCGACCGTGATGGCCGAATCGGCCAAGTTAAATACCGGCCAGTGCCAGTCACCGTAATACAGGTCGATAAAATCAATTACGTAGCCGTACACCACACGATCGATCAGGTTGCCCAGCGCACCGCCAAGAATCAGTGACAGGGCCAGTGCCAGCCATGCCTGGCCTGCCTGCAGGCGGCGCAGCCACACAGCCAGCACCAGGCTGACAAGCAGTGTCAACCCCACGAAGAACCAGCGCTGCCAACCGGAGGCATCGCTCAGGAAACTGAAGGCGGCGCCGGGATTGTAGACCTTGTGCAGATCGAGGAACGACAACAGTGGCACCGGCTGGTTGAATTGCAGCAGCGCATCTGCAATCAGCTTGCTGCACTGATCCAGTATCAACACCACACCGGACAACCAGAACCACTTCATGTCAGACAACCGCCGGGTCATGCATAGCGGCGGGTTTCACCGGCGCCGTCCACGTTCTCGACACAGCGCATGCAAATCTCTGGATGCAAATCATGGCTGCCGACATCCTCGCAGTGATGCCAGCAACGACTGCACTTGTTGTGAGTGGACGGGGCGACCCGGATCCACACCGACCGGTCTGCGAGTGCGGCATCCACCGCATCCGCCGGGTGTTCACCTGCTGCGTGCACACGTGCATGGGAAGTGATCAACACAAACCGCAGTTCATCCTCGAGCGCCGCCAGCATGGCACGGGTATCGTCATCCACATACAGATCCACCTCGGCATCAAGCGATGAACCGATTGCGCCGTCCACGCGCAGTTTCTCCAGTTCCTTGCTGACCGCCTCGCGTACGCTGATCACATGACTCCAGAAGCCGGTGCCCATTGCATTCAGTGCCTCGTTCTCTGAAAAAAATGCCGGTGGCAGTTCATACCAGGTTGACAGGAACACGGAGTCGTCGTGTTCTCCCGGCAAGTGCCGCCAGATTTCCTCGGCGGTAAAACTCAGGATCGGGGCCAGCCAGCGCACCAGGCATTCCGCGACATGGAACAGTGCGGTCTGCGCGGAACGTCGCGGGATGCTGTCTTCCTGCAGCGTATAGATCCGGTCCTTGATGATATCGAGGTACAGGCTGCCGAGGTCGACAGCACAGAAGTTATGCACCAGCTGGTAAATGCGATGAAACTCGTAGACCTCGTAGGCCTGGCGCACCTGCTCCTGCAGCTCGCGCGTGCGTTCCACGACCCAGTGGTCCAGGTTCAGCATCTGCTCCGGGTCCAGCAGGTGGGCCACCGGGTCAAACCCGTGCAGGTTCGCCAGCAGGAACCGCGAGGTATTGCGCAGCCGGCGGTAGGCATCCGCGGTGCGCTTGAGAATCTCGTCGGACACACTCATCTCGCCGCGGTAATCAGTGGCCGCCACCCACAGGCGCAGGATGTCTGCACCCAGCGAGTTGACGACCTTCTGCGGCGCCACCACGTTGCCCCTGGACTTGGACATCTTCTGGCCCTTCGCATCGACGGTAAAGCCGTGCGTGAGCACTTCCCGGTAAGGTGGCACCCCGTTCATGGCGACCGCGGTCAGCAGTGCGGACTGGAACCAGCCACGGTGCTGGTCCGACCCTTCCAGGTAAAGGTCGGCAGGATAGCCCAGCTCATCGCGCTGCTCGAGGACGGTGTAATGCGTCACCCCGGAATCGAACCAGACATCGAGGGTGTCGGTGACCTTTTCATAATCATCCACGTCTCCGCCCAGCAACTCGGTGGGATCCAGCTCGAACCAGGCATCGATACCCTGTGCATCTACACGTTTGGCCACGGCCTCGATCAGGTCGATGCTCACCGGGTGCAGTGCACCGGTCTTTTTGTGCACGAACAGGGTGATCGGCACCCCCCAGGTGCGCTGCCGGGAAATGCACCAGTCCGGGCGGTTCCCGACCATGCCCTCGATGCGCGCCGCGCCCCAGTCCGGCACCCACTCGACCTGCTTGATTCCGGCCAGTGCCGCCGCGCGCAGGCCGTTGTGATCCATGCTGATAAACCACTGCGGCGTGGCGCGAAAGATGATCGGGATCTTGTGACGCCAGCAATGCGGATAGCTGTGGCGCAGCTTTTCCTCATGCACCAGTGTGCCGCGGCTTTTCAGCACCTCGATCACACTCGCATTGGCGGCGAACACGTGCTGCCCGCCGAACAGTTCGGTGTCCGGCAAAAAGCAGCCGTTGCCGCCAACCGGGTTATCCACGGCAAGATCGTAGCGACTGCCGACTACGAAGTCGTCCTGGCCGTGACCGGGTGCCGTGTGCACCGCGCCGGTACCGGCCTCGGTGGTGACGTGTTCGCCGAGAATGACGGGGACCTCGCGCGCATAGAACGGGTGGCCGAGTTGCAGGCCCTCCAGGTCACTGCCCTTGCAGTAGGCCAGCACCTGATGTTGTTCCGCGCCGAAGCGCAGCATGACATCTTTCAGCAAGGCATCGGCCAGCAGCAATCTTTCCGCGCCGTGCCCGGTGTCACATTGCACCACCACATAATCCAGCCCGGGATTCAGCGCCACGGCCCGGTTCGCCGGCAGGGTCCACGGGGTGGTGGTCCAGATCACCACCGAGACCGGCCCTTCACCGGACTGTCCCTCGACATGGTGACAGCGCGCCAGTAACCCGGCCTCGTTCAGTACGCTGAAGCGGACATCAATGGCCGGCGAATCCTTGTCCTCGTATTCAACCTCCGCCTCGGCCAGTGCCGAGCCGCAATCCGTGCACCAGTGCACCGGCTTGGAACCCCTGGTCAGGTGGCCATTTTCCACGATCCTGCCCAGTGCACGAATGATGTTGGCTTCAAATTCGTGCTGCATGGTGAGATAGGGGTTATGCCAGTCGCCGCTGATACCGAGACGGATAAAATCCTTGCGCTGGCCGTCCACCTGCTTGCCGGCATATTCGCGGCAGGCCTTTCTAAAGGTGGCGGCATCCACCTTGTGCCCGGCCTTGCCCACCTTCTTCTCCACGTTGAGCTCGATCGGCAGTCCGTGACAGTCCCAGCCGGGGACATAGGGCGCGTCGAACCCGCTCAGGGTCTTGCTCTTGACGATAATGTCCTTGAGCACCTTGTTGACCGCGTGACCGATATGGATATCGCCATTGGCATAGGGTGGCCCGTCGTGCAGCACGAAACGCGGACGCCCCTCGCCGGCCTTGCGCAAGCGGCTGTACAGGTCCATCTCCTCCCAGCGCTTGAGCGTATCCGGCTCGCGGTTGGGTAGATTGCCCTTCATTGGAAAGGCCGTCTTCGGGAGGTTGAGCGTATCCTTATAGTCAGTCATTTATCTGTTCACCGCAGCGGCGCAGAAGCCGCAGAGTTATAACCCATCAGGATTCCGATTTAAACTGTTCACCGCAAATGCATTCCCGGCCGGGGGCCGGTCCTACCGTTTGATTGGTGTCCCCCGTAGGACCCGCGCCTCGCGGGGAAAGGCATTACCGGTCGGCAAACCAGGTCCGTGCCTGCTCCGTATCCTGACGGATCTGCGCCTGTAATGCCTCCAGTGTTTCGAAACGCTGCTCCTCCCGGATCTTGTGCAGGAAACTGACCTCGACATGGCATCCGTAGATATCCCGGTCAAAATCGAACAGGTGGACTTCCAGCTGGCTGCGGACCCCGCCGACGGTGGGCCGGCTGCCGATATTGGCAATCCCCGGCAGCGGTGCGCCCGGGAGTCCATGCATTTCCACGGCAAACACCCCCGCCACCGGGGCCACGATCCGGTGCAGGTGAATGTTGGCGGTCGGATAGCCGATGGTACGACCGCGCTTGTCGCCGTGCGCCACCCGCCCGCACATCCCGTAGGGACGGCCCAGCAATGACGCCGCCGTTTCCAGGTCACCGGCCTCCAGCCCAGCACGGATGCGGGTACTGCTCACCCGGCTGCCGCCGACATCAAAGGTCTGCATGGTAACAACGGGGAACCCCTGCTGCGTACCGGCCTGTTTCAGCAAGGCAAAGTTGCCGGCACGGTCCCTGCCAAAGCGAAAATCATCGCCGACCACCAGGTGGCGGACATCCAGGCCCTCGACCAGGATGGCGCGAATAAAGTCAGCGGGCGGCAGGCTGGCAAGACCGGCATTGAAACGCAGGCACACCACCCGGTCGACACCACACGCCCGCATGGCCTGCAGCTTCTCGCGCAGGCGGGTCAGCCGCGACGGGGTTGCAGCCGGGTCAAAAAATTCCCGTGGCTGGGGTTCGAAGGTAATAACGGTCAGCGGCAGCTGCTGTGCACGCGCCGTATGCGACAGTTGTTCGAATACGGCCTGGTGGCCGCGGTGCACGCCATCGAAATTGCCGATGGTCGCCACACAACCGCGGTGCCGGGGACGCAGATTATGCAGACCACGCACCAGTTCCACAGTCTAGTCCGCTTCCCGTTCATGCCACAGTGTCGCCAGCCGCAGGCCACAGGCACGCAGTCCCAGGAAATACACGACGGCGCCCATGGCAACCCATTGCAGCAGCTTCAGTGCACGCTCACTAGCATTCCAGCCGACCCAGTACAGCGTATCCGGCACGCCCCACCACAACAGACCGGCAAGCCCTCCCCCGGCCAACCCGGTCTGCAGAAAAAACCGTGGCCATCCCGCCCGTGGCCGGTAGACAGACCGGCGTACCAGCACCGTGAACAGCATCCCGGCATTGACCCAGGCAGCGATCGAGGTCGCCAGCGCCAGCCCGGCGTGCGGTCCCGGTATCTCCAGTTGCACCATGGGCACCACGAACGCCAGGTTCAGCACGATATTGGTCACCAGCGCCACCACCGCGATACGCACCGGTGTGCGCGGATCCTTGCGTGCATAAAAGGCGGGCGCCAGTACCTTGATCAGCATAAAACCCGGCAGCCCGATGGCATAGGCCATCAGGCTGAGCCCGGCCATATCAACATCGGCCGCGGTGAAATCACGGTACATGAACAGCGTGGTGAGCATCGGAGACGCAAGGATCAACAGGGCGACAGCCGAGGGTATCCCGATCAGCAGGACCCAGCGCAGGCCCCAGTCCAGGGTGCGGGAAAACTCTGCATCTGAGGCATTGGCATAACTGCGCGACAGGCTTGGCAGAATAACGGTCGACAGGGCAATTGCGAACACGCCCAGCGGGAATTCCATCAGCCGGTCGGAGTAATACAGCCAGGTCACGCTGCCGGTCACCAGGAATGACGCAATCAGGGTGTCGATCAACAGGTTGATCTGTGCAACCGAGGAACCGAAGATCCCCGGCAGCATGAGTTTCATGATGCGCCGGACACCGGCATCGCGTCCCCCCCAGCGCGGCCGCGGCAGCAGCCCGATGCGCTGCACCGCCGGCAGCAGAAACAGCAACTGCACCAGTCCCGCGACCAGCACGCCGCCGGCCAGCGCCAACACCGGCTGCTCGAGTTGCGGGGCGACCACGAGCGCTGCCCCGATCAACACGACATTCAGCCAGACCGGCGCAAGCGAGGCTGCCGCGAACCGGCCCCAGGTATTCAGGATGCCGGCAATGAAAGCGACCAGTGACACAAACAGCAGGTAGGGGAACGTCATGCGCAGCATCTGCGCCGCCAGTTCAAACTGGCTGGCATCGCGGTACAGGAATCCTGGCGCGAACAGGGTGATCAATACCGGGCTGGCCAGCACGCCCACCACCGTCACCAGCGACAGGATACCCAGCAGGGTCCCGGCCACCCGGTTAACCAGCTGCTGGACAGCAGCGTGGTCACGCTGTTCCTTGTACTCCGAGAGAATCGGCACGAAGGCCTGGGAAAAGGCCCCCTCGGCAAACAGGCGGCGCATGAAATTCGGGATCTTGAAGGCGACAAAGAAGGCATCCATGGCGGCGGTGGCGCCGAAACCGGCCAGCACCACATCACGCACCAGCCCGAGCACCCGCGACGCCAGTGTCATCGACCCTACTACTACTGTATTTTTCAGTAACTTATCGCTCATTTCAGGATGCTGCCAGTACGCATTTCCAAGCCCGCCATCATACCCCAATCAAGGTCCCGACTTGACCGTCCACCAGCGGCCGGACATTGACAAAGTCCCGTTAAATCCGCATAGTACGCCGTCTTTTGAATCACCGGATCGAGCAGGAGCAGACTTTTTGGCCAATTCAGCACAAGCAACCAAGCGTGCCCGCCAGGCAGAGAAACACCGCCAGCGGAACACCAGTCAGCGCTCCAATCTGCGCACCTCGATCAAGAAGGTGTTCACTGCCATCGACGCGGGTAATACGGACGATGCAAAGCAGGCCTACAAGGATGCCGTCCCGGTCATTGACAGTGCGGTCGGCAAGGGCCTGATCCACAAGAACAAGGCTGCGCGTCACAAGAGCCGCCTTAACCAGCACCTGCGTAACCTGTAAGTTTGTCTGGCGGAATAAATTCCGCCCTACAATACCGTTCTTTGCAGGGCCGAATTTACTTGTGCCCGATGCTTTAACGGGTATTCGGCCTGATACAGACCGGGCCACTACCGCTTTTTCATGTCAGCAGCACCAGGTTGTCACGGTGAATCAGCTCGGGCTCATCGACGTATCCGAGAATGGACTCGATCCGTTTGCTGACATGTCCGATAATCCGGCGCGACTCTGCCGCACTGTAGTTGACCAGGCCGCGCGCCACTTCCTCGCCACCCGGTCCGAAACACACCACGAGATCGCCGCGCTCGAATTCCCCTTCAACACGGGTCACGCCGACCGGCAACAGGCTGCTGCCGGCATCCTGCAGGACCTGCATCGCACCCGGATCAAGTGACAGGCTGCCGCGCACCTGCAACTGGCCGGCCAGCCATTGCTTGCGGGCGGCCAGTGGTTCCCTGGCGGGATACAGGCGGGTACCGCGGAAATCGTCGGCGGCGATGCGTTGCAGGATATTCTCGTCCCGACCGGATGCAATTACGGTCAGGGTCCCGGAGCGCGCCGCACGCGTGGCGGCCCTGACCTTGGTGAGCATGCCGCCGCGGCCGAGCGCGCCACCACTGCCCGAGGCCATGGTTTCCAGGCGTTTCTCACCGGCCTGCGCCTCCTGGATCAGCTCGGCACCCGGATCGGTGCGCGGGTCGCTGCTGAACATACCCTGCTGGTCGGTGAGAAACACCAGCAACTCCGCCTCGATCAGGTTGGCGACCAGGGCGGCCAGCGTGTCGTTGTCCCCGAAGCGGATTTCCTCGGTGGTCACGGTATCGTTTTCGTTGACCACCGGGATAACATTCAGGTCCAGCAGGGTCTGCAGGGTGCTGCGGGCATTCAGGTAACGCTGGCGGTCCGCCAGGTCATCGTGCGTCAGCAGTACCTGGGCGGTGTGCAGCTTGTGTTGCTGGAAGCGTGATTCATAGGCCTGGATGAGCCCCATCTGGCCAACGGCCGCCGCGGCCTGCAGCTGGTGCAGGGCATGCGGGCGCTCGGACCAGCCGAGACGCGTCATGCCTTCCGCGACGGCGCCGGAAGAGACCAGTAACAGCTCCACCCCGGTACGCTTCAGGGCAACCATCTGGTCTACCCAGCCCTGAATCGCGGCCACGTCAAGGCCACGCCCGTCATTCGTCAGCAGGGAACTGCCGATCTTGATGACCCAGCGTTTGCACTCACTTGTTTTCAGTTGGTCCGTCATCGGCCAGAGGTCTCCTGCCACCCTGATGCTACTGATGCCTGATTCCCTCAATACTATGCAACCAGGTAGCCCGGATGAAGGCCGTCAGGCCGTAATCCGGGAAACTTGTTCTGATCAGGTCCCGGATTCCGCTTCTCTTCATCCGGGCTACATTGCTGATTTATACGTCATTGCAAGGAGCAAAGCGACGAAGCAATCCGCCGCAGGCGCCCCGGGCGACAGCGATGGGATCTCAGAAGATCACCACGGGCTCCTGCGGAGCCTCGTGACAGGGATTGCTTCGCGATGCTCGCAATGACGGGAATGCCGTCAGTACCCACTAGTCCTCCGCTTCCATACCCGCTTCCAGAAATACCATGATTGCACTGGCCAGTGCCCGGGTCCCTGCACCGCTCAGGGCCGATATCTCGAACACCGGTCCGGTCCAGCCCAGCGCTGCAACTATCTCCCGGCAGTGTTCCCGGCTGTCATCGGCTGGCAGCAGGTCGGTCTTGTTGAGCACCAGCCAGCGTTCCCGCGCTACGAGCTCCGGGCTGAACTTTCCGAGTTCGGCCAGGATGGTTTCGACATCACCGACCGGATCGCCGGCAGGCCCGGTATCCACCAGGTGCAG
Source organism: Gammaproteobacteria bacterium (assembly GCA_003230545.1). GTDB lineage: Bacteria > Pseudomonadota > Gammaproteobacteria > UBA9214 > UBA9214 > SZUA-186. Next base: position 844 of record QIFB01000040.1, on the reverse strand, counting down.
TAGCAGCCGGGTACGCGCCAGGTGTTTCAGGAACTGGATCCCGAGGCCGGTACCTTCCGCGGCCCCCTCGATCAGCCCGGGAACATCCGCCATCACGAAGCTGCGGTGTGCGGAGACGCTGACCACCCCCAGGTTCGGGTAGAGCGTGGTAAACGGGTAATCCGCCACTTTCGGGCGCGCCGAGGATACGGCGCGAATCAGCGTCGACTTGCCTGCGTTCGGCAGGCCCAGCAGGCCGACATCGGCCAGCAGTTTAAGCTCCAGGTGCAGCCGTCGGCGTTCACCGGGCGTACCGGGTTTCGACTGCCGCGGCGCGCGGTTGGTGGAACTCTTGAAGCGTGCATTGCCGAGGCCGTGGAAGCCGCCGCGCGCCACCAGCAAGCGCTGGCCAGCGCCCACCAGGTCGCCGATCAGCTCACCGGTATCCTCTTCATGCACCATGGTGCCTGACGGGACCGCGACCACGAGATCGTCGCCCGACTTGCCGGTACAGTTCCTGCCCTTGCCGTGTTCACCGCGCTGCGCCGGGAATTTCCGGCTGTGCCGGAAGTCCACCAGGGTGTTGATGCTGCTGTCCGCTACCAGCCAGACACTGCCGCCGTCGCCGCCGTCGCCGCCGTCCGGTCCACCGAACGGGATATATTTCTCGCGCCGGAAGCTCACGCAGCCATTGCCGCCGTCGCCGGCGATCACCTCGATTGTTGCTTCGTCAATGAATTTCATGATGTGTCATATATCAACAAATAAAAAGCCCCGCTCAATGGCGGGGCTTCCGGTTAGCTGCTGTCTGCCGGTATCAGCCGGCGATCACTTCGACGAACTTGCGTTTCTTTGCACCGCGCTG
>QIFB01000067.1 GCA_003230545.1 Gammaproteobacteria bacterium | reverse complement strand
ACGTTATGCGTAAATAAAAAATGCCATATATAGAAATTATGCGAATCTGGACTGATAGCGATGAAATGCTTCAATTAGAAGTTACTGCATCAAATGACGAGCAGGTATCCCCGCCTGGACGAATTACCCGGGCCGGTAACGCTGTATCGGGGGAGTTGAATCAGGAGGCCTTGAAGAAGCGCCGGGTCATATCAAACAGGTGTTTTGAGACTGGATGGGAATGGACCAGTCCCATGGGGATCCATTCCACCATGATATTGTTCAGGCGCCGGTCCGGGTGCCGGCGGCGGTTATTTCCGGGAGACTTGTCCATGGCGGCTTTATAGGTGCGCCGGTCATTTTTGTGCCTGCGTTCCTTCATTCTTTTTTATCCCTGGGTTTTACGAGACCATGCTTTTGCAAGTTTAGCAATCGTTTCCCGGTTGTCTATTGAACCAAGGTCGTAGATGGAGAGCCCGGGGCTAACAGTACGGTCCTATTCCGGCTATCCTTACGGGTCCTCGCTGTGCGGCATGCGTTCTGTCAGTGTTATTGGTGTCCTGCGCTACACTGCAGGTTGCTGTCGACTACAATCCGGATTTCGATTTTAGCAGTATCCGCACATATGCCTGGTTGCCGGATGAATCACCCCCCGGTACGGATTTGCGGGTCAACAATGCACTCATCAACGACCGGGTGGTTGCCGCAGTTGATGCCCGGCTTGAGGCGAAGGGCTATCGTAAAGCCGATTCCGGAGCGCCGGATGTCTATGTGACCTGGCTGGGTGCAATTGACAGCAGGATTCGCGTGGACACCATCAATGATTACTACGGGTCTTCCTGGTACGGCTCGTACCGTTGCTGCTGGGGTAGTCCGCGGCGCACCCTTGTCAGCGAGTACGAGGAGGGTACCCTGATTATCGATGTGCTGAATTCCGTGGACCGCAAGCTTCCCCGGAAGAAACCACCCGGAATATTCAAACTGCGGTTGACGGTATTCTTGCGGACTTTCCTCCCGGCAAGCCGTGAAGCCGGCGGTTTCCTTTCAGGTGATGTCGATAGTTGCCTGTCCGCCTGACCGTGCTGTCAGCCGGATCTGCATACGCTCCGCGGCACACACGCTGACTGACGGGGCCTTCCTGCCACGGAAAAAGCTCTCGTTATCCTGCTGGATGAAATCGATCTCGGTGTCGGTGCGGTCCGGATCATGATGGAACATGGCCAGGCAGCCCACCTCGGCATCGACGGCCAGCTGGCGTACCTGCGTGACCAATGAGTGTCCCCAGCCATGCTTGTGTGGCATATCGGACTCCAGGTACTGGGCATCATGAATGAGTACATCCACACCCCGACAGAATTCCACCCACTGGTCATAGCTGGTCGTAATCTTCCCGGGAGGTTCCAGTTCATTGTCGGTGATATAGGCGCACGAGGTGCCCTCGTCCTCGATGCGATACGCGGAACCGCCACCGGGATGATTGATGGTGGCCTGCCGGATGTGAATATTGTCCCCTGACAGGGTTGCTTCTACATTATCAAAAATGCACTCGGAACTTGACGGAAGGTCTGCCGCATCGACCGGGAAATTGGCGCCGTCTATCTGGTCGAACAGCGAGCACAGTTTGCTATGCTGGCTATTGTTGCTGGTAAATACACGGATTTTTCTTCCCGCCTGGTAGAGCGGGTTAAAGAAAGGGAATCCCTGGATGTGGTCCCAGTGACCGTGCGATAGCAGGATGTTGACGGTATCGTCAGAGTTTACCAGCTGCTTGCCCAGTTTCCGGATACCGGTGCCGGCATCCAGGACAAGTTGCTTGCCATTGGAAAGCTCAATGTATACACACGAGGTATTGCCGCCATATTTTGCGGTGGCTTCTCCGGGAGACGGGATCGAGCCACGCACCCCGTAAAACGTTATGATCATGTCAGGCTTTTTCCGGAACGCTGGATTATGGGGACAGAGTATGATTCGGTCGAATATCCGGTGCAAGCATACGAACCGATACAATATCAGCCAGGCCTGACAATGAAAATAACCGCCAGAAACCACCGGGACTATAATTACCGGAAGAAGTATCTAGTGGTTGGCAGCGGACCCGCTAGCCGTTACCCGGCCTGCATGGCCATGCTGTTGTTTATGATACCGGCGCCGGTGGTTGCCAGTGCCGGTAGCCTGCCTTCACTGGTGCAGGACATCGGGCTGAGTATCGTGCTGGCAGGTGTCCTGGCCATCGTCTTTACCCGGCTCGGGATACCGGAAATCGCCGCATTTCTGGTTGCCGGGGTTGTGCTTGGACCGGTCGGTGCCGGCCTGGTTACCGAGCCGGACAATATAGAGACCATCGCCGGGCTCGGGTTGATTTTCCTGCTGTTCCTGATCGGTCTCGAGATCGATGTGCGCAAGCTGCTTGCCAGCGGCAGGATCCTGATTGTGACCGGACTGTTGCAATACCCGTTGTGTGTCGCCTTCGGTGTTATTGTTACCAAATTGCTGATCTGGTTTGGTGTCGGTGGAGAACTGCTTGCTGCCGGGATTCATACACCGCTGTATATCGGCTTTGTGCTGGCGGCTTCATCGACACTGCTGGTGGTGAAGCTGTTCCAGCAATCATTCCAGCTGGACACCGAGACGGGGCGGATATCGCTGGGGTTGCTGATATTCCAGGATATCTGGGCCATTGCCATGATCGCGATTCAGCCCAGCTTCGATGCCCCTGAAGTCGGGCCGATCTTCCGGTCGTTCGCAGGCATAGTGGCGCTCGGGCTGATGGCTGCGTTGTTTGCGAGATACGTCATCCCGATCGGTTTTCGCTGGATAGCGAAGATGCCCGAAGTCATTTTCATGGCTGCGCTGTCGTGGTGTTTTATTGTCGTTTTTCTGGGCATGAATCTCGATGTGATCACACAAGCCATCATCGGTATTGACCTGCACCTTGCGGTTGGTGCCGAGATGGGTGCCCTGATTGCCGGCGCAACCATTGCCAGTCTTCCCTACAGCATTGAAATTATCGGCAAGGTAAGCGTGGTAAAGGACTTCTTTGTGACGCTGTTCTTTGTGGGTCTCGGCATGAGTATTCCGGCGCCGGACAGCTACGAGGTAATCATGCTCGCAGGCCTGCTGGCTGCCCTGGCACTGCTGGTGCGTTACCTGCTGTTTTTCCCGTTGCTGTATTTTTCAGGTCTCGATCGTCGTAATGCCATGGTTACCTCGACCCGGCTGGCACAGATATCGGAGTTCAGCCTGGTGATCGGGTTTCTGGGTGTGAAGCTGGGGCACATCAGCAGCGGGCTTAACAGTTCCATCATCTTCGCGTTTGTCATAACCGCCCTGCTGACGCCGGTAATGTTCCGGCAGGCAGATGCCATACATGAGAAACTCGGTGCATTTCTCGGGCGTATCGGGTTCAGTCTGCCAACAGGAAAGATGGCCGATGATGATGAATCCTTCAGTGTTGCAATACTCGGGTTCCACCGGGTTGCTTCTTCACTGTTGCATGATCTGGAACGGAACTATCCGGGTATCATGTCGAGGATACTGGTAGTGGATTTTAATGTGGGCCTGCACTCCCGTATTGCCGCCCGGGGTGCGGTTGTCAGATACGGCGACCTTGGAAACAGCGAAACGCTGCGTCATGCAGGCGTTGACAAGGCCAGGGTGGTTGTCTGTACTGTCCCCGACAATGTATTGAAGGGGACATCCAATCGCAGGATTGTAGAAGCGGCGCGGCGGGTAAACCCCGATGCAATCATCATTGCCAATGCGATTGAGCTGGCGGAGAGCAAGCGTTTATACGCGGCCGGTGCCGATTATGTATTTTTACAGCGCATCGAGGCGGCACAGGCCGTGTGTACGGCGATAGAAAAAGCACTGGCTGGCGAAATCGATACGTATCGCGAGTCCATTGAGGCGGTCGAAGGAGAATGGCATTTGCGCAAGGAGGTCCTGTAGACAGTCTTGCAGTCCGGGCCGTTCAGGTATTGATTCGAAAATCAGCCGGCGACTTGCCGGTCCAGCGTTTGAAGGCACGGGCAAAATTACTGGGCTCGGAGAAACCCAGCAGGTAGGTAATTTCACCGATGGTCCGCCCCGAGTGCCGGATATAGTGGACCGCCAGCTCGCGGCGCGTGGTTTCCAGCAGGGACTTGTAGCTGGTGTTCTCGTTTTTCAGCCTGCGTTGCAGGCTTCTCAGGCTGACATGCAATGAATCGGCTATTCCCCCCTGGTTGGGTGATCCATCCGGTAATTGTTCGATAATCCTTGCGCGTACCTGCAGGGTAATACTTTCACGGTCGAACCGTGCCAGGTAATCCACGACAGTCTGGTCATTGATGCGCGCAAGCTCCGGGTTGGCGTTGGGAAGAGCAGCATCCATATGGCACTGGTCGAATACCAGCACATTGGCGTCAGCACCGTACACGATCGGCGCTCTGAATTCCTCGCTGAACCGGTCGGCGCAGTCCGGTTCAGGCCGCATCAGTTTGACGTGTACCGGAGAGATTCCGCTGCCCCCGGTGGTCCGGCACATCCGCAGGAATACAGCCATGGCAGCATCGAGTGCGGCAGGTACAAATTCTGTCATTTCAGCCGGTGGCACGACCACCAGGTTGACTCCATCCGCAGTGTCCTGCAGGCGAATATCGGCCGCCGTCGATATCAGCCGTGAGTAACGCACCAGCCGGGTGAGAGCGTCCCTGAGGGTGTCGCTGGCAAGCCAGGCCAGACCGAGCCCGTGCAGCACGGCCGGCTGGAACTGTGCGGCGGCTGCCAGGCCGAAACACGCGTCTCCGGTCTCATCGACTGCCAGCTGCCACAGGCGCTGCATGCGGGTGACCGGGAAGCGCGCGCCGGGCCTGGCCAGCTCATTGATATCGATCCCGATCTCCGTAAACAGCGGTTCCGGGTCGTGACCGCAGGTCTGCAGGGTCCGGGCAATGAGGCCGGCAACAGTGCCAATGGTTGAATAACCGGAGTGAACATAATCCATATGTCTGGCAATCCGTCCTGTTCCGGGGTTCGCATCATGCAGTTCTGCCGGCGCGGCGCATACGGACAAGCTGTTGGCACGCCGGGATAACGCCATAGTAGCAGCCCTTGGTTACGTTATCAGCCATGCTTGATGCCTATGAACTGGCCATGCTGCCCATTGCACACATGGTGACCCAATCGGACCCGTTTGACCGCTATTGCAGCCAGGCGGGCATGCTGACCGGGGCCTACCGTGATGTGGTCAATGACGGGGTCCGGGGCTACCAGCTGTATTCCTACCTGGCACTGGTCGGTATTTATTTTGGTGAGGACACCCGGCAACTGGTTCGCAGTTACCAGTTGACGATTTTCAACCAGGATGGAACCAGCCGGGAGGCGCTGGGAAATATACTCGGTGTAATCGAGACTGCCATGGAGACGCAAGGTGTAAAGGTGTTGACGGACAGTGGCGAGTTCGAGGTGCCGGTCGAGATGAATGTGGCGCTGGCCCTGTTGCTGGACATGCCGTGCTCACCGGATTATGTACCTGAAGTATCCATGCGGGATGCCAGGATTGCCAGCATGGGAATCGATGTTGACTGGCACCTGGCCGACTGCCTGGCGTCTGCCAGGGAAGAGATGATCAATACCTGGTCCGCAACCCTGGCCCATTGCAACACCGGTGCAATCGGGTTTGCCGGGAAACGGATTCTGGACACCTGAACAAGCTGCAGGGCCGCTGATTCTGCCGGTACCCGGATTACTTGCTGGCAGCCGCGAATTCCACCATACGCTGGGTAGCTTTCAGGGCCTTCCTGCCGATATCAACGGGCACGTGAATTTCATTGGTGCCGTTTCTCAGGACCTCCGCGAGGTTGCGGAGATGATTCATTGCCATCCACGGACAGTGGGCGCAGCTTTCACAGGTGGCGCCTTCGCCGGCAGAGGGGGCTTCCATGAAGGTCTTGTCGGGAGCGGCCTGTTTCATCTTGTAAAAGATGCCGTTGTCAGTGGCAACAATGAATTTCATGTTATCGAGCTCACGGACTGCCTTGATGAGCCGGGTGGTTGAGCCGACCACGTCGGCAAGTTCAATCACGGCTTCCGGTGATTCCGGGTGTACCAGAATGGCCGCATCCGGGTGATGTTTGGCCAGGTTCTGCAATGCCTCGGCCTTGAAGCGCTCATGTACGATGCAGCTTGCCTGCCACAGCAGCATATCGGCACCGCTGACCCGCTGGATATAATTGCCCAGGTAACGGTCAGGCGCCCACAGGATTCTCTCCCCGCGCGCTTGCAGATGATTGACTACATCGACAGCAATACTGGAGGTGACGACCCAGTCTGCGCGGGCCTTTACCTCGGCACAGGTGTTGGCATAGACGACGACAGTCCGGTCCGGGTTTGCATCGCAGAAGGGGATGAATTCGGCGGGCGGGCAGCCCAGGTCGAGCGAGCACTCGGCCTCGAGTGTCGGCATCAGCACGCGTTTCTCCGGATTGAGGATCTTGGCGGTCTCACCCATGAAGCGCACACCGGCCACGACCAGCGTAGTGGCCTTGTGCCGGTTACCGAAGCGTGCCATTTCCAGTGAGTCAGCAACGGTGCCGCCGGTCTCGTCGGCAATCATCTGGAGGTCTTCATCGGTGTAGTAGTGCGCCACCAGTACCGCATCACGGGCTTCAAGCAGTGCCCTGATTTCGCGGATCAGGGCTTCGCGTTCACCGGGCCGATAATCCGGGCGACGGATGCTGCCGGGCAGTGGATAACCAGGATCCAGCAGAATCGGGCCGGGCTGTACTGATATTGACTCATTCATCGCGGGGCTCACCAGCATTACCTGTCAGCTTTATAACAAGTATACAACTTCATGATTTATCGAGTAATGGTGCAGGTATTGCAGGGTTTATCGGGGGATCGGCGTGTGTGCGGGGACTGCCGGGCAGGGGGTCAGTCGTCAGTCGACAGCTGTTGCGTAACCCGTTCCAGGCAGACCGTGGCTTCACTGTCCCCCTGGTCTGCGGCCTGCCGGAACCAGCGGGCGGCTTCCTGATAATTGCGCGGGACACCCTGTCCCTGGTAGTACATCATGCCAAGATTGGTTTGGGCATCGACAAAGCCCTGTTCTGCCGCCCTGCGGTACCAGTCTGCTGCGCTGGCAAGGTCCCGGTCGACGCCGGCACCCTCGTCATACATGACCCCGAGATTGTACTGTGCCTCGACATCACCGAGTTCGGCCAGCGGCAGCCATTCCGCATAGGCCGCGTCAAAATCGCCTTTCAGATAGGACTGATAGCCGCCGCCCAGGACGGTCCATGTAGGCATGCCGGCCATCAGTTGCGGTTCAGGAGACAGATTCCAGTTAACATCGGGGCTATTCTAATAAATTTATTGCCATCCTGTATAGCCATTAACGGTCAGGCTACATAGAATGAGGTGAGGGGCCGGCGAAACCGGTCCGGAACGACTCCAGTCAGACGTGAATATGCAGATACTGGATCAACTCCCGTTCATAACTCCATGAATAAGGCCTGACGGCATGTACCAGGTATCAAAATCAGTTTCGTTCTGCTACGGCCATCGCCTGATCAATTACCCGGGCAAGTGCCGGCATTTGCATGGTCACAACGCACGCGCCGTAATTACCCTGGAAAGTGATGTGCTCGACGAGCGCGGGATGGTGAAGGATTTTACAGACCTGAAGCAACTGGTGTGGGGCTGGCTTGACCGGGAAATCGACCATACCCTGTTGCTGCACCGGGATGACCCGGTCCTGCCGGTTCTTGAAGGGGCCGGAGAGCGGGTGAAAGTCGTTGATTTCAATCCTACGGCCGAGCACATTGCCCGCATGATCTTTGAATATGTAGCAGGAGAGGGTTACCCGGTCACCGAGGTCACCGTGTGGGAGACAGAAACCAGCCGGGCCAGCTGGCGCGTCGGCTAATCAGCTAGTCGCCGGCAGACAACAGGAAAAGCAGACGATGACAGCACAGCGGTTTTTTGCAGCTTGCTACCTGTTAGCGCTGATCTCTGGTTCCGGGCCAGGATCTGCCAGTCAGCCGCCGCCTGATGATTTCTTTACGTTCGATGACCAGCCGCTGGAGGAGCCGCTGGAGTTTCCTGACTGGTTCAAGCTCAGTTTTCTGGATCTGGAGGAAGATGTCAGAGAGGCCAGGGAGGCTGGAAAGAGCGGAATCATCGTCTACTTCGGGCAGAAGTATTGCCCCTACTGCAAGACCTTCCTTGAAAAGGATCTCGCCCTGGAAGACATTCGAACGTATTTGCAAAAGCATTTCGATATGGTCGGGATTGATATCCATGGAGATCGCATGGTGACCGACCTGTCAGGTAATGAGACGGTAGAGAGCAAGTTCTCAGTACGTGAGAAAACGAATTTTACCCCCTCAGTGATTTTCTATGATGTTGATGGCAATGAGGCCCTGCGATTGCGTGGCTACTACCCGCCATACCGTTTTCGGGCAGCGCTGGAATATGTGGCGGACGGTCACTACCGGACCGAGCAGTTCAGGGACTACCTCGCGCGGGCCGATGTGCCACTGGTGTTTGAAACCGGCGACATGATTGACCAGGATTTCTTTACACCGGGTCCCTACATGCTGGATCGCAGCCGTATTCCGGGCGAGCAACCACTGGTGGTGTTTTTCGAGCAAGGGAACTGTCATGCCTGTGATGTGCTGCACAGCGGACCGCTCGGTGATCCGGAGATCAGGGAGCGCATCGCACAGTTCGAAAATGTGCAACTGTCATTCTGGGAAAATACACCGGTGATTACTCCGTCAGGCAAGCGCACCACGTCACGGGCGTGGGCGGAAGAGCTGGGGCTGTTTTATACTCCGACGCTGATTATTTTTGACCGGGATGGCCGTGAAATCATCCGGGCTGATTCCGTGGTCCAGTTCTACCGCTTGCGCAATATCCTGGATTATGTGCTGAGCGAGGGCTACCTGAAGTACCCCACGTTCCAGCGCTGGCGCGAGTCACGTCGCGAGCGGCGTTACAGGCAATGAGGTGAAAACCCTGCTGCAGTAGCGGTCAGTCTTCCCGGAGGCGCTGAAATACAAGGGTAGCGTTGGTGCCGCCAAAACCGAAACTGTTGGACATGATGGTGTTCAGCCCGGCATTTTCCGTGAGTTCACGCACGATCGGAAAATTGGCCCCCACCGGATCCGGTTCATTGATATTGGCGGAGGCGCTGATGAAATCCTCCTGCATCATCAATAGCGAAAAAATCGCTTCGTGGACGCCGGCGGCGCCAAGCGAATGGCCGGAGAGTGATTTTGTCGAGCTGATTGCAGGAATATTGTCGCCATACACGGTGCGGACGGCCTCCAGTTCACGCATGTCGCCGACCGGGGTGCTGGTGCCATGGGCATTGATGTAGTCAATCGGCTGGTCCACTGTTTCCAGTGCCTGCTGCATGCAGCGCACCGCACCTTCACCGGATGGCTGCACCATGTCGTAGCCATCCGAAGTGGCGCCGTAGCCAGTGACTTCCGCGTAGATCTTTGCGCCGCGCGCCCGGGCATGCTCGAGCTCTTCCAGTACCACCATGCCGCCGCCGCCGGCGATAACAAAGCCGTCACGGGTTGCGTCATAGGGACGTGAGGCCGTTTCCGGCGTGTCGTTGTACTTGGAGGAGAGTGCGCCCATGGCGTCAAACATCAGGGTCAGGGTCCAGTGCAGTTCCTCGCCGCCACCGGCAAACACGATATCCTGTTTGCCGTACTGGATCAGTTCATAGCCGTTGCCGATGCAGTGAGCGCTGGTGGAGCAGGCGGAACTGATGGAGTAATTCACACCATGAATCTTGAACGGGGTAGCCAGGCAGGCTGAATTGGTGCTCGACATGGTGCGTGGCACCATGTACGGACCGACCCGCCGGATGCCTTTTTCTCTCAGCAGATCTATTGCCTGCGAGACATTCTCGGTGGATGCGCCGCCGGAGCCGGCAATCAGCCCGGTACGGGTATTCGATACCTGGTCTTCAGCAAGCCCGGAGTCATTGACGGCTTCCTGCATGGCGATGTAGTTATAGGCGGCGCTGCTGCCCATGAACCGGCGCAGCTTGCGGTCTATCAATTCCTCGATATCAATATTGACGGTACCGGCAACCCGGCTGCGGAAGCCCAGTTCCTCGTACTCTTTCACGAATTCAATACCTGACTTTCCCGCGCGCAGCGAGCGGGCAACTTCCTGACAGTTATTGCCGATACTTGAAACAATGCCCAGACCGGTTACGACGACACGACGCATATCCTGATTCCTAGAAATTATCTGTAGAGGTAAAAAGACCGACACGCAGACTGGCAGAGTGGTAGATCTCACGCCCGTCAACAGAGACAGTTCCGTCAGCAATACCCATGTTCAACTTTCTCTGGATGACACGTTTCATATCAATTCGGTAGCTTACGAGCTGGTTTTTTGGCGTTACCTGGCCACTGAATTTTACCTCACCGGCACCCAGCGCACGCCCGCGCCCGGGTCCGCCGTTCCAGCCCAGGAAAAACCCCACCAGCTGCCACATGGCGTCCAGGCCCAGGCAACCCGGCATCACGGGATCACCTTCGAAATGGCACCCGAAGAACCAGAGATCCGGCTTGATGTCGAGTTCGGCAATAATTTCGCCCTTGCCATATACGCCACCATCGTTATTGATGCTGACAATGCGGTCGAACATCAGCATGGGAGGTGACGGCAGCTGTGCGTTGCCCGGGCCAAATAACATACCATGTCCGCATTCAATCAGGTTTTGATTGCTGTAGCTGTTTTTTCGTGGCGGGAGTGTACTGGATTGTGCCTGGGTTGGTTGGGTCATTGTCTGCTTGTTTCGCTGTGGTTGATGGGGGCCATTCTAGTCTACTTTACCCTGCACAGGTAATTGTATACCGGTACGTTTCTGCTGGCCCGCACTTCTCGCCCTGCGGTGAGAAATTCGGGCTAATCGCGGAAATTGATGTATTGCAGTGGCAGATCGCTACAGGACTCCTTCAGCATGCTGATGGTTTCCTGCAGTTCATCACGTTTTTTCCCACTTACTCTGACCTTGTCACCCTGGATACTGCCCTGGACCTTCAGTTTTGTACCCTTGATCAGCTTGACCAGTTTTTTTGCCGAGTCCTGGTCAATGCCCTGGCGGATGGTGACGGTCAGGGTCGCCTTGTTCAGGCTGGTTTCGATTTCTCCTTCAGCAAGGGCGGCTAACTCGATTCCGCGCTTGGCAATTTTCTTGTGAAGGATATCCAGCATTTGCCTGATCTGGAAATCATTCTCGCTTTCCAGTACCAGCCCGGTATCGGTTTGTTTGACCGTGGCATCGACTCCCTTGAAGTCGAAGCGGTTACCTGTTTCACGGTTGGTCTGGTCAACTGCATTGGTGACTTCATGCATATCAACTTCCGAGACAATATCAAACGAGGGCATGGCGGGCTCCTGCCTGGTTTATTAACGAACCTGGTCCGCTATTATAGACAAGGTACTTTCCCTGATCGAGCGGACTGCACCTTTCGAGCGTGCATCCGCCGTCTTCGGCAGGCTCCCCTGCCAGGGAACGCTGTAAATACGTCCCTGTACGCTCAACGGCTTCATCCCTGAAGCCGATGTCCCTGACAGGGGAGCCTGCCGAAGACACCGGACTGCCGGACGCAAGAGCTTGCCCGGTTGCTCGGGCCCCAGGGGAGGGGTTGATCAAGACCGTTGGCCGCAGGGATGCGGCCATCGAGCGTACAGGGATGTATTCACAGCGAGTCTTGAGCACCCCCTCCCCTGGGGCTCGAGCAACCTTGCTCGGATCGGGCAGTCTGCTCGATCAGTCAGAGGGGGGAATAGCAAGCGACCCGGCAGGCGGGTCAGCGGCGTGGCCGAAGGCGGCCAAGCAAACCGAGTGTCTTTCTGAGAAATCCCTTGCGCCGGGGTTTTCCATCCGGGTCATCGGTTGCGGTATCCGTTGTCTCGTCGCCGCTATCTGCAGTTTCCGGCTTGTGGCTGGCGGTCCATGTTGCGGGCATGGGTGTGTCGTGTGCCGCAAACGGTGCAGAGATAATGATGGCATCCGCATCATCTTCGGCAGGTAATTTGACAGATTCGCCGGCATCCAGACCGGCTGGCTGGTCATTGGCGGGTACCATGTCAGCATGGTCGGGCGCCAGGCATTCGATTGCCGGGATATTGTATTTATCGGTTCCCGACACAGCCCCGGGGAGATCCACATGGGACAGATCGATTTCTTCCACGTCCACGGGCATGCCGGCCGCAGCCAGTGTAATCTCTTCAATGTCGGCCTCAGCCAGCACCGGTTCAGGTAGTTCAGCTACCAACGTTCCGGGGGAGGGCGGCGTGCTGGTTTCTTCATACACAATCCGGTTACCACCCTGTGCAATCGCCTGGGTCAATCGCAGGCCGGCAGTTGTCAGCAATTCCTCGAAACGGGAATTCCTGTGGATATCAGGTGCACCGACACCGATACTAATCGTGACAGGTACGCAGGTTTCGCCGGACATGAAGCGGTGTGTACTGAAGTTACTGTTGATCCGTTCTGCCAGGTTGCGGATGCCGGTCTGGTTCATGCCTGGCAGCAGCAGGGAAAACCGGGCTGTGCCAGTACGGGCTGCCGTATCTTCCTGCCGAATAACCGAGGTAAGGGTATCCCCCATTTTCCTGACAACAGATTCGGTAAGTTCCTTCCCGTGGTGCCGGAATAACTCGCCAAAGCCGTCTATTTCGATACGGAACATTGCGAGGTTGCTGCTATGGCGTATGGCGTATGACAGTTGCTGGTAACCGCGTTCCATGAAACAGGTTTCATTGCAAAGTCCGGTCGTGCTGTCGATGCTCGATTTTTCTTCCAGCGCCGTATTTTCTTCCAGCAGTGTGTTGGTTGTGGCGTGCGATTTGGCGTGTGCCTGGGCCCTGGCAAGCAGGTGAACTGCATCAAACGGCTTGCCGATAAAATCGGTTGCCCCGGCATTACGCGCCTGCTCCATGGTGGTGTCGGTATCATTGGCACCGGTGATGATGATTACGGGGAGTTCACGGACCTGTGGCAGGTGTGAACTTCTGATCCGTTTCAGCAGCCCGAAACCATCCAGCCGGGGCATGGTGAGATCAGAGACCATCAGCGAGAAGGATTCACCACCAGAGAGCATCTCCCAGGCATTTTCGCCATCGACGGCCTCGACGGTCTCGAAATGGTCGCGCAGGATCTTGCGCGCCGTAACGCGGATGACCTTGGAGTCATCAACAATCAGTAGCCTTTGTTTTTCCTTAGTATTTTCGCTCATTCCAGGTGCTGCTCCGTATACCTGTGCTGCACCCGAGATTATCGTCACCGCGGGGTTATTCTTTAATATGAGCGAAACGCGGCCGCAACGTCTGGGGTACGTACGGATGCTATGATCTTCCGGCGCGGAAACAGCAGATCAAGGCGCACCTCGTGGAGCGGAAACAAAGGGAATGATACAGGCAGTGCAAAAGACGGTATCGCGACTCAGGGATTTTGTCTGGGAAGATGATCTGCGCGAGCTGAATATCCTGCAACGTGCAACGGTATTTGTCCTGCGCGTCCTGCACATGTTGCTGAAGGAACTGGTCGGCGGGCAACTGAACCTGCGTGCAATGAGCCTGGTTTATACAACCCTGTTGTCTATTGTGCCGTTGCTTGCAGTAAGTTTTTCAGTACTGAAAGGATTCGGCGTACATAACAAGATCGAACCGGTACTGTTGAGCTTTCTCATGCCACTGGGACCTAATGGCGCCGAGATCACTTCGCGAATTATCGGTTTTGTCGAGAATGTAAAAGTCGGTGTGCTCGGTTCGGTCGGCTTTGCCCTGCTGATTTATACCGTTATTGCGTTGCTTCAGAAGATCGAGGCAGCCTTCAATTTTGTCTGGCAGGTGGAGAATCTGCGCTCCCTGTCGCAGCGCTTCAGTAACTACCTGAGCGTTATCCTGATTGGACCGGTGCTGGTATTCAGTGCGATCGGCCTGACCGCTTCCATAATGAATACCGGCCTCACACAGCAGCTGCTTGCCATCGAACCATTTGGCACTCTGCTCATGGTTACCGGGAAACTGGTCCCCTATATTCTTGTGATTCTCGCATTTACGCTGATCTATATTTTTATTCCCAACACCAGGGTTCAGTTCAAGGCGGCTGCCATTGGCGGGTTGATTGCCGGTGTGTTGTGGGAGACCACGGGGTGGGGCTTTGCTGTATTCATTGCATCATCATCCAAGTATGCGGCGATTTATTCCAGCTTTGCAATCCTGATCTTGCTGCTTATCTGGTTGTACCTGAGCTGGTTGATCCTGCTGGTGGGATCGCAGATTGCTTTCTATGTGCAGCACCCGCAATACATGACGCTGCACCGGGTGAAATTTGTACTCAGTAACCGCCTGCGCGAGCGCTTGTCGCTGCAGGTAATGTACCTGGTTGGTTATAACCACTATTACAATATGCCGCCATGGAATCTTGACGGCCTTACCGCTCGCATGGGCCTGCCGAGTGAACCGGTTCACCGCATAGTTACCATCATGATCGATTGCGGGTACCTGGTGGAAACCGGTAATGAAGACCTGCCGGCATACCTGCCGGTGCACGACATCGGTACCATTCGGATTGCTGACATTCTGGCCGGTGTGCGTGCGGCGGGCGAGGATCGTTTCCTGAATGATGAGCAGTTGCCAGCCATCGAGGCAGTCGATCAACTGGCTGCAGATCTGGATGCTGCGTACCGGGATATCCCGGGGAGCAGGACGCTGAAGGACCTGGTGAAAAGTGACGGGGAGGCGGTGTCTCTGGCCGATGTTGGCCGGTAGTAGCCGGATTTACCGGGTCAGCAATGCATTCGCATGCCGGCTGTCGGCGTACGGGTTGGTCGACCCGGTAGTCCGGATGCTGATCCAGCGTGGCAGGCCGGATCTGATTTCTGAATAGATTTCCCGTGTTGTGCTTCCTGTGCAACCGCTAATTCCCGGTTTATGACTGACGCGGTAATACCAGGCCGCGTAACCCCCGAGCCAGGCAGGTGCTGTTGCTGGGTATGGCCCGGAGCGTGCGATAACCTCGCCGTTTACCAGCCATGCACCATCACATAACCTGGCGCCGGCCTGTTCCTTGGCATTGCCCCACTCAACCTGTGCCAGTGCCTCGGCGACGGTCGCTGTCTGCGCCATGTGGCGCGGGATCCAGGCAATGAAGTGATCCAGTTCAGGATTGGTTTCCGGGCCGCCGCCAGCCGCGCCGGAGCTGCTGGCGGTCTGCAGCAGGCCGTTATCAGCGTGGTTGTCCATGGCGTGCGGGGTACTGCAAGCCTGGATCAGGATGCACAGGGTAAGTATTCCGGTCAGGTGCCTGATTTGCATGCTTGCATTTCTGTCAGTGGTCGAGCTGTTATGATGGGTCCCGGATGCGGAAGTCATGGTTCAGGCTAGTCCCGGTTACCCGGAATTTCTGTGACCGGCAGCTAATTATCGGAATTTGACAGGCCCGTATGTCGCAGCAGGCTCTGTTCCAGCCGGTTCCCGTCATGGGGGTTTGTAAAGGGGGGGTAATGGTCTTTCAGGATGACTTGATTGTGACAACCCGTGGACGTGGCACCCACCAGATTACCAGCGAGGTCCAGGAGCGTGTTCGCCGGTCCGCTATCGGGACCGGTATCTGCAACATCTTTCTGCACCACACCAGCGCCTCGCTCATCCTGTGTGAAAACGCGGATCCGGATGTCAGGTCAGACCTGGAGCGTTATATGGCCGATCTGGTGCCGGATGGTGACCCTCGTTTTGAACATGCGATGGAAGGGCCGGATGACATGCCGGCACATATCAGGACCATTCTGAGCGGCTGTGATATGACGCTGCCGGTTACCGGTAACTGCTGCGATCTGGGTACCTGGCAGGGGGTGTATTTGTGGGAACACCGGACTTCGGGCAATCGGCGCCGGCTGACCCTGACGGTATATGGTGAGTAGCGCCTGACTCACATTTGTGGATCGAGCGCCAGGATCGGATGCAGGCGGTACAAGGACCGGCAGGACCCGCGCCCCGCGGGGAAGCCGTTTGTCCGGGAACCCTGCTGTTTCCCGGCCTAGTGCTGTATGCGCTGCTTGTCTTCCACTTCTGCCTTGATATCCAGGTCGGAAATGCGCGGCGCATCCCCGAGCAGTTCCTCCAGGTGGTCGGCTCTTTCCGAGAGTTCAGCGATGATATCAGCAGTTTCAGTACCCTGGCTGTCATCCCTTACCCGGTCAGATTCCCGGTATTCAACCTGTGACAATTCCAGCTCATCACTGCAAAGGTGCTGTGCACCGGCCGCCAGGTGTTCGTACACGGCGCGGTAACTCTGGGTCATTTCCTGCACGAGCGCCGAGGTGTGCATAAAGTGCCGGGTGACCTGGCCACGATAGTCAACAAGCATCTGATTCAGTTCATCAAGCTCGGCTTGCAGCTCACGGGAACGGTCATTCCGGCTAATCAACAGGTAGACGGCGATGCAACCCAGTAACAGTCCGATTGCGAAGGATGTGCCACCAAGCATCCAGATGGCCGTTGATGACTCCATCGTAAACATGGGCTCTGTCTCCTGATATCCGCTGGTTGTGGATGACCGATTGCCTGATGGCCCGTGCAGGGCCGGCCGGTACGCTGGCGTGTTATTTTACTGGATACCCGGGCATCATGACACTGTTAGCTGTCCGCCATGTTCTCAGGGCCTCGCGACGGGGCGTGCTCCGAATATTGCGCTACCGACCCTCACCATGGTGGCTCCGGCGCGGATGGCCATCTCGAAATCATCGCTCATTCCCATGGAGAGTTCCCGAAAGTATTCTGCGCCGAATTGTCCGGCACAGGCATCGCGCAGCGCATGCAGACCGGAGAAATCACCCATGCGTTCTGCTGCCGTCGCCTCCCGGCGGCCTATGGTCATCAGCCCGCGCAGGCACACCCCGGGCAGGTCGGCCTCCAGGAATTCCTCGACAAAGGGATACACGGCATCGGGCAGCAGACCGAACTTGTCCGGGTCCTTCGAGATATTGACCTGGAGCAGCAGCTTGAGCCGGTCCGTGGCCGCGACTGCACTGGCAGACAGTTTTCTCGCGAGCTTGATGCTGTCGAGTGTATGCAGCCAGGTGAAGCTGCCTGCGATGTGCTTCGCCTTGTTGGTTTGCAGGTGGCCGATAAAATGCCACTCCGTCCCCGGATCTGCCATCTGTGCCTGCCTGCTGAGGGCTTCCTGTACCGTATTTTCACCAAAAACTGTCTGCCCTGCAGCGATTGCCTGTTGAATGGATGCGGCCGGCTGGTACTTGGATACCGCGATCAGGCGGATCGATCCGGGATCTCTACCGGCAGCCGTGGCGGCAGAGGCGATCCGGTCACGTACCACCTGCAGGTTGGTCTTGATGTCGGGTGTAGTGGTTTCCAACGGGCTGTTACGGCTCGGCGGGGTGATTGCTGATGACGTTACACGGGCTGCCGGCCTGCCAGGCACGGATGTTTTCGGCGATCCGGTCAATCAGCCGCTGGCGTGACCTGACGCTGGCCCAGGCGATATGGGGTGTAACCAGCAGGTTCGGCAACTCGCTGCCGAGCAGGGGGTTGCCGTGCTGCGGGGGTTCCTCGCTGAGCACATCGACGGCGGCCCCGGCAATCCCGCCGGTCTGCAGGCTGTGCAGCAGCGCCTGTTCATCAACGATACCACCCCGGGCGGAATTCACCAGGATGGCATCCTGCTGCATCAGTCCGAGTTCCCTGGAGCCTATCAGGTGGTGCGTCTCCCGGGTCAGCGGGCAATGCAGGCTGATGACGTCGGCGGTTTTCAATACCTCATCCAGTGAGGTACGGCCGGAACGCAGCGGTTTGCCCGCCCGTTCGGCAACCAGGATGTGCATGCCGAAGGCCCTGCCCACGGATGCCACGGCCTGTCCCAGTTCCCCGTAGCCGACAATGCCCAGCGTCATGCCGGAGAGCTCACGGATCGGGTGATCCAGCAGGCAGAATTCACCGGATTGCTGCCAGCGCCCCTGGTCGACGGATTCACGATACTCATTCAGGTGCCGTACCAGTAGCAGCAGCTGGGAAAATACATGCTCGACGACGGACGCGGTTGCATAGGCCGTCACATTGCAGACCGTGATATTGCAGCGCCGGGCCGCCTCCAGATCGATGTTGTTCGTGCCGGTTGCCGCGATGCAAACGAGTTTCAGATTGTTGGCAGATTGCAGGGCGTCACGGTCGAGACCGGTCTTGTTACTGATAACGATCTCTGCATCACTGATGCGCTGCCGGATGTCTTTTGTGGAAGTTTCCGGGTACGGGGTCCAGCGGCTCAGCACCGACCTGATCGGTTCAAGGTCGAGGTCGCCCCGGTCAACGGTATCCAGGTCCAGGAATACACCGTGCATTTGCTGCCTATTCCGCCCCCAGCATCCCGGCCTTCAGATCCCTGGTGACCGGACTGGAGCCCAGAAAGATCTTCAGCAGGGCCCTGAAAAATGCATCGCCCTCGACGGTGCCGCGCCATTTACCGTTGATGCGCACCTCCGTCCCGGTGCCGGGCAGGTAGTCAATGCGGATGACATCGCCCTTGCGTACCGTCAGGAACAGGTTGTTGAATTTATCCAGCCCGGGTTTTAACACCTTCATTTCAGCAGTGCTGGTGTTCGCTGCAAGGCCTTCACTCCAGCCATCCGTGAGCTTGCTCTTGCTGACCTCCTTGTAGAGAAAATGCATCAGGATGCTGGCCGGTCCCGTGTCACCCAGGATTGCGTTGGCATCGGAGGTTTTTTCCGGCAGGTACAGTGCGCCGATATAAATATCGGCGAAAAATTTTTCCCGGATACCGGCCCCGTTCAGCACCAGACGGGTAGCGCTGTTGACCAGCTGGACCGTATCCGGGATATCGACATCGGCGATCCGGTAGGCCGCCGCCGGTGTGCTGGCAAGGATCAGGGCCGTCAGTAGCATGCAGGCAGTGTTTTTCATTGATTTCTCCTCCATTGTTTCTCGTGTTACCGGTCAGGGAAATTCTGGTTGCTCTGTCATTGCGAGGAACGAAGTGACGCAGCAATCTCAAACTGACAGTTCATTATCCAGAAGATTGCTTTGCTGCATTCGCAATGACAAGGAAAACCGGAAAATCAAAGCCTCCTCAGCGCGGTCTTGCCGGGTGATGGATGATGTCTTCCACATGAACACTGAAATCATCTTCCCTGGTGTCGCGGAAATATTTTTCCAGGGTCAGCTTGACGACCGGGAAGGCAAGCTCATCCCAGGGAATCTCGTGCTCCCTGAACAGCCTGACATCGAGACTTTCCGGTCCCGGTGCAAAACTCTCTGCCGAGAGCGCTGCCCGGAACATCATGTAGACCTGGTTGATATGGGGAATACTGAATACACCGTACAACACCAGGTCCTCGACCCGGGCCCGGGCTTCTTCCCAGGTTTCGCGTGCGGCGGCCTGTTCCGTGGACTCACCGTCTTCCATGAAACCGGCCGGCAGTGTCCACAGCCCATGGCGCGGTTCAATGGCGCGCCGGCACAGTAGCAGCTGTCCCTTCCAAACCGGGATGCAGCCCGCCACGATCTTCGGGTTGGTGTAATGGACCGTTGCGCAGGATTCACAGACATAGCGGGAGCGGTCATCTCCCTCCGGTACCTTGCGGGAAACCTTTGCACCACAATTACTGCAATAGATCATAAGGTTACAGTGTCTACGATTCGTGCATAGTTTGCCAGATTCTCCGGACAATGTAACCGGATATAACGGCCGACTTTTTTACTACGGGTTGATCGCCCGGTCAGCCAGCAGCAGGCCAAGCATGGTCTTGGCATCATGGATTTCCCCGTTGAAGACCTGCTCGAGTGCAGTTGCAAGGGGCAGCCAGTAGACCTCGATCAGCTCGTGCTCGCCGGGTTGTGCAGGGACGCTGGCCAGGTCACGGGCAAGATAGAGGTGGATGGTTTCATCACAGAAGCCCGGCGTGGTCAGGCATTCGCCCAGTTTCTGCCAGTCTTCGGCGGCAAGGCCGGCTTCTTCGGCCAGTTCACGCCTGGCGGTAGACAGCGGGGCTTCCTCGGGTTCGAGCTTCCCGGCAGGCAGCTCCCGGAGCCAGCCACCAGCGGCGTGCCGGTACTGGCGCAGCAGGCAGACTTCCTGCTGCGGATTGATGGCAACGACGGCAGCACCACCGGGATGCCGCACAATTTCCAGTTGTAATGGTACTCCATTGGGTAACACCAGTGATTCAATACCGAGTGTGACCACCTGCCCGGTATAAACAGGCCGTGTATTGTCTGGCATGTGCAGTTCCTTACGGTGAAACCGGAAGATGCAGTATCATCATTCCGGAATGCTCAGTATGTAATGACATGAATAAACCTTTCTTTGAACAACAATCACTGAAGTTCGGGTGCACGGGCTGTGCCCGTTGCTGTATTGCCGGCAATGACTATTTTGTCTTTCTTTCCAGTGACGACGCCGAGCGCATTCGTGGCTACCTGGACCTGTCAGTTGGCTGGTTCCGCCGGCGTTACCTGGTAAAGACAGTGGACGGTGACCCGGTGCTGGCATACAGGGATGATGGCCGTTGTGTCTTCCTGCAGAACGATAACCGCTGCCGTATTTACCCGGTACGCCCGCTACAGTGCAAAACCTATCCTTTCTGGCCTGAAGTCACCAGCAGCAAAACCGCCTGGCAGCGCGAAGCCGGTCGCTGTGAAGGTATTAACCACGGACCCGGGGTGCCAGTTGCTACCATCCGCCGCATGCTGAAAGCCTGTATGCAGGCGCCTGCCTGAATCAGGCTGACCGGTCCTGTACCGGTTCGAATACGGTGAACCACTGGCTGGCGCCGGCCGGTGCGGACGTGTCGTGGTACAGGCTGACAAGCTGCATGCCGCGCGCGGGACTGAGCCCGGCGCCTGCGGTTAACGTGTCATAGGCCTCACCTGACAGCAGCTGGTGGGTCATGGTCAGGTACAGCCGGTCGAGTACATTGGCCTCGACCAGCGTGTGGAATACGCCCGGACCGGCCACAGAGTAAATGCTGCGATAGCCGCGATCACCAAGGGCATCAATCATTTTCCTGCCATCGGCCCGCCGTCCGCTGCCTGCAGGAATGATATCGATGCCTGGTTCTGTAAATTGTCTGGCCTTGTCATCTGCCGCCTGGTCGCCGGTGATGACCATCACCCGGCGATCACGGTACTTCTCAAGCGCATCGACAGGTATGTCGAGACTGCTGCTCACAATGGCGATATCCGGTTGATCAACCAGGCCTTGCTCCCTGCGCCATTCAATGATGTCGGAAAATGCCGCTTCGCAGCCGATCGGCAGCCGGGCCTGCGCCTCACCGGCGGCTGCCTGCCTGAGAAACCGGCCGCTGGTTATCAGCAGATCGGCCTGTCCCGCGAGCTCCTGGTACAGTCGCCAGTCGCGTACATTGGCAATGGCGGCGGGGACCTCGTGGCTGCTGCGTCCCGCGCCGGCAACGGCAATCCGTCCGTCCAGGGAAGTAATGAAGTTGCTGTAGACAAACGGCTGTCCGGGACGTCCCAGCCGGTGCAACCCGTGCTCCAGGTATAGCCCCTTGACCGGGTATGGTTTGTCCGAAGGCGGGAAGAGTCGGGTAATCGTTGGCTGCATGGTCAGGGACGGAATCTTTCGGTCAGCCAGTATAACAACAGCTGGCTGCCGGCTGTGGCCGTGCGGTCGCCACGGTGCAACTGCGCGAGCTGTGAAATAACATTATATTACATTCGGTTATATAAAACCCGTGAGTCC
>QIFB01000019.1 GCA_003230545.1 Gammaproteobacteria bacterium | reverse complement strand
GGTGATAACCAGCGCCAGCCACCAGAACCCGCTGTCAAGCAGGACCCCGGCGAAACAGATGGCGCTCAGCAGTGACGCCACCCTCACGATGACCATGCGCTGCCCGGTATGGTCGGCAATCCAGCCCCAGACATTGGGGGCCACGATCTTGGTTGCCATCAGGATGGCGATCAGCTGCCCGATCTCGGTCACACTGAAATCGAGTGACTTCAGATAGAGACTCCAGTACGGGACCAGCGCCCCCAGCGAGGCAAAATAGAACAGGTAGAAACCGGACAGTCGCCAGTAGTGCATGTGTGGAATACGCGGATCAGTAGTCCGGGATCCGGGCCGCAGATGTAGCGAGGTGTACGGCTGCTAGCCGACACAAGCTTGCGTGACACGCTGTGAATACATCCCTGGTCGCTCCCGGCATCCTGCCTCCCGCGACACTTATACGTCCCTGTATGTCGTACGCTCGACGGCCGCATCCCTGCGGCCGACGGTCACGAAAGCTTGTGTCGGCTAACATCCGTACTTGTTGCTAACCGGCTATCCGGAACTGGCAGGAATTACGGGTGTACCTGACTGTACATCCAGGTTCTGTGCGCGGTGGCGCAAGTAATGGTCCATCAGAACGATGGCCAGCATGGCCTCGGCAATGGGTGTGGCGCGAATGCCGACGCAGGGGTCGTGGCGTCCGGTTGTAACGACTTCGACCGGTTCCCCGTTGATGTCGATGGTTTTCCCCGGGATCCGGATACTGGATGTCGGTTTCATGGCGATACTGACGAGTATGTCCTGGCCGCTGGAGATACCGCCCAGCACGCCGCCGGCCTGGTTACTGAGGAAGCCTTCCGGGGTGATCTCGTCGCGGTGTTGGGTACCCTTCTGCTCGACGCTGGCGAATCCGGCGCCGATCTCCACACCCTTGACGGCATTGATACTGACGAGCGCGTGGGCGATATCGGCATCAAGGCGATCAAAAATCGGCTCGCCCAGACCGGGCGGCAGCCCGGATGCGACTACATTGATGCGGGCACCGATCGAATCACCCTCCTTGCGCAAGGCGTCCATGTAGGTCTCCAGCTCTGCTACCCGGTCCGGATCGGGGCAGAAAAACGGGTTGGTGGGCACGGCATCCCAGTCCTTGAGTTCCAGCTTGATGGGTCCGAGTTGCGCAAGATAACCGCGTATTTTTACACCGGCTTTTTCTGCCAGGTATTTCTTGGCGATGGCACCGGCGGCAACGCGCATTGCGGTCTCCCGTGCCGACGATCGCCCGCCTCCCCGGTAGTCGCGGAAACCGTATTTCTGCTGGTAGGTGTAATCCGCATGCCCGGGCCGGAACCGGTCCCGGATTTTGGAATAGTCCTTTGACCGCTGGTCCTCATTCTGAATCATCAGCCCGATCGGGGAACCGGTGGTCCGTCCCTCGAAGGTACCGGAGAGAATCTGTACCTGGTCGGTTTCGCGGCGCTGCGTGGTATGCCGGCTCTTTCCGGGTTTGCGCCGGTTCAGGTCGTGCTGGAGATCCTGCTCGTCCAGTTCCAGACCGGGTGGGCAGCCATCGACAATGCAACCCAGTGCCGGGCCGTGACTTTCACCAAAGCCGGTGACCGTGAAGAGTTTTCCGAAGCTGTTACCTGACATGCCGATATTGTAACGGCTTGTGCCGCCAACGTCTTCCGGTTCCTCTGTTTCTGCCTGTTAAAGAACTCCGGCCGGATACCGATAGGGATTACGAGTAGTCCCGACTTTACCCAAGGAGGCCACCGTGGCTCAAACATCAAACCAGACCATGCGGGTCGGCGATTTTATGGGTCAGCCGATCCAGGAAACTATTACGGCTCCATCCGGTACCTACGTCTTTGACCGGATCGCAAAGCACATCGATGGTGAATTTCCGCTTGATCAGCTGGGCAAGGACGAGCTGTTGATCCGGCCCGGGCTGATTTACCGCCCCAAGGTCTGAAGTAATCACCGCTGCAAGGCCTGTGCCTGCCCGGGCCCGGCCGTGACACAACTCAGTCGGGCTGAATGTCCAGTCCGTGTTTGTGAGTTTCGTTAATCTGGTAAAACAGGCGAATAAACGGCAGGCTTGTTTCATCCGCCTTGCGCAACAAGCGCATGAACGGCAGATCCTGGCGGCCAAACAGATAACTGCCGTCCGCCATGTCAGCACGCAGCTTGCGCACTTCACCCAGCAGGATCTCCATGAAGGTCGTATTGGCGTCAATTGTATCGGCATCGTAGGCAGCAGTTGCTCCGAGTTCCTCGAGCTCAAATATGACCTGGTCAACCAGTCCTGCGTATTCCCGGGCTGTTTGTGCTCTCTCACTCATTGCGAACCTCTGATGTGTCGTTTCCGATCATTCCGGCGAATGCCGGAATCCAGAATCTTTATGGGTTTGTGCGCTGACCAACGGCATGGTCGAATGCTGGCTGGTGAGTATCCAGCTGGTCGCGCTCCAGCATAAACACCCCTTCCCCGCCGTATTCAAAATCAAGCCAGGTAAACGGGACATCAGGAAAAGTGGCTTCCAGTGCTTGCTGGCTGCAGCCGACCTCCACGACCAGTATGCTGCCATCATTCAGGTAATGCTGTGCATTTTTAAGTATCTGCAGCACGATATCCAGCCCTTCCCCGCCGGCAACCAGACCGATGGCCGGCTCGTGATGGTATTCAGCCGGCAGTTCAGACATGGCATCACGCGGAACATAAGGCGGGTTTGACACAATAATGTCATAACTGCGTCCTTCCAGAGCGGCGAATACGTCACTTTCCACGGGCACGACGCGTTGCTCCAGCGCGTGCCGCCGGATATTCCGGTCGGCTACCGCAAGTGCATCGGTGGACAGGTCAGCCGCATCGACCCGGGCATTCGGGAATGCCACGGCGCAGGCGCAGGCAATACAGCCACTGCCGGTACACAGATCCAGTATGCGGGTTACACGGTCCGGTATGACCCAGGGGGAAAACCGGTTCTCGATCAGTTCGGCGATCGGCGATCTTGGCACCAGCGCACGTTCGTCAATATGGAACGGCATGCCGGCAAACCAGGCCTCTCCTGTCAGGTAGGCAGCAGGCTTACGGGTGTTGATGCGCAGTTCAACCAGCTGCATGGCCTTGCTGATGGTGTCGGCAGATACCGGGGCATCCAGCCGTTCGGCACCGGGAGACGGCCCAGGCTGCAATGCGAAAAATACCAGAGCGGCGGCCTCATCGTATGCATTATCGGTCCCGTGACCGAAGGCAAGCCCCGCCGCGCGCAGCTGACGTGCACCCCATTCGACTAGTTCCCGCACTGTTCCCGGTGGTTGGCTGTTCATGGTAGCGGCCCTGAATGCTGATGAACACGGCATGACTCTGTGGAATAATAAGCGCTATGACAAAACCGGGTAAACCATTTCCCGCTGGACGCCTGCTGCTGTTTGTCGTGGTCACCGTGGTGGCCCTGGCTGCCGGCGTCTGGGTATCAGACAGTTTTTTTAACCGGCGGGCGGACTTTTCAGGGCTGCATGGCACACGCTTCCCAGAGCCGCGTGCGCTACAGCCATTCACCCTTACAGACCATAACGGCAAGTCATTCGGGATTGAACAGCTGACGGAAAAATGGTCGTTCGTGTTTTTTGGATATACCCATTGTCCGGATGTCTGCCCCACGACAATGTCGGTACTCAACAGTGTCGCCAACCGCCTCGGGGACGACTCCCCCGCTGTCCAGTACATTTTCGTCAGCGTCGACCCCGAACGTGACACGCCCGCGCAACTGGGCCAGTTTGTAACCTGGTTCAATGGTGATTTCATCGGCGTGACCGGCACTGAACAGGAACTCGAAAACCTGACACGTCAGCTGGGCGTGGCCCACATGCGAATTCCCGATGAAAAGCAGGCGGGTAGTTACACGGTCGACCATACCGCGGCTGTCCTGCTGTTCGACCCGGACGGCCGGTATCACGCTGTATTTTCAGCTCCGCACAAAGCAGCAGAGCTGGCCGAAGATATTCGGCTACTGGCAGGGAACTACCGGTAAGCAATGTTTCGCATTCCGGCATTAATTACCGTCCTGCTGCTGTCCGGCCCTTTGCTGGCCGATTCGGCAATCGAGGTACAGCAGGCCTGGATTCGCGAATCCCCACCGACATCACGGGTACTGGCAGGTTACATGACCATTATCAACACAGGCGCCATACCGGCAGAAATCACTGCAGTATCGAGCCCGGATTTTTCCAGGGCCGAGCTGCACCGGACGCGTATTGAGGACGGTGTTGCCAGTATGGTCCCGATCGATTCCATCACGGTCCCGGCCGGTGGCCGGGTTGAACTGGAGCCCGGCGGCATGCACCTGATGCTGTTTGACCCGGGACGTGTCCTGCAATCCGGGGATCGTGTCAGGCTCGAAGTAACGCAATCCGATGGTGCATCAGTGACTGTCGAAGCACCGGTAATCAGGGATTCCGGTGGCAGTGACAGCCATCACCATCATGCACATTGAGTCGTGGCAGTAGACCGGCCCTTTATGCCCATTGGGGTGCCGGCCGGGAACGCCTTTCCCCGCGGGGCGCGGGTCCTACATAAACAGACCGTACATCAGGAAGATGGATTTTGAGACAGGTTCCAGTATGTACTCACTGACTGACTGGCTGAAATCCTGGCCGCTGGCGTTGCTCCCGCACCACATGCTCTCGTCCATGGTCCGGGCCGTGACGCGCTGGCGCATTAGCTGGCTGAAGAACCTGCTGATCCGGGCCTTTGTCTGCCATTTCAGGGTGGATATGTCCGAAGCGATCGAGGCACGGCCCGAGAACTATCCGGACTTCAACAGCTTCTTCACACGACCGTTAAAACCGGGGATGCGAGCGCAGCCGGAGCAGCCGGATGCCATTGCCTGCCCGGTAGACGGCGCCATCAGCCAGATCGGGAATGTGGAAGCCGGGTCGCTGCTGCAGGCCAAGGGGCGGAATTTTTCACTGGTCGACCTGCTGGGCGGCGACCGGGACCGGGCCGCGGCGTTTGCAGGCGGGATCTTCACCACGCTTTATCTGTCGCCGCGGGATTACCACCGGATTCACATGCCCTGCAGCGGGCAGCTGACGGAGACCGTGTTCATCCCCGGGCGCCTGTACAGTGTGGCACCGCACACCACCAGGGCCATACCGAACCTGTTTACCCGTAACGAACGCCAGGTAAATCTGTTTACGACCCCGAACGGCCCGGTTGCTGTGATTATGGTTGGCGCAATCTTTGTTTCCAGCATGGAAACTGTTTGGGAAGGTGCCATTCGAACGGGCGGATCCGGTGTCCGCTGTCTTGACTACCGTGATCACCACGGACCCGCTGTAGAGTTGCAACGCGGCGAGGAAATGGGCCGCTTTAATATGGGCTCAACGGTCATCCTGCTGTTTTCACGGGACCAGGCAGGGTGGCTCCCCGGGCTGCAGGCAGACCAGCCGGTCAGGATCGGGCAGGTATTGGGGTACCTCGGATCGAAAACCTGACCGCGACTCTGCTATTCTCTGCGTCCCGTTGTAACCGATAAACTGGACCAGGTCCTGCCAATATGCATCCGATGCTGAATATCGCGGTACGTGCCGCCCGCAATGCCGGCAATATTATCATCCGCAACCTGGACAAGCTGGACCAGCTTTGGGTGCACACCAAGGACCGGAATGATTTCGTCTCCGAGGTCGACCAGCAGGCCGAACAGGAAATCATCGGTACCCTGCGCAAGGCCTACCCGGGACACGCAATTCTTGCCGAGGAAAGCGGCTCTATAGACGGGGATGATTACCAGTGGGTTATTGACCCCCTTGACGGTACCACCAACTTCCTGCACGGATTTCCGCAGTTTGCCGTGTCGATCGCACTGCGTCACCGGGGCCGCCTCGAGCAAGCCGTGATCTATGATCCCGTTCTGCAGGAATTGTTCACGGCAACCCGTGGTTCAGGGGCGCACCTGAATGACCGCCGCATCCGGGTCAGCAACCGCCGCCAGCTGGAAGGGGCGCTGCTGGGTACCGGGTTTCCTTTCAAATCGCAGCAACACCTGGATAATTACCTGGACATGTTTCGCGCCCTGTTCCTGCAGACCGCGGGCATCCGGCGTGCCGGTTCGGCGGCCCTGGACCTGGCCTATATTGCAGCGGGCCGTCTCGACGGCTTCTGGGAGATCGGCCTCAAGGAATGGGATATGGCCGCCGGGGTCCTGCTGATCCAGGAAGCCGGTGGTCTTTCAGGAGATTTCACGGGTGGTCACAACCACCTGAAAAGCGGCAACCTGGTGACGGCAAACCCGAAGCTGTTTCCCGTCATTCTCAAGGCCATCCGGCCCTTTCTTTCAGACGAACTTTCCTGCTGAAACAGTGCCGTCACACGTGTGACGGTAATCGCATTCAGGCGCTTGCCCGGTCAAGTTATTGCGGACAGCGCCGATTGAAAGCCAGTATTCAACGGGATTGACCTGTATGCCAAAGCGACTGACAAGCAGGAGAATTAACGGGTCTGCCCTGGAGCAGATCATGCGTGACGTTCTGGATGGAATGCAGGATGTTACCCGCCGGGCAGGTGCACGGGGGCACACCGGTGGACTTGAAATTCCGGGTATCGACAGGAGTACGGTTGTCCCTTGCCGGCAGGCCGCTATCATCCCGTTTCCCGGGAAGCGACGCAATCGCTGAGTCAGAATTGCCTAGGGTGCTTCTTCTGTCCGCCTCGTATCATCCTTCCGCGGCGGCTGCAGATCAGACTTGCTGACACCCAGCGCCAGGGCGGCAGTACTCGCAACGTAAATCGAAGAATACGTTCCCACGACCACGCCCAGGATCAGGGCCAGCGCGAAGGAATGGATGACTTTCCCGCCGAATACGAATAGCGAAACCACCACGACCAGGGTAGTCAGGGAAGTAATCAAGGTGCGCGACAGGGTCTGGTTCAGGGACGTGTTGAAAATTTCAATTGTGGTGCCCTTGCGTATTCTCCGGAAATTCTCACGGATGCGATCGAAGACCACAATGGTGTCATTCAGTGAATAGCCGATGACGGCCAGCAAGGCGGCCAGCACGGTCAGGTCGAAATCGAGTTGCCATATCGAAAAAATCCCCATAATGACAAGCACATCATGTATCAGCGCGAGGATGGCGCCGGGAGCGAAGCGGATATGGAAACGGATCATGATATAGATCAGGATGCCTATGAGGGCATACAGCATGGCAAGGCCACCCTGCTCCGTCAGTTCCTCGCCGACCTGGGGTCCGACGAATTCCACGCGGCGCATGCTGACATCGGGGTCATGCTGGCGCAATGCAGTCAGCACTTCCTCGCTGAGATTTGCGCTGTTCTTCCCCTCCTGCGGCGCAATGCGAATCAATACGTCCCGGGAGGTGCCAAAATGCTGGGCCTGGGCCCCGCCATAGCCACTGTTTTCCAGCACCGGGCGGATCTCGGAAAGATCGACAGGTTGCGGGTAGCCAACTTCAATGAGTGTCCCCCCCGTAAAATCAATACCGAAGTTAAACCCGCGTGTCACAATTGAACCGATCGCGATAATAACGAGGAGAGTCGACATGACCGCAGCAATCCGTCGCTTCCCCATGAAGTCGATGGCAAGATTTTGCTTGATAATATCCATTGACAGCGCCTTGTCCGGGAGACTCAGATCTTCAAGGCGGCCGAGCGGCGCCCGCCATAGATCAGGTTGATGACTGCCCGGGTTCCCATGATTGCGGTAAACATGGAGGTCAGGATTCCAATAGACAGGGTAACCGCAAATCCCTTGATGGGCCCGGTTCCAAAACTCAGCAGCACCACGGCTGCAATCAGGGTCGTGATATTGGCATCGGCGATCGTTGAGAAAGCCTTTTCATAGCCGGACTGGATGCTCGCCTGCGGGCTGTTGCCAATGCGCAATTCTTCGCGGATGCGCTCGAAGATCAGGACATTGGCATCCACTGCCATACCTACCGTCAGCACGATTCCCGCGATACCCGGCAGTGTCAGCGTGGCCTGCAGCAGGGACAGGATGGCCACGATGATGACCAGGTTGAAGGTCAGGGCGAGGTTGGCAACCAGGCCGAACACCCGGTAGTAGATCGCCATGAATACCAGTACGGCAAGAAAACCGATAATGACGGACTTGAAGCCCTGGTCGATATTGTCCTTGCCCATGCTCGGGCCAATGGTGCGTTCCTCGATAATTTCAACCGGTGCCGCCAGTGCACCGGAACGCAACACCAGCGCCAGCTCGTGGGCTTCCTGCGGGCTGTCCAGTCCGGTTGTCTGGAAGCGCTTGCTGAAC
The DNA here is from genome assembly GCA_003230545.1 of Gammaproteobacteria bacterium. Classification (GTDB taxonomy): domain Bacteria; phylum Pseudomonadota; class Gammaproteobacteria; order UBA9214; family UBA9214; genus SZUA-186. The sequence continues at coordinate 13,100 of QIFB01000019.1, read as the reverse complement.
ACACCACGGATGGTTGCGACACTGACAACCTCTTCCACCTTGCTGCTGGTCCTCACCGGCTCGCCATCCACCAGCCGTGTTTTCGTCTTGTTCTCGATAAACACGACCGCCATCGGTTTACCGACACTTTCCTTGGTGAATGCCAGCATCTTGCGGGCACCCTTGGCATCCAGCATGACAGTGACATTCGGGCTGCCGGATTGCTGGTCAAAGCCGGAGCGGGCATTGATAATCTGGTCGCCGGTGACGATGATCCGTTTCTTCAGCAACACCGGGCTGCCGTCGCGCCGGTAATAGAGCCGTGAACCGGCGGGAACCTTGCCTGCCAGTGCAGCATCAATTTCATGCTCGATATCGACGGCCCGGTATTCGAGTGTGGCCGTGGCGCCGATAATGCGCTTCGCACGGGCCGTGTCCTGGATGCCGGGAAGCTGGACCACGATGCGTTGCGCCCCCTGCTGCTGGATGACCGGTTCGGCCACGCCCAACTCGTTGACCCGGTTGCGCAGGGTCAGGATATTCTGCTGCAGGGCAAATTTGCGGATTTCGCGCAGTTCCTGCTCGGAAGGCCGCAGGAATATCCCCGCATCCCCTGACCCGGTGTCAATGCTGTCACGACCGAGGTCCGGTATCTCATCGCCAAGCAGCCGGTCGGCCCGGTCCCGGTCTTCCGGGTTGCGGAACATGATGCGGACGCCATCCGCTTCTGCACGGATTTGTGAATAGCGTATCTTTTCCTTGCGCAGCAGGGTCCTGGCATCGCCTGCATAGCCTTCTATGGCCTTGGCCGCAGCCGCATTCATATCCACTTCCATAAGAAAATGGACGCCGCCGCGAAGATCCAGCCCGAGGTACATGGGCAGGGCATTGATCGACTGCAACCACTCCGGGGTCGCCGGCGCCAGGTTGAGCGCCACCACGTATGCATTACCCAGCTCTGCCTTGATATAATCGACCGCCCTGAGCTGCGCGTCAGTGTCATTGAAACGCACCAGGATCTGCTGATCATCCGATTCGAGACTTTTGTAACTGATGCCGGCTGTTTCCAGGGTTGCCAGCACGGAACCCCGCATCCCGGTATCCAGCTCTCCTGCCCGTGCCCGGGTGATTTGCAGGGCCGGATCTTCACCGTAGATGTTTGGCAGTGCATACAGCACGCCAAGCAGCAGCACGACCACGATGATCAGGTTTTTCCAAAGGGGGTATTGGTTCATCATTGCTGCATTTCCTTGCCCGAGGGAACTCAGGACTCCTTGACAGTTCCCTTGGGCATCAGGTTGGCGATCGCCTGACGCTGGACCTTGACGCGCAACCCGTCACCGATCTCGACTTCCACGAAGCTGTCACCGACTGATATGATCTTGCCCAGCAGACCACCATTGGTTACCACTTCGTCGCCCTTGGCCAGGGCCTCGGCCATTTTCCGGTGCTCCTTGGCTTTCTTGCTCTGCGGACGAATCAGCAGAAAATAGAACACCACAAAGATAAGAATCAGTGGCAGGAAACTGATCAGCGGGTCTGACTGGCCGGCCTGCGCCCACGCATCGGAGATAAAGAAATTCATGGCTTGAATGGTGCTCCTGTTTCATCGTAAAAAGCGCCTGCCTGGGCCGGCCCCGGAGGGTGCCTGACCCCGACGGCCGGGTATTATGGCATAGCTGATGCTATTTGGCCCCGACGGGCATGAAAATTCCCGATAAATTCATCCAGCGAGTTTGCTGCAATTGCCGTGCGCAGTTCGGCCATCAGGTCCTGATAGTAGGTCAGATTGTGAAGGGTGTTCAGCCGGGCGCCAAGGATCTCCCCGCACTTGTCGAGGTGGTGCAGGTAGGCGCGGCTGTAGTGGCGGCAGGTATAACAGCCGCATTCCCCGTCCAGCGGCCGGATATCCGCGCGGTAGCTGCTGTTACGGATGCGGATGTCCCCGTTGCGGGTAAACAGGTGGCCATTGCGGGCATTGCGGGTCGGCAATACGCAATCAAACATATCGATACCGGCGGCCACGGCGGCCACGATATCTTCCGGCTTGCCGACACCCATCAGGTACCTGGGGGCGGCGGCCGGCATGCGCGGTGTAATATGCTGAAGCACCTCGTCGCGCAGCTCCGCTGGCTCGCCGACGGACAGCCCGCCGATTGCATAGCCGTCAAAGCCGATGGCTTCCAGTCCGGCCAGCGATTCCTCGCGCAACGCGGCGTGCATCCCCCCCTGGACGATACCGAACAGTGCCGCCGGATTGTCTGCGTGTGCTGCATGGCTGCGTTCTGCCCACCCCAGTGACAGTTCCATGGAAGCCCGGACCTGCTGTTCGCTGGCCGGGTATGGCGTGCACTCATCAAATATCATGACAATATCCGCACCCAGTGCCCGCTGTACCTGCATGGACTCTTCCGGCCCCATGAAGACCTTGTCACCGTTTACCGGGGAACGAAACGTCACTCCCTTGCCGGTTACCTTGCGCAGGGCATCCAGACTGAACACCTGGAACCCGCCGGAATCGGTCAGGATCGGGCCATCCCAGTGCATGAAATCATGCAGGGTCCCCTGCAGGTTGATGATCTCTGTGCCGGGACGCAGCATCAGGTGGAAGGTGTTGGCCAGGATGATCTGCGCACCGGTTTCACGGGTTTCCTCCGGCGTCATCGCCTTGACTGTTCCATAGGTCCCCACGGGCATGAACGCCGGTGTGTCGACAGCACCACGTCCGAATTCGAGGCGGCCACGCCGTGCCCCCCCGGCAAGGGTCTCCAGCAGGCTGAATTTCATCTTGCCGACCCCTGGCAGCGATTCACGAACATGGCGTCACCATAACTGTAGAACCGGTAACGTTCCCGAATGGCGTGCTGATAGGCTGTCATGACGGCGGCATGTCCCGCAAACGCACACACCAGCATCAGCAGGGTGGATTCAGGCAGGTGAAAATTCGTCACCAGCGCATCCACGCACTTGAACGGATAGCCCGGCCTGATGAACAGGTCGGTTTCACCGCGGCATGGTTCGATCCCCTTTTCACCCATTGCCGCTTCCAGGGTACGCACCACCGTGGTCCCGACGGCAACGATACGCCCGCCCTGCCGGCGGGTTTCGTTGATTTTCCGGCTTGTCTCCGCCCCGATTTCAAATGACTCATGGTGCATGACGTGCTCATCCAGGTTGTCTGTCCTGAGTGGCTGAAACGTGCCGGCGCCGACATGCAGGGTCAAAAAGGCCGATCCAATGCCCTTGCGCTCCAGCTGCTGCAGGATGGCTTCATCAAAATGCAGTCCAGCTGTTGGCGCAGCGACAGCGCCCGGTATCCGGGCATAAATGGTCTGGTAGCGCTGCCGGTCACCGGGGCCGTCTGCTCTCTTTATATATGGCGGGAGTGGCACGTGACCGGCCTGCTCCAGCCAGGCCTCCAGGTCGCTGCCAATGCTGAACTCCAGCTGGTACAGGTCTGCCAGACGCCCGCTCACCCGCGCGCTGGCGTGCTCGCCCAGGCGAATGCGGGTGTCCATGCGAACCGGCTTGCTGGAGCGGAGTTGGGCCAGTGCCGATGCGGGTCCGGTTATCCGCTCAATCAGCACCTCCACCCGGCCACCGGTCTGCTTGTGACCGAACAGGCGTGCCGGAATGACACGCGTGTTATTGAAGACCAGCAGGTCGCCGGTATCCAGCATTTCGGGTAAATTCCGGAAACCCCGGTCGCTGCTGGTTGCAGTTACCGGGTCAAGACACAGCAGCCGGCTGTCACTGCGCGACTCCAGGGGCTGTATGGCAATCAGTTCTTCGGGTAATTTATAAAAAAAATCACTGCGTTGCATTGCGGCGCATGGTAGCACACGGAATATATGACAGCTTGCCCGCAAGCACGGATTCCTTATACTAGCGGCACAGAAATACAGCAGGCCGGGGTGGCGGAACTGGTAGACGCGCCTGACTCAAAATCAGGTGGCCTTTGGTCGTGCGAGTTCGACTCTCGCCCTCGGCACCATTTATCTAGCGGAAAATACTATGTCCGGTACACGCTTCTCCCTGGAGGTTCAGCCACAAATCCCGGCGCCACTTGCGCGTCTTGAAGAACTGGCGAATGACCTGTTCTACAGTTGGGACCGCCAGGTCCGCCGGCTGTTTACCCGGCTGGACCAGGACCTGTGGGGCTCCTGCGGACACAATCCAAAGACGTTCCTGAGGCGTATCTCCCAGAGTCGCCTGTCCGAGGCACTCGAAGACCGGGTGTTCATGGAGGATTTCAACCGGGTGCTGGGCGCCTACGACACCTACAAGAAACAGGAGACACATCCCGATGTCAGGGAATACCTGGACGCCGACAAGGACCTGGTCGCCTACTTCTGTGCAGAATTCGGCTTTCATGAAAGTCTGCCGATCTACTCGGGCGGCCTCGGCATTCTGGCCGGAGACCACTGCAAGGCGGCAAGCGATCTCTGCATCCCCTTTGTGGCCGTTGGCATCCTGTACCGGCAGGGATATTTTACCCAGACCATCGACGAGCACGGCAACCAGCTGGCGCACTACCACCCGACCGACTTCGACCAGTTACCACTCAGGCAGGCGACCGATGCCAACGGGAAACCGCTGATCGTCGATGTCGATATTCACGGGCGCCAGGTCTTTCTGAATGTTTGGCAGGCGCGGGCGGGACATATCACCCTGTATCTACTCGACAGTGACCTCGAGGAGAACCAGGAACACGATCGCATCATTACCCACCAGCTGTACGGCGGTGACAAGACCACCCGTATTCAGCAGGAAATCGTCCTGGGTATCGGCGGTGTGCGTGCATTGAGGGCGCTCGGCATCGAACCGACTGTCTGGCATATCAACGAGGGGCATTCCGCTTTCCAGATTCTCGAGCGTACGCGGGAATGCGTACAACAGGGCCATGACTTTTCTACAGCGCTGGAGGTAATCGCTGCCGGTACGGTATTTACCACACATACCCCGGTAACCGCAGGCCACGATATTTTTGATCATGGCCTGGTCAGCAGTTACTTCCGCGACTACATCAAGGACCTGGGGCTCGACATGCAGCAGTTTCTGGAGCTTGGTTCAACGCCCCATAATCCGGGTGGCTTTAACCAGACCGCACTGGCGCTACGCGGGTCCCGCTTCCATAACGGCGTCAGCCGGGTTCATGGCGGCGTGGCCTCCGAGATGGAAGCCTACGTGTGGAAACAGATCCCGCACGCAGAAAACCCGATCGGTTATGTGACCAATGGGGTACATCTCAATACCTTCCTCGCAAGGGACTGGTCAAACCTCTACGATATGCGCTTCGGGCGTTCCTGGCGCGACGAACTGCTGAATACCGAATACTGGGAACGGATTGACGAGATCCCGGACCACAGTTACTGGAGTCTCAGACAATCCCTGAAAACGGAGTTGCATGAAAATGTACTGCGTCGCGCGCTGCTGCAATACCGGAGAAACGGCTGCAGCGAGGCACTGATGGACAGGCTGACCCGTTCTGTGCAGGCTGATAACGCAGAAGTCCTGACGATCGGGTTTGCGCGGCGCTTCGCGACCTACAAGCGTGCGGCCCTGTTGTTTTCCGACCCCGAACGCCTGAAACGCCTGCTGAATGATCCGGAGCGGCCCGTGCTGCTGATCTTCTCCGGCAAGGCACACCCGAATGATTTACCGGGACAGGAACTGATCCGGACGATTCACGGGTATTCGATGGACCCGGATTTTATCGGCAGGATTATTCTGCTGGAGGGGTACGACCTGGCGCTGGCGCGCAAGCTCGTCACCGGAGTGGATGTCTGGCTCAATACACCGGAGTACCCGCTGGAGGCAAGCGGGACATCGGGACAAAAGGCCGGGATGAATGGCGTCATCAACCTGAGTGTTCTTGACGGCTGGTGGGCCGAGGGTTTTAACGGCAGCAATGGCTGGGCCATCACGCCTCATGCCCCGCATTTTGACGTGGACTACCGTAACCACGAGGAAGCCAATGAGCTGCTGGATCTGCTCGAGAACCAGGTGATCCCCCAGTATTACAGTCGTAACAGCCAGGGATATTCGGAAGAGTGGGTCCGGTTGTCCAAGGAATCGATGAAGTCCTGTATTCCGAATTTCAATGCGCAGCGCATGGTGCGCGACTACGTCCGCAACTTCTATGCACCAGCGAGTCGCCAGAACCGCGCATTCTGTGCCAACCAGTATAAAGACGGTCACGAACTGGCTGTCTGGAAAGAAAAGGTGCGGCAATCCTGGCCGGAAGTATCACTGCGACTGGCCGAGTCGCCCGGTGAATCTGCCGCTTCCGGTCACAGTATAAAACTGAAGGTCGCAGCAAGCCTGAGAGAACTGTCAGCGGAAGATGTCATTCTGGAGTGTATTATCGGCTCGGAGAATGAACACAGCGACTTTACTGTGCATCGGCATATCCGCTTTGAAGGCCACGAGCCCGGCGAACGTGACGAAATACTGTTTGAACTGAACCTGCTGCCACCATTATCAGGCCTGCAATACTATAAAATCCGTATTTACCCGTACCACAAGCTGCTCAGCCACCGTTTTGAAACCGGCTGCATGATCTGGCTCTGAGGTCGTATAGCCCGGATGAAGCGCACCGAAATCCGGGGAATTGATCAATACATGCCCCGGATTCCGCTGCGCTCCATCCGGGCTACGGTCCTGTTTATGTAGGACCCGCGCCCCGCGGGGAAAGGCATTCCCGGCGAGGCACCGGTCCTACCGGTCCACACGACCCACAATATTGGGACAGGTTCTAGTCAACAATTCTTCCATAGCGGCTTAACAACCCGTGCAGCTCGCCGGACAGGCCGGCGGGCACCTCATCCCAGGCGAACTGCCACTGCCAGTTTCCCTGACTGGTGCCCGGTGTATTCATCCGCTGGGCACTGTCCAGTGCCAGGATGTCCTGCAGCGGGACCATGGCGAGACAGGACACGGAGTCAAACGCGGCACGAATAACCGGCCAGGGCATCGGGTCTGTCGAATCACCCAGGTAGTCCAGGACTGCCTGCTTTGCATGATCGTCCAGGCTTGCATACCAGCCCAGGGTAGTATCGTTGTCATGGGTACCGGTATATACCACGGAGATTGGCTCGTGGTTATGCGGCAAATACGGGTTTTCCGGGTTGCCGTCAAAGGCGAACTGCAGGATTTTCATACCGGGGAAATTAAAGTGCTGCCGCAAGGCCTCGACCTCCGGAGTAATGGTGCCGAGATCTTCGACAACCAGCGGCAATTCACCGAATACCTCGATGAGCTTTTCGAACAGGGCCGCTCCCGGTCCATCGACCCAGTGCCCATTGACGGCGGTCTCTTCGTCGGCCGGAATTTCCCAGTATTTCTCAAAGCCGCGAAAGTGATCCAGCCTGACAAGATCAAACAGCTCCAGCTGGGTACGAAAGCGCTGTATCCACCAGTCAAAACCGGCTGCGGCCACCCGGTCCCAGCGGTACAGGGGATTACCCCAGCGTTGCCCGCTCTCGGAAAAAAAATCCGGGGGAACCCCGGCCACCACGTCCAGGTGTCCGTCCCTGTCTGCCGAGAACAGGGAGCGATTGCTCCAGACATCGGCACTGTCGTGGGCGACATAGATCGGGATATCACCAAACAGGGAAACCCCCTGCCGGTGCGCATGTTCCCGCAGTTCATGCCACTGTGTGAAGAACACAAACTGTTCGAAACAGACCTGCTCGATCGCGTCCCGGTTTGAATTCCTGAACCGGTCCAACCCGGTCTTGTGGCGATTGCGCAGCCGGGCCGGCCAGTCCAGCCAGGAGTTCCCGCTATGTGACTGCCGGATTGCCTGAAACAGGGCATAGTCGTCTAGCCAGGCGGCGTGCCCGGACCTGAAATCGCGCCAGGCCTGCTGCTCACCGGTATCCGCTCGGGCCAGAAACCCCTGGTATGCGTGTTGCAACCAGGCCGCATCCTGCTGCACCGCAGCGTCCAGCCAGCCCCGGTTCACCAGGTCTGTCCTGGAGATCAGTTCCGGATTTCCGGCATGCACCGACAGCGTCTGGTAGGGAGACCGATCAGAGTGGGTTGGTCCCAGCGGCAGCGTTTGCCAGACACTGAAGCCGCAATCCCGGAGGAAATCCACGAAGCGAAAGGCATCGGGCCCCAGATCGCCCTGCCCGCCCGGACCTGGCAGAGAGGTGGGGTGCAGCAGTACCCCGGCACGCCGGTCTTTCAGGAGATTGGCCAAGGATCTATCAGCAGAAACCGGGAATCAACCGCTGAACTGGCCACGCCGCATGACACCGCCGCCACCAGGTTCACCGCCGCCATGGGTAAAGGTGCGCGAAAGATACTCCGGTGGTTCTTGCCCGAGCAGGTTATACAGGTTGGACAGATGCATCCGGAACAGGCGCTCGAAATCGCTGACGGTATCCGATGGATTATAGTCACCAAACCACCAGAACCAGTCGGAACCCTCACATATGGACAATTGATGACGTGCAGCCAGCAGTTGCTCACTGCCGAGACTGTCGTTGGCCTCAACTTTGTCAAAGGCGCGCTTGGCATCTCCCAGCATCTCCCAGCCGCGGTTCTTGTCGGCATCACCAATCCAGGTCGAGAACGTTCCATAGACCCAGCTGCCGCCAACCAGCCGGTTCAGTGAGGTTATATCGGGGGATGATTCCAGGTATTCCGAATAGGTGGTCATGTTCAGATCCGGATGGCTGGAAAGTCGCTTGTAGAGTGTATTCAGAAAGTGATAGCCGTTCTCGGGGAAATGTTCCCAGGCATTCTCCCCGTCGAGGATGATCGATACCACGGGATTTTCCTGCTCGCGGGTGCTGGCCGCGATATTTTCCAGGTGTTCGATGAGATTGGCCACAGCATCATCGGCATGCCAGTCGGAATAGGTAAAGCCGATCAGGTCGGAAAGCCCGTCATCACGGAAAAAACAGGCAAGCCTCCCGTCTTTTACCCGGAAGGCCTGGTGGTGACTGGTACCGGCAAGTGCCAGGTTCTCGGGTACAGACAGGCTGTGTTGACAAACCGATTCACCGCTGGCGGCCCAGTTGAAACCATGCTGCTCGAGTAACTCGAGGGTTGCCGCGCTGACCGCTCCCTCCGATGGCCAGCAGCCGGCCGGACGCTGACCGAAAAACTGCTGGAAGGTGTCAATCCCTTCGCGGATATGCCAGCATGCCCTTTCCTCACCGCCCGGATAATGGTCCAGGTGTGGCATCTGGATATCCGGCATGGCGTCACGGGCAGATTTCAGGTCCAGCAGTAGCGGCAAGATCGGGTGGGCATAGGGCGACATGGACAGTTCGATCTGGCCGCGTTCCGCCAGTACCCGATAGCGGTCAATCACACTGGACAGCAGTTCCCCGATGAGCTTTAGCAGCTGGCGGCGGTTCTGGAGGGTAAAACCATGGCCCTTGTCCATCAGCTGCTTGACCTGTTCATTGTTTCTCCTGACCGTCTCCCCCATCCAGGCGAGGTGGTACCAGACCAGCAGGTCGGTAACGAACTGGTCGCCGACATACAGCATGCCGGTCGGATGCTCCCGGAACCAGCCTGCCATTTCAGCCAGCGACTGGTAACTGGAAAAGCGTTTTATCGAGCGCAGTTCATTTACCCGGAGACAGGCGCTGACCAGCGCCATGCGCTGTTCCTTCCCGCCAGGCAGTACCGGGTTTGCCAGCGCCGCCAGCAGCGGGTCCCGCAACGGCTTGTTCTCGGACAGGAACCCGCGCACCTGCCCGGCATAATCGGAGAGCTGTTCCAGCAGTATCGGGGCAAAATTGACCACTGCGCGCGCTTCCGGGACGGCCTCCAGGTGCGCGGCCATGTCGATGTAGTCCTTGGTCGCATGCAGGTAGGTCCACGGTAGCTCGTAGGTACCACTGATGAGGTCGCAGTATTGCGGCTGGTGCATGTGCCAGCAGATGACCACGTTCAGCCGGCTAGCGGACATGGTGCAGTTCCTGCCCCAGCATTTCCGGAGTCACCAGGACGACGCCACCGGGGCTTACGTAAAAGCGCGCCGAGTCCGCGGCCGGATCCTCGCCGATCACGGTGTCTTCCGGGATGATGCAACCCTTGTCGATGACCGCCTTGCTGATTCGGGAATTGCGCCCGATAACGACATTCGGCAGGGCCACGACATTTTCCAGTACCGAGTAGGAATTCACCCGGACGTTGGAGAACAGCAGCGAATGGCGCACCGTGGCGCCGGAAATCAGACAGCCGCCGGAGACCATGGAATCCACCGCCATGCCACGCCGTTCATCGTCATCGAATACGAATTTTGCCGGTGGCAACTGTTCCTGGTAGGTCCAGATCGGCCACTTTTCATCATAGAGATTGAGCTCCGGCTGCACCCCGATGAGTTCCAGGTTGCTCTCCCAGAAGGCATCAACGGTGCCGACATCGCGCCAGAAGGCGCTGTCACTGCCCGGTGATTTCCTGAATGGATAGCTGTAGACACGGTTCTTCCGGATGATCCGCGGAATGATGTCATGCCCGAAATCATGAGTTGAGTAGGTGGCATCGGCATCCCGGATCAGCTGCTCATAGAGAAATTCCGTGTTGAAAATATAGATACCCATGGAAGCGAGGCTCTGGCCCGGTGAGCCCGGGATGGTTCCAGGTGATTCCGGTTTTTCCGTGAATTCCACCACCTTGCCGTCATCATCCACGGACATCACGCCAAAGGCATGCGCCTGCTCGACCGGCACCTCGATACAGCCCACGGTCAGGTCTGCCTGTTTTTCGACATGATGGGCAATCATGGGCCCGTAATCCATCTTGTAGACATGATCTCCCGCCAGGATCAGTACGTAATCGGGGTGATGCGTACGGATAATATCCAGGTTCTGGTAGACCGCATCGGCAGTCCCCGCGTACCAGGAGGTTTCAATGCGTTGCTGGGCCGGCAGCAGTTCGATAAATTCGCTGAATTCACCGCGCAGAAATCCCCAGCCCTGCCGGATGTGCTGGATCAGCGAATGGGCCTTGTACTGGGTGAGGATCCCGATCATACGGATTCCTGAATTCAGGCAGTTGGATAACGGGAAGTCGATAATCCGGAACTTCCCTCCAAACGGTACGGCCGGTTTTGCACGCCACAGTGTCAGTTGCCGCAATCTTGACCCGCGGCCGCCCGCCAGCACCAGGGCTAGCGTTGCACGTGTCAACCGGCTGACATAGCGGTGCGTATTATTGGATGGCATTGATGCTTCGAATGATCCTTATAAATGCCCTGACTGGATTCGTGTACTCGAAAACCGCTCATATTGTATGGCCAAGCTCATTGCCTGTATAGTGATTGCTCATCCAGCCTGATGAACCGGGGACAGTTGATTGATGCAGCATAACGATCCGGAAACCAATACCCCGTTAAAACCTGATCCGGAGCTCCAGCGTCTACTGGAAGCTCGCCATCATGACCCGTTTACCCTGCTTGGCCGGCACCGGCTGGCAGACAGGGTAATGGTGCGCGTTCACCTGCCCGGAGCCGCCTGGGTCCGTATCGTCGAAACCGGCCACTCACTGGAACGTGTCGGCAATACCGACCTGTTCGAGTGGCATGGCCAGGCCGGCAGCCTGCCGGAGCGCTACCGGTTAATCTGGCGTGACCGTTACGGGGCAGAGCATGTTGCCTACGATCCCTACTGCTTCCCGACACAGCTGTCTGATTATGACCTGCACCTGTTTACCGAAGGGAAACACTGGCATGTGTATCGGGTACTCGGCGCGCACCGAAAAAAAGTAGACGGCATAACCGGAATATTGTTTGCCGTCTGGGCGCCATCAGCCGACCGCATCAGTGTCGTTGGCGACTTCAATGACTGGGACGGACGCACCCACCCCATGCGGGTTCGTGGCGGCAGCGGCGTGTGGGAATTATTCATTCCCGGGCTCGGCTGCGGCCAGCATTACAAGTACGAACTCCGCACCCGCCATAACGGAAATATAATAATTAAAACAGACCCATATGGACAGCAATTTGAATTGCGCCCGGCCACCGCCGCGCTGATCTGCAAGGAGTCGACGTTCAACTGGCAGGATGATGACTGGCTGGCGCAGCGCCGTGACAGCGATTGGCAGCACAGTGCATTTTCAGTCTACGAGGTGCATCTCGGATCCTGGAAACGGGATGCTAACGGCCATTTCCTCAATTACCGGGACCTGGCGCGGGATCTTGTCGAGTATGTAACACAGACCGGGTTTACCCACATCGAGTTGTTGCCGGTTACCGAACATCCCCTGGATGCCTCCTGGGGATACCAGACAACCGGGTATTTCGCACCCACCAGCCGGTTCGGCGCACCCGATGACTTCCGCTATTTCGTCAACCTGTGCCACTGTAACAATATTGGCGTGTTGCTGGACTGGGTGCCTGCCCACTTTCCGAAAGATAACTTCGGGCTGGCAAATTTCGATGGCACCGCCCTGTATGAGCATGAGGACCCACGCCGTGGCGAACACCGCGACTGGGGTACCTTGATCTACAATTACGGCCGCAACGAGGTAAAAAACTTCCTGCTGGCAAGTGCAGTTTTCTGGCTGGAAGAGTTTCATATCGACGGTCTGCGCGTGGATGCCGTGGCATCGATGCTGTACCACGATTATTCACGGTCGACCGGCGACTGGTTGCCGAATGTCTACGGCGGCCGGGAAAACCTGGAGGCCGTCAATTTCCTGCGTGAGCTGAACGCACTCACACACCAGCAATTCCCCGGCACCGTGATCATGGCCGAGGAATCGACCGCCTGGCCAGCTGTTAGCCGGCCGGTTGACATGGGCGGACTCGGCTTCAGCATGAAGTGGAACATGGGCTGGATGCACGATTCCCTGGCCTACATGCAGCATGATCCCGTGTACCGGATGTTCCACCACAATGACCTGACATTCGGGTTGCTGTATGCATTTACCGAGAATTTTGTGCTTCCCTTCTCGCACGACGAGGTAGTGCATGGCAAACGGTCAATGCTGTACAAGCAACCGGGTGACGAGTGGCAGCAGTTTGCCAATCTTCGCCTGCTGTATACCTACATGTATGCCTTCCCTGGCAAAAAACTGTTGTTCATGGGCAATGAAATCGGCCAGGGGCATGAATGGAATTTTGATTCAAGTATCGAGTGGTACCTGCTCGA
>QIFB01000135.1 GCA_003230545.1 Gammaproteobacteria bacterium | reverse complement strand
GTGCAGAAGGTCGTCAAGCTGTTTGAATATACCGACTGACCGTCCTGATATACGTGGAATGCACCGGTTAAATGAACGCACCATGTTGGGCATCACTGCGTTCAGCCCAACCTACTGACCGGCCCCCGGCCGGGAATGCATTTCCCCGCGGGGGCGCAGGTCCTGCGACGCACCGTTGTCCTGTCTAGCGCTTTCCCTTGACGTACTTCATCAGGCGCCGCTTGCGGCCTGCCTGGCGCGGCGTCAGCTTGTTGCGGATGCCCTTGTACGGGTTGCTGCCGGTACGAAACTCGATCCGGATCGGCGTCCCTGACAGCTTCAGGTGCTTGCGGAATGCATTGGCCAGGTAACGCCGGTAGGTCTCCGGCACCCGTTCCGTCTGGTTGCCGTGAATGACAATGACCGGCGGGTTGCGTCCACCCTGGTGGGCATAGCGCAGTTTGATGCGCCGGCCACGCACCAGGGGGGGCTGGTGTGCCTGCACGGCCTGTTCGAGAACAGCGGTCAGTCGTGGTGTTGGCAGGTCACGCATGGCGGCGGCATGCGCACGGCTGATCTCTGCATATAACTCACCCACCGCCGTGCCGTGCAGAGCGGAAATAAACATCGTGCTGGCAAAACCCAGGAACGGCAGTTTCAGTTCCAGCTGGTTTCTTACCGCGCTGCGTTCATGCGCATCCAGACCATCCCATTTATTGACTGCGACAATCAGTGCCCGGCCTTTCTCCGCGATATATCCGGCGATGGTCGCGTCCTGCTCGCTGATGCCTGACTGCGCATCCAGCACCAGTATCACCACGTTCGCGGCATCGATGGCCTGCAGTGTCTTGATGATGCTGAATTTCTCGACCACCTCCCTGACGCGTGCCTTGCGGCGCACACCTGCCGTATCAATGAGGGTGTAATCCACGCCGTCCCGCTGAAAGGGAATAAAGATACTGTCGCGCGTGGTGCCGGGCTCATCGAATGCCAGCACGCGGTCTTCACCCAGCATACGGTTGATCAGGGTCGACTTGCCCACGTTCGGGCGTCCGGCAACGGCCACCCGTATCGTGTCGTCAGCAGCCACAGTGCTGTCCGGCTCCACGGCCGGCGGCAGCCCGGCGAAGGTCCTGTTCAGCAGTTGCTCCACGCCGCGTCCATGGCTGGCCGAGACCGGCACGGGATCACCGAGGCCGAGGGCATGGAAATCGGCCAGTGCGGCATCGGCATCCATCCCGTCAATCTTGTTAACGATCAGTGTTTGCGGCTTGCCGGTGCGACGCAGCGCCACTGCAATGGTTTCATCATGGCCCGTGAGACCTTCCCTGCCATCCACCAGAAAAAAAACCTGGTCCGCTTCATCGATGGCCTGCCATGCCTGTTGCGCCATCAAGCCGTCAAGGGCATCACGATCGCCGGACAGGCCCCCGGTATCAACCACGATAAACGTCCGGTCACCATAGCGGCCATCACCGTATTTCCGGTCGCGTGTCAGTCCCGGGACGGCGGCCACCAGCGCATCCCGGGTACGGGTCAGGCGGTTGAACAGGGTTGATTTGCCGACATTCGGACGGCCAACAAGTGCAATGACGGGGATCATGGGAAAACCGTAGATATATGAACCGTATAATGGACGTTTGACAAACCAGCAAACATTGTAGCCCGGATGAAGCGCAGCGGAATCCGGGGAAAACAGGGCCGCGATCCCGGATTCCGGCCATGTAGCCTCCGGGCTACATTCCTGCCGGCCGCAGCGTTACGCGGTTTACTCGCCCAGCGCGTAGGCGGCCATGGTACCGCCATTACCATATACATAAAGCACTTCATCAACAGAAACAGGGCGCGCACTGATGCCGTTTTTGTCAACCCTGACGCGTGCAGCGATATGACCGTCATAGCGTGACAGCAGGTGCAGGTAACCCTCGAAGTCACCAACCGCGACATAATTACTGTGGGGCTCGGGTGCAGTCACTGCGCGGTTAATCAACTTGTCCTGCTTCCAGACCGAGTCCCCGCTTTCGCGTGTGAGCGCCCAGACATAGCTTTCCTGATCGGTCACATAGACCTGTGCAAAGTCCACCCCCAGGCCTGCGAACGATGACATATCGCGGGTCCAGCCGAGGTTGCCGTTCTGGATGTCAATCACAGCGACACGCCCCTGGTACGATGCGACGTAGACCGCCGTACCGACGATAATCGGGTCAGCATCCACGTCCACCATGCGCTCCAGCTCGGAGCGACCCTTGGGAATGGCCACGCTGGTCTCCCAGGCAACAAAGCCCTTTTCCGTGCTGATTGCGGCCAGTTTGCCACTGGCGAAGCCGGCCAGCACAATGCCGTGCTCTACTGCCGGGGTACTGGTACCGCGCAGGGTCAGCGTTGGCACCGTACGGTCATAGATCCACAGCTGACTGCCATCCACTGCACTCAGGCCGGCGACATTGCCGTCCACCGTCTGCACGACCACCACCCCGAGATCGATTTGCGGCACTGACAGGACTTCACTGGTAACACGGGCCTCCCAGACCACGCTGCCGTCGAGCAGGCTCAGAGCCAGCACCTCTGCATCGCTGGTGCCGACCAGCACCAGCTCCTCGCCGGCACCCGGACCGGCGGATATCAGCTTTTTGGTTTTCGTCTGCCAGAGCTCCTTGCCCGAGTCGGCGCTCAGTGCCGTTACCCTGCCCTTGCGGTCAGCGACCAGCACATAGGGACCTTCCACGGCCGGCACCAGCTTGATGAACTGCTCGTCGTACCCGACACCGGTACGGGTGCTCCACAACTTGTTGAGTGTGACATCGTTACTGATCTTCTCAAGCTTGGCCGGTGGTTCGGCATTGTCCTCACCGGCGATAAAACCGGTCACCGCGGAACAACCGGACAGCAGGATGCCCGCGAGGATCGGGAGCAGCGCCGGTTTCATTGAGGCGCCCCCGAATCTTCCGCTGGCTGGATATTGTCAACCTTGAGTTTTACCAACCGGTAGCCGGGCGCAGCAGGCTGCAACCCGGCCAGTGCCTGTTCGTATTGCACCCGGGCAGTGTTTGCGTTGCCGCGTGCCAGCTGGATATCCCCCCTGAGTTCGGCATATAGCGGTTCAAACGCCGCATCAGGTGGTGTCTCCCCCAGCAATGCTTCCGCTCCGTCCAGGTTGTCTTCGCCTATCATGACCCGGGCAAGGCGCAGGCGGACTGTCTGCCGGACCACATCGGAACCGGTATTGTCCAGCGCCCATTGCAATTGCGCGTGGGCGGCCGTGAGCTCCCCCTGCTCCAGCTTTACCCTGGCCAGTGCGAGCGCAGCCAGTGTTGCATACGGTGTTCCGGGATAGTCGGCGATCAGGATACCGGCCCGCCCCGTGACGACTGCCTCCTCGCCCTTGTCCAGTGCGGCCATCATGCCCGTGTAGATATTGGAAGCATTTCCCGCTTGTGTTTCCTGGTAGGAAAACCAGGTCTTTGTGCCAAACAGCACGGCCAGGCCGAGCAATATCCCGGTGATGATGGAGCTGCTATTCTCCTTCCACCATTTCTTCAGGGCCTCTACCTGCTGTTCCTCTGTTTCATGGATATCCATCAAGTACTCCTGTTAATACGATTGTAGGGTCGAATTCATTCGACCAGCGGGGCTCTGACGGCCGGAGTCATTTGCGGGTGAATGAATTCGGCCCGGTAACGGTAATCTACCCGCTCGACCGGGGAAAGAGCCATGTATTGATTACCGGTTTAGCTGCAAACCCAGCCGTTCACCCAGGTGACTGGCAATATCCTGCTGAGCCAGCACCTGCTGGTCGCCCTCGCTCCGCAACGGCTTGAGTGTGACCTGGCCCTGCGCGGCCTCATCGTCCCCGATCACCAGGGCAATGGCGGCGCCGCTCCGGTCTGCCCGCTTGAACTGGCTCTTGAAACTGCCATTACCGCAATTGGTCTCCAGACGCAGGCCGGTGAGCATGGCGCGCAGCTCCCCGGCAAAAACCATTCCGCGCCGGACCCCCTGCGTGCCACCCAGCACCAGGTAGACATGCGGCGTGTGTGCAGGCAGCTCAACGGCATTGGCCTGCAGCAGGGCAATCAACCGTTCCAGCCCGAGCGCAAAACCGATTGCCGGTGTTGCCCGGCCACCGAGATACTCGACCAGGCCGTCAAAGCGCCCGCCGGCACAGACGGTACCCTGTGCGCCCAGCTTGCCGGTCACCCACTCGAACACGGTCCTGCTGTAATAGTCCAGCCCCCTGACCAGGCGCGGATTGACCTCGTAGACGATGCCTGCATCGTCCAGGAATGCGCATAACGCACCGAAGTGTACACGGGATTCGTCATCCAGATAATCCGGCAACACCGGCGCACCGTTGATGACAGCCGCCATCGCCGGGTTCTTGCTGTCGAGAATGCGCATTGGATTGCTGTCAATGCGCCGCTGGCTGTCCGCATCGAGTTCCCCGAAACAGCCCCGGAGATACTCCACCAGGGCGGTTTTGTAACCAGCCCGGGCAGCAGTGGTGCCCAGCGAATTGATCTGCAGTGTCAGGTCATTCAGGCCCAGGGAGCGCCACATACGTGCCGTCATGAAAATCAGCTCGGCATCAATATCCGGGCCCTCCATCCCGAATGCCTCGACGCCAACCTGGTAAAACTGCCGGTAGCGCCCTTGCTGCGGGCGTTCGTGCCGGAACATCGGCCCGGTATACCAGAGTCGCTGCACCTGGTTGTGCAGCATGCCGTGCTCCATGCAGGCACGGACACAACCTGCCGTACCCTCGGGACGCAGTGTCAGACTCTCGCCATTGCGGTCATCGAAGGTGTACATCTCCTTCTCGACGATATCCGTTACCTCACCAATAGAGCGCTTGAACAGCTCGGTTTTCTCGATGATGGGCAAACGGATTTCACGGTAGCCATATGCCTGGGCCACGTCCCGCAACACCGCTTCGAGGTGCTGCCATGCAGCTGTCTGGTCCGGCAGGATATCGTTCATCCCGCGTACGGCCTGGATCGTCTTGGCCATAAACCTGTTCCCGTTTTCCTGCCTGGTATATTCCGCTGCCGTGCCGGGCTGCTGCCCGTCAGCCGGGATTATCGGAAGGTTGTTCGTTGCCAAATTCAGGCGGTAATTCCAGCCGCCCGGGGACCTGCTCGGTTGCTTCCCCGCCCTGTGACCGTACCAGCTTCTCAACAAACGGATAGGCGAGCCACAGCATGATAGCCCCGAGCATAATGAGTATCACGTTTCGAACCAGCCTTGCCGAGGGTAGCCGCAAGAGTAGCCGCTGTTCACTCGTGCGATACACCGACAGCGGCGGCAGCTCTTCACACTGTGCATTAAAGTCACGAATCAGTTCATCTTCCGGCAACCCGACAAGGCGTGCGTAGCTGCGCACATAACCCTGGACAAATATGGATGCCGGCAATGCCGCCATGTCGCCCGTCTCGATAGCCCTGATTATCCCCGCGTCCAGATGCAGTTCTTCTGCCACGCCTTCCGGTTCCAGCTGATGCGCAATCCGCGCCTCGCGGAGTCGTGTCCCGATTGTGTTGTTGCTGCTAGCGGTTCCGGCGCTCATTCTCCCACTCCTGCAGGCTCTTTGCCTGGGCGGTATCCGGAAAATTGTTCTTCAGCAACAGGCCATAACGGCCTGATGCATTCCTGTCTTTCAATGCTGCCTCGATGCGCACACCCAGCCACAGGCTCTCGGCGTTGTACCGGGCAACACCCTCATAGCGCTGCAGGTAACCACGTGCACTCATGTACTTGCCCTGTTCATAGCTCATGCTCACCATGTTCAGCAAGGCCGGGGTAAAATCCGGGGCGGTTTCCAGGACTTCCCGGAAATACTGTTCCGCCTTTTCAACATCCGGAATCTTGTTCGCACATACGCCGGCATTCGTCAGCGTAGCGAGCCGCCCGGAATACAGCGGGTTGCTGGCGGCCTGCCTGAACTGCTCATCCGCCCTGACGTAAGCACCTGTCTGGCACAGGTACAACCCGTAATTATTGTGCGTCCTGGAATCGTCCGGATTCAGTGACAATGCCTTTTTGAAATGTTTCTCCGCGCGCTCATTTTCTTCAACACGCCCGTACAGCACCGCAATGGCATCGTGTGCACGCAGGGAGTCCGGGTCCTGCTCGATGGCCTTCTTCAGCTTGCCTTCTGCCGTTTCCAGATGGCCTTCCTTCATATATTCCACACCAAGCTCTGTGTTGGCCTTCGCAGCCCGTTTCAGGCGCCTTTCTGCTCTCTCCTCATCCGGCGAGGCAGCGCATGCCGACAATACGATGGCAAGAACAGGTACCAGAAATCTGTTGAGGGTAGCGGTCATAATCGGGTTTCCTGGGCAGCAGCTGTACGGCGGGCACGGCGGCTGGTACGGTCACTAAAGCGTCCCGCGAGCTGGCCGCAGGCCGCATCGATATCGTCTCCCCGGGTCTTCCGGGTAATGGTAACGATACCTGCCTGGTTGAGTATTTCAAAGAACCGCTGAATACGCGCAGGCGGACTGCGCCGGTAGCGGGTTTGCGGAAACGGGTTGAACGGAATCAGGTTGATCTTCGCCGGGATACCTTCCAGGCGGCGCGCCAGCTGGCGGGCGTGGCCATCGGTGTCATTGACCCCTGATAGCAGCACATATTCAAAGGTGACCCGGCGCCGGCTGTCGCCCACGTATTCATGACAGGTATCGAGCAATTCCCGGATAGGATACTTGCGATTCAGGGGTACCAGTTCATCCCGCAGCAGATCATCCGGTGCATGCAGGGAAACGGCCAGGCTGACATCGCAGTCTTCACGCAATTTTTTGATGGCCGGAACAATACCGGCCGTGCTGAGCGTAATGCGGCGTTTCGACAGCCCGTAACCGAAGTCATCCAGCATCAGGCGCATGGCACGAACCACGTTGTCATAGTTAAGCAGCGGCTCCCCCATGCCCATCATCACGACATTGGATATGCGGCGCGACCCGTCGGGCGGATTATCCAGTGCACGGGAGGCAATCCAGAGCTGCGCGATAATCTCCGCCGCAGTCAGGTTGCGATTGAAACCCTGTTGCGCCGTGGAACAAAAACTGCAGTTGAGCATGCAGCCGACCTGCGATGACACACACAGGGTCCCGCGATCGGCTTCCGGGATAAAAACCGTCTCGATACAGTTCCCGTCTTCGAGTCGCAACAGCCATTTGCGTGAACCGTCATCCGAACACTGGTCCTCTGCAATGTCCGGAAGACGCACTTCGGCGCACTCATCGAGGTCCGTCCGCAACGCCTTGCCCAGGTTGGTCATGGCGCGGAAATCGGCCACGCCCTGGCCGTAGATCCACTTCATCACCTGGGAGGCGCGAAACGACTTGTCGCCGCGCGCCGTGAAAAAGGCCTCCAGACCCTCGCGATCGAGACCCAGCAGATTGATTTTCCCGGGAACGCTCATGGGCAGGCCAAACCGGCTAGCGGGTACGTGGACAGAGACCTTCGTCTCCAAAGAAAAAATCAATTTCCTGCGCCGCAGTGTCGGGGGCATCGGAACCGTGTACGGCATTCTCATCCACGGTTTCGGCGAAATCCGCGCGGATGGTACCGGGATCGGCATCCTGTGGATTGGTTGCACCCATCAGTTCGCGGTTTTTCAGAATGGCGTTGTCGCCTTCGAGCACCTGTACCACGACCGGCCCGGACGTCATGAACTCCACCAGGTCCTTGTAGAACGGCTGCTCCCTGTGCACGGCATAAAACCCTTCTGCCTGTTCACGTGTCAGGTGCAGCATTTTCGCTGCAATAATGCACAGACCGCCCTTTTCAAAACGGCTGTAGATATCGCCTATGATGTTTTTCGCCACTGCATCCGGCTTAATAATTGAAAAGGTCCGCTCGATTGCCATGCAAGACTCCGTCTGTTTCAGTGAATGAGTTAAAACCCGCCATAAAACGGGAGCTTAGTGAATAAAATGAGGACGTAGTTTACCGCCGATACAAGCTGGCAGGCAATGCTTCTGCCGGGGGGGGTCAGATCCCAGTTTTCGCTAACAGGTCCCCGGGGTGGGGTCAGATCCCAGTTTTCGCTAATATTCCTGGCGAAAAATTATTCGAGGAATATTAGCGAAAACTGGGATCTGACCCCGGTAATGTCTAGCTGAAGACCCGGTTGGCAGTTTCACCGATCAGGGCCGGGTTACGCACCACATGGACCCCCAGTTCTTCCATCAGGTCCATCTTGGCATTCGCCGTATCCGCCTGGCCGGAAATGATGGCGCCGGCATGGCCCATGCGCCGTCCCGGAGGCGCCGACACACCCGCGACAAAACCGACCACCGGCTTGCTCATGTTGTCCTTCGCCCATTGTGCCGCATCGACCTCCTGCGGTCCGCCGATCTCGCCGATCATAATAACGGCATCGGTATCAGGATCTTCCTCGAAGGCCCGCAACACGGTCACAAAGTCGGTGCCATTGACCGGGTCACCACCGATACCGACCGAAGTCGATTGCCCCATACCCAGCTCCGTCATCTGTTGCACGGCCTCGTAGTTGAGGGTCCCGGAACGGGATACCACGCCGATGCGTCCCGGCGTGTAGATGTGTGACGGCATGATGCCGACCTTGCAGGCCGCCGGGGTGATGATGCCCGGGGTATTCGGGCCGATAATTATGGCATTGCAGTCCATGGCATAACGCTTCACCCGCACCATGTCCTGCACCGGGATACCGTCGGCGATCACCACGACGACACCGATACCGGCCTCCAGTGCTTCCATGATGGCGTCCGCGGCAAACGGCGGTGGCACAAAGATCCCGCTGACATCGGCACCGGTCTCGCGCACGGCCTGTGACACTGTATCGAACACCGGGCGATCGAGGTGGGTCTGCCCGCCCTTGCCGGGGGTCACGCCACCGACGACATTGGTCCCGTTCTCCATGGACTCTTCTGCATGGAAGGTCGCATGCTGGCCGGTAAACCCCTGGATAATGACCCGGGATGACTGGTGCACAAAGACGCTCATGATGCCTGCCCTCCCAGTATCGCCATGACCCTGGTCGCGGCATCGTCCAGGTTTTCCGCCATAATGAAATCCAGGCCGGACTCTTCAAGCATGGCCGCACCCTTTTCGACATTGGTGCCTGCCAGCCGGACCACGACCGGCACTTCGATTTTCTGGTCCTGCATGGCCTTGATCAGGCCCTCGGCAATCCAGTCACAGCGGTTAATACCGGCGAAGATATTTACCAGAATGATCTTTACATTCGGATCCTGTAACACGATGCGGAAGGCATTACCGACCTTCTCGGGCGATGCACCGCCGCCCACATCGAGAAAATTGGCCGGCTTGCCCTTGTGGAAACTGATCGAATCCATGGTCGCCATGGCCAGACCGGCGCCATTCACAATACAGCCGACGTTGCCGTCCAGTGCAATATAGTTCAGACCGTGGCCGGAGGCCTCGACTTCCTTGGGATCTTCTTCATCGAAATCGCGAAACTCGGTTATCGACGGACGTCGATACAGGGCATTGCCATCAAATGACATCTTTGCATCCAGCGCCATCAGGCTGCCATCGTTCATTTCGGCCAGCGGGTTGATCTCGGCCAGCAAGGCATCTTTTTCACGAAAACATTTATAGAGTGCGCGCATCAGCTTGCTGGCCTCGTGAATCTGCTTGCCACGCAGGCCGATATTCGCCGCAATCTTGCGACACTGGAATTCCATCAGGCCGACGGCAGGGTCAACGGCTTCACGAATCACTTTTTCCGGCTGGGTCTTCGCCACTTCCTCGATATCCATGCCGCCGGATGCCGAGGCGATGACCGTAATCCGCTGCGACCCCCGGTCGATGATCATGCCAAGGTAATATTCCTTTTTGATATCACAGGCCTGCTCAACGAGGACACGCTGCACCAACCGGCCATTTTCGCCGGTCTGTGGAGTCACCAGCTGGCTACCGATCATCTGGTCGGTGAACTGGCGCACCTCATCGAGAGATGATGCGACTTTCACACCGCCACCCTTGCCGCGACCACCGGCGTGTATCTGGGCCTTTACCACCCAGCGTTCACCGCCGAGGTCTTCTGCCACCGTAACGGCATTGTCCACGTTGTGGGCGACGCGACCATCCGGTACCGGTACGCCATAACTCTTGATTAATTCCTTGGTCTGGTATTCATGGATATTCACAGCACAACTCCGGAGTTATATAAGGTTGTTGCTTCACCGACCGGCCAGCGACTGCTCGATCTGGCTGGCCTTGTCGACCATCACCTGGGCCTGGCGAATGGAAGCCGCATCGATCAGGCGGCCATCGAGGGCAACGGCACCGCGGCCCTCGCTGGCGGCCTCTTTCATGGCAATCAGGATACGGCGTGCCCGGTCCACTTCGGATTCCGGCGGGGTAAACACCTCGTTAGCGAGTGCAATCTGGCTCGGATGGATGGCCCACTTGCCTTCCACGCCGAGCGCAGCGACGCTCCGGGCGACGGCCACGTAGCCGTCCGCATCCTGGATGTCACCGAACGGGCCATCGATCGGCCGCAGGCCATAGGCCCGACAGGCAACCACCATGCGCGAGATGGCAAAATGCCACTGGTCACCCCAGTGCCGTTCGCGTGCACCCTCGGTATCGGGGTGGGTCAGCATGTAGTAATCGGGATTGGCGCCGCCCATCTGCGTGGTACGCGCCTGGGTTGATGCGGCATAGTCGGCCACACCGAACACCATGGCTTCCATGCGTTCCGGGCATGTGGCCGCGATGCTTTCAACGTTGGCCATGCCAAGGGCTGTTTCTATAAGAATATGAATATTGATCGGCTTGTAGTTTTTCGCCGCCTCGATCTGTTCCAGCAGGGTGGAGACAAACAGGATATCCGCCGGCGTACCAACCTTGGGAATGAGGATGGTGTCGAGTTTGTCACCGGCCTGCTCGACCACGTCGACCACGTCCCGGTAACAGTAGTGGGTATCCAGACCATTGATGCGTATCGACACGGCACAATTCGACCAGTCCATGTCGTTCAGCGCCTCGATCACGTTCTTGCGCGCCTGGTCCTTGTCATCCGGGGCCACGGCATCTTCAAGATCGAGAAACACGATATCGGCACCGGCCGTGGGCGCCTTTTCCAGCATCCGAAGATTACTCCCGGGAACAGCCAGTTCACTGCGATGCAGACGATTTCTAACAGCCATTGCGTACCTCGTTTTTCACAATATCCAGAAACAGGCCACCGGAACCGTGCCTGTAGCGTTAACACCCAACGGAAAAAACCGGCAGGAACAAGGCCGCGTAATATACAAGGTTAGGGGAATGATTTAAATGCAGCACCTGACCGGGGCCGCGTAACTACACGCCCATTACACAGCCGAACCTCCGATAAGGCATCAGCTTTAATTATATAATAACAGCTAGTTACACAATATACTTGCAGTTATTCCGTAGTGGATCAGCCGGTACCAGGCCGAATAAATTCGGCCCTACAATCCCTTTCTTTGTAGGGCGGAATTTATTCCGCCAAAAAAACTTGACGCCAGACTGAGCCTTGCCGGTCAGCTGCGTTCCTCAATCCAGGCCATCTGGATGGCCTCCAGGATACGTTCCCCGCAGTGCCCGGGGTCATCGTCAAAGTCTCCCAGCCTCATCACCCGATCACGCAGGTCGACGAAATTGACCTGTGCCGGATCAGTATCCGGGTAATGCTCATCGAGTTCGATGGCAATATCCAGTGAATCGGTCCATTTCAGTCCCATAGATATCTCCTGTTACCCGACAGTCGGTAGCCCGAATGGAGCGCAGCGGAATCCGGGGAACGTATTTAAAATTTTGTCCCGGATTCCGGGCTACTGGCTTTCCATGTAGGACCCGCGCCCCGCGGGGAAAGGCATTCCCGGCCGGCACCCCAGTGGGCATAAAGGGCCGGTCCTACTGGCACCCAATCCACAATTTTGAGACAGGTTCTAGTGACTCTCACTCACCATGTTGATGGTGTACTTCGGTATCTCGACCACCAGGTCCTGGTCATCCACGATCGCCTGGCAACTCAGCCGTGAGTCCGGCTCCAGCCCCCATGCCTTGTCGAGCAGATCGTCCTCCTCTTCCTCTGCCTCGTTGAGCGAATCCGAGCCTTCGCGGATATACACATGACACGTGGTACAGGCACAGGACTTTTCGCAGGCGTGTTCAATATCGATGCCCTGCTTCAGGGCCGCATCACAGATACTGGTCCCCGGCTCGGCCTCGACGACCGCCCCTTCCGGACAAATATCTTCGTGCGGTAAAAATATAATCTGCGGCATGTTGGTCTGTAATCCTGTAGTAATCCGGCATGCTCAGGGTGACTCAAACTCGTCCACCCGGTGTCCGGCCATGGCCTTGCGGATATTGTCGTTCATGCGACGGGCAACATAGTCACTGCTCGCCTTTTCCACACCCTCGATTGCCTGCCTGATGGCCTGATAGTCAGATCCCTTGCCGGCCAGTTGCAGTGCAGCGGCAGCGGCAGCGATGACCTTGCGCTCCTCTGCATCCAGCAGCCGGTCACCGTCTTCCGCCAGTGCAGCCTCGAGGGCCTCGAGCACACGCTCCGCATCGACCTGCTGTTCACGCAGACGGCGCTGCTCCATATCATCCTGCGCATGGGCCATGGAGTCCTTCAGCATGGTTTCGATCTCGCGGTCGTTCAGTCCGTAGGACGGTTTGACCTCGATACTGCTTTTGATGCCCT
Source organism: Gammaproteobacteria bacterium (assembly GCA_003230545.1). GTDB lineage: Bacteria > Pseudomonadota > Gammaproteobacteria > UBA9214 > UBA9214 > SZUA-186. The sequence goes on along the minus strand of QIFB01000135.1, from coordinate 24,964 downwards.
TGACCTGTTCTTCAGCGGTAACATTCAGCAGCCCGTCGGCATCCACCTGGAAACTGACCCGGATGCGGGCCGCCCCGGCCACCATGGGCGGGATATTACGCAACTCGAACTGCGCCAGCGAACGGCAGTCACTGACCAGTTCGCGCTCCCCCTGCACCACGTGCAGCGACATTGCGGTTTGCCCGTCCTTGAAGGTAGTGAACTCCTGGGCCCGCGCAGTCGGTATCGTGGTATTGCGGGGAATGATTTTTTCCGCCAACCCGCCCATGGTTTCCAGCCCCAGCGACAGCGGGATGACGTCCAGCAACAGCATATCGTCATCCGGCCTGTTGCCGGCAAGAATATCCGCCTGGATGGCGGCGCCCACGGCGACAACCCGGTCGGGATCGATATCCACCAGCGGTTCACGCCCGAAGAAACCGGCCACCCGGCTGCGTACCAGCGGCACCCGTGTGGAGCCGCCGACCATCACCACGGCCTGCAAATCTTCTGTCCGGATGCCGGCATCGCGTAATACCCGCCGGCACGGGCTCAGTGTTTTCTGTACCAGCGGGCCAATCAGTTCATCAAACTGTGCACGTGTCAGTGTCCCGGACCAGTCATCCACTCCGTCTATCGAGACATCGATTGGCGTTGCAGGGAGTTCCGTCAGTGCCTCCTTTGCGGCACGGGCCAGCTGCATCAGGTGACGCAGCTGGCCGTGACCGGCATCATCTCCGATACCGGCCTGTTGCATGATCCACTGCGCCACGACCCGGTCGATGTCATCACCGCCGAGTGCCGTATCACCGGCGGTTGCCATGACCTCGAACACACCCCGGTTCAGGCGCAGGATGGAGATATCAAAGGTGCCGCCACCGAGATCGTAGATTGCCACAATACCTTCCGAGCCATGATCAAGACCATAGGCCACGGCCGCCGCCGTGGGTTCGTTCAACAGGCGCAGTACCGGCAGGCCGGCAAGCTTGCCGGCATCCCGGGTGGCCTGCCGCTGGGCGTCATCGAAATAGGCCGGCACGGTAATCACCACCCCGGCCAGCTCACCTCCAAGCGTCTGCTCGGCCCGGGTTTTCAGTACCCGCAGAATATCCGCTGACACCTCGACCGGGCTGATATCGCCATGGCATGTATGCAGCAACGGCATGTCACTGGCGCCCGGTACAAACTCGTATGGCAGGTGCGCGCCAAGGCTTTTCACATCCTCGATACCGCGGCCCATCAGGCGCTTGACCGAGGCGATGGTATTCAACGGATCGGTGCTTGCCGCATCGAGGGCAGTCTGGCCAACCACCACCGGGCCAGCCGTGGTGTAACGCACCACAGACGGCAACAGGTGATTGCCCCCGGTATCCGGCAGGGTCCCGGCCACGCCGCTGCGCACACTGGCAATCAGTGAATTGGTGGTACCCAGGTCGATGCCGGCGGCCAACCGGTGCTCGTGCGGCACGGTGGATTGGCCGGGTTCGGATATCTGCAATAGCGCCATGGTGATTTCTTTATGATTTCCCCGGATTTCGCTGCGCTCCATTCGGGCTACGACGGGCTCAGTCTGTAGCCCGGATGCAGGCCGCAAGGCCGTAATCCGGGATGCAATCAGTGTTTCTGGTCCAGTTCATCCTCGAGGCTTGCTTCCAGCTCCTGCGTCTCCTCATCGAGCTTCCGGAAGAACTGCATTTTCATCAGGATATCAGCGGCAACATCATGATCATTCACAGTCCCTGCTGCAAGCTGCCCACGCAGCCGGATGGCCAGCGCATCAAAATCGGCCGCGATACGATCCATGATAACTCCCAGCCTGTCCAGCGGGTCCGGACCGCTGCGCACCTCCCCGATGGTCTCGCGCAATTCCATCTGCTCCATCAGGAATTCCGGGTCGCTGGTGGTGTGGTGCTCATCGCTGAAATCGTAACCGCCGAGTTCCAGCAGGTAGCGGCCACGCCGTAACGGATCCTTCAGCGTCTGGTAACCCTCGTTGATACGGATCGCCTGCTGCATCGAGATGCGGCGCTCCTGGTCAGATGCATGCGCATACCGGTCGGGGTGCGCCATTCTCTGCAACTCCCGAAACCGGCTGTCTAGCAACTCACGATCAACCTCGAATGTCTGCGGCAAGCCAAACAGCTCAAAATGGGTTGAGGATAACTCCGCAGCCATAGCAAAACCGTCAGGTAATACAGACTATCAGCAGAATACTGACATCAGATATTGAAACTTTCCCCGCAACCGCACTCGTCCTTGACATTCGGATTGTTGAATTTGAAACCCTCGTTCAGTCCTTCTTTGGCGTAGTCAAGTTCAGTACCGTCGAGATATACCAGGCTCCCGGGATTCACGAAAACCTTGACGCCATGATCCTCGAAGATGACATCATCCTCCTCGATCTCATCGGCATACTCGATGACATAGGCCATACCCGAGCAACCCGTCGTCTTGACGCTCAGGCGCAGTCCCACGCCACTGCCGCGACTTTCAAGAAATGTCTTAACGCGACTTGCGGCCGATTCTGTCAGGGTAATCGCCATCATTACTTCCTAGTGAGCCGCCCACTGTACTGAATCCAGGTCGATGCCGTCCTTGTACATCTCCCAGAGTGGCGACAATTCCCGTAGCTTGGCCACCTTCTCATGAATGCGCTCGACGATATAGTCGACCTCATCGGCGGTTGTATAGCGGCCAATGGTAAACCGGATCGAACTGTGCGCCAGCTCGTCATTGCGGCCCAGGGCACGCAGCACATAGGACGGCTCAAGACTGGAACTGGTGCAGGCCGATCCGGACGAGACCGCCATGTCACTGAGCGCCATAATCAGGCTCTCACCCTCGACGTAATTAAAACTGACATTCAGGTTGCCCTGTACCCGCCGGTCAAAGTCACCGTTGAGATAGACCTCTTCCATATCATTGAGACCCAGCCACAGGCGATCACGCAGTTTGCGAATCCGTTGTTCTTCCTCGACCATTTCCTCTTTGGCAATACGAAACGCCTCACCCATGCCGACGATCTGGTGGGTCGCCAGTGTACCGGAACGCAGTCCACGCTCGTGACCACCTCCATGCATCTGGGCCTCCAGTCGCACGCGCGGCTTGCGGCGTACATACAGGACGCCGATGCCCTTGGGGCCGTAAATCTTGTGCGCCGAAAATGACATCAGGTCGACCTTGAGCGTTTCGAGGTCAATCGGCAGCTTGCCGGCACTCTGTGCGGCGTCCACATGAAAGATGATCTTGCGTGCCCGACACAGCTCACCAATCGCGGCGATGTCCTGGATCACGCCGATTTCGTTATTGACATGCATGATCGAGACCAGCGTGGTGTCATCACGCAGGGCTGCCTCGAGCTTCTTCAGGTCAACCAGGCCATTCGGCTCGGGATCCAGGTAAGTGACTTCATATCCCTCGCGCTCCAGCTGCCGGCAGGAATCCAGCACTGCCTTGTGTTCCGTCTTGAGCGTTACAATGTGCTTGCCGCTCTTTTTGTAGAAATGTGCCGCGCCCTTGATGGCGAGATTGTCCGATTCCGTTGCGCCCGAGGTCCAGATGATTTCTCTTGGATCGGCATTGACCAGTGCCGCCACATGCGCACGGGCCTCGTCGACCGCGGCTTCGGCCTTCCAACCGTACTCGTGCGAACGGGAAGCCGGGTTACCGAACTGCCCCTGGCGTGTCAGGTAGGCACACATCCGTTCGGCAACGCGTTCATCAACCGGGGTGGTCGCCGAGTAATCCATGTAAATTGGAATACTGATATTCATAGGTCCAGTCCTGCAAAAATTCTCAATGCCTGTTACAGGTCATGCACAGGATTTGTTCAAGGCCGGCATCGAAACGACCATGCTGTCCTGACTGTGTTCAGGCGACTTGTTCGCCGCCCCGTTTTCCAGAAAACTGGCCAGCGTGATGCCATTGAGGAAATCGTAGATTTCCTTGCCGAGCCGGGACCAGAGTTCATGGGTGAGACACTGCTCGCCATCCTGGCAATCTTCACTCCCCTCGCATAGCGTGGCATCGATGCCCTCTCCGATGGCCGTAATGACATCGGCAACAGAAATTGCATCCGGGTGGCGTGACAGGCGATAGCCGCCACCGGGTCCGCGCAGGCCTTCAACCAGGTTGTTTTTCTTCAACCGGGCAAACAACTGCTCCAGGTAGGAAAGCGAGATGTCCTGGTGTTCCGAAATATCCGCGAGTGTTACCGGCCCCTGCCCGTAATGCATGGCAAGATCCATCATGGCGGTTACGGCATAACGGCCCTTGGTTGATAAGCGCATGAATGGTTCCCTGTCAGTGGCCCGGCAAGCCTGCCGCGGGCACACGATAAATACCTAGTAAATTGCTCAGGTACTAAGTATGCGACAGTCGGGGTTGACGATCAAGTAGTTGCCCGGCGCAGGGGCAGATAATGGTGTGACAGCGATCAGGATTCCGCGGTCAGCAGGGATTTCTGGACAGTCAGTGTGGTTTCCCGGGGGCAAACCGTAGGGCTGCCCGGATTGAAGCGATGGCCCTGGCGCAGGCAATAGCCCAGCCATTTCTGCAGAAACCGGTTCATGCGCCATTTCTGTTCCAGCGTGTAATGATGATGCATCCGGTTATACTCGGCGTGACGCCGGCCGCGACGCCGGCCGCAGGCAATGACTTCACCCACCTGCGCATCGTGGTAGATCCGCACGCGGATATCGGGCGTGGGGAACAAACCTTCTGTGTCGGTGAAGTGATAGGTCAGGTTCAGCGTGGTTGTGAACTTGCAGCGCTCGACGATGTGCAAGTGAAGATCGAGTGCACCCGGTACCCGCGAGACAATCTCCGGCTGCAGTGCGTCCAGTTCCGGCACCAGATTACGCAGCCTGATGTAATTGCTTTCATACAATTCCATCAACCCGGCAAAGGTACATGACGGGATGCCGCAATAATCAGCTTGTCGCAACGTACACTTCATCGGGCTATCATAACACGCACGGCGATTAATCTGCCTCTGTACATGAACCATGAATTATAGTATCGAAAGGTATCGGCCCGGCGCGTCCATTCTTGATCGGCTCATCATGCTTGATGAGCCAGGCCCGGTTTAGCAATAAAGAAACTTTCGGATCCTGTATAAATCAGGCATGTCATCTGCTACATTCACACTGTTGTTACGCAGCCACCTGCCGGAACAATGCGTATTGTCCCACCCCGAGGACCTGCGGCCGTATGAATGCGATGCGCTGTCGGCCTATCGTAATACACCGCTGGCTGTAGTCATCCCGGAAACACAGCAACAGGTAAAGACTACGCTGCAGCTGTGCTCGGAAAACCGTGTGCCCGTTGTTGCCAGGGGCGCCGGAACCGGGCTTTCGGGTGGTGCACTGCCGGTAACGGATGGCGTGCTGTTGAGCATGGCACGTTTCAACCGGATACTTGAAATCGATACCGGCAACCGAACCGCACGTGTCCAGCCGGGTGTGACCAATCTGTCAATCTCGAAAGCCGCTGAACCGTACGGCCTGTATTACGCGCCGGATCCGTCATCACAGATCGCCTGCTCGATCGGCGGCAACGTGGCGGAGAATGCCGGTGGCATACACTGTCTCAAGTACGGCCTGACCGTAAACAACATCCAGCATCTCGAGGTACTGACTGTGGAAGGTGAACAGCTCACCATCGGCAGTGCAGCGCTCGACAGCCCGGGTTATGACCTGCTGGCGCTGATGACCGGGTCGGAGGGGTTGCTCGGTGTCATTACCGAGGTTACGGTAAAACTCCTGCCAATCCCCGCAACGGCCCAGGTGGTGCTCGCGGCCTTCGACTCGGTCGAGGCCGCCGGCACCGGAGTTACCGCGACCATTGCCAGCGGCATTATCCCGGCCGGCCTGGAACTGCTCGACAACCCGGCGATCCGTGCCGTGGAAAAATTTGTCAACGCCGGCTATCCCGTCGATGCCGCAGCCATCCTGCTGTGCGAAATAGACGGCACCGCGGACGAGGTCAGCGCACAGATCGAACAGGTCAGCCGGGTATTTCGCGATGCCGGTGCCATAGACCTGCAGGTCTCGCGCAACGAGGCAGAACGCCAGCGCTTCTGGGCCGGACGCAAGGCCGCGTTTCCGGCCATGGGGCGCCTGTCTCCTGACTACTACTGCATGGACGGCACCATCCCGCGCAAGCACCTGGCAACCGTGCTGGCGGAGATCGGCCGGCTTTCCAGTGAATACGACTTGCCGATCTGCAATGTGTTCCATGCCGGTGACGGCAACCTGCACCCGCTGATCCTGTATGACGCCAACCAGCCGGGCGAACTCGAACGCACCGAGGAACTGGGCGGGAAGATCCTCGAGATCTGTGTTGCCGTGGGCGGCACCATCACCGGCGAGCACGGGGTCGGCATGGAGAAAATCAACCAGATGTGCGTACAGTTCAATGCCGCCGAGCTGACCCAGTTTCACGCAATCAAGCAGGCATTCGATAAACAGCAACTGCTGAATCCCGGCAAGGCCATTCCCACCCTGCACCGCTGCGCCGAATTCGGCGCCATGCATGTGCATGAGGGCAAGCTGCCGCACCCGGAACTGGAACGGTTTTGATCGAATCATTCCAGGAGACATTGGTCGCGGCCGGCGAGAATGCCACACCACTGAGCATCACCGGTGGTGGCAGCAAGGCATTCTATGGCCGACGGCCTGAAGGCAGGGAGTTTTGCGTCAGGGACTACCGCGGCGTCATCGATTACTCACCGACCGAACTGGTCATCACGGCACGCGCCGGCACACCACTGGCCGAGATCGAGGCGGTGCTGGCCGCGGAAAACCAGATGCTGGCATTCGAACCACCCCACTTCGGTGCAAGCACCACGCTGGGCGGCACCATTGCCTGCGGCCTGTCCGGACCGCGGCGCCCCTTTGCCGGTGCCGCACGCGACTTCGTGCTGGGTATCCGCTGCCTGAACGGCAAGGGCGAGCAGCTGCGCTTCGGCGGGCAGGTGATGAAAAACGTGGCGGGCTACGATGTATCACGGACACTGACCGGCTCCCTGGGAACACTGGCGCTGCTGCTCGAAATCTCCCTGAAGGTACTGCCACGTCCCGAGACCGAGGTGACCCTGTGCCGTCAAACCACCGCGGCTGAAGCCATCGTGCTGATGAATCGCTGGGCCGGCAAACCCCTGCCATTGTCAGCGACCTGTTTTCATGACGGGCAACTGGCGCTGCGTCTGTCCGGTACCCGTCGCGGCGTCCAGGCGGCCGCGGAACAGATCGGTGGCGACCGGATGGACCCTGCAGAGACTTTCTGGGAGGACCTCCGTGAACACCGGCATGCCTTCTTCACCGATGATAAACCCGTATGGCGCCTGTCGGTTCCACCGGCCACCGCCCCGCTTGTCCTGGAAGGCGAAACCTTTATCGACTGGGGCGGCGCCCAGCGCTGGATCACCACGATGTTGCCGACCGCAGCGGTCCGTGCCGCGGCAACGGCCGCCGGCGGCCACGCATGCCGGTTTCGAAGTAATGACCGTGAGGCGGTGTTCCAGCCACTGCCGGCAGGCCTGCTGGCACTGCACCAGCGGCTCAAGCACAGCTTTGACCCGGCGGGCATTCTCAATCCCGGCCGGATGTACGCGGAACTCTGATGCAGACCTCGCTGACTGAATCCTTCCTGCAGTCCGCTGCCGGCCAGGCCGCCGACCGGATCCTGCGCAGCTGCGTGCACTGTGGATTTTGCAATGCCACCTGCCCGACCTATCAGCTGACCGGTGATGAGCTCGATGGCCCGCGCGGGCGCATTTACCTTATCAAACAGGTACTCGAAGGCCAGGTACCATCGGCACGCACCCGGCTGCACCTGGACCGCTGCCTGACCTGCCAGGCCTGTGAGACCACCTGCCCCTCGGGGGTGGTGTATCACGAGTTGCTGGAAACCGGCCGCGAAACCCTGGAGTCCCTGGTCCCCCGGCCACGCCTGCAGCAATGGCTGCGCTGGCTGCTGCGCAAGCTGCTGACCCGGCCACGCCTGTTCGCCCCGCTGCTGAAACTGGGACAATGGACCGGCCCGCTGCTGCCGGACGCGCTGCGTAAAAAGATCCCGCACCGACAGCAGCACACGCCATTCACGTCACGCGAGGAGCATACACGCAGCATGCTGCTTCTCGACGGCTGTGTGCAGCCGGTACTGGCGCCGCAGATCAATACCGCCACGCGCCGCGTGCTGGACCGGCTCGGCATCCGCACCGTGATTGCCTCTGGCAGTGGCTGCTGCGGCGCACTCAGCCATCACCTCGATGCACCCGGCGAGGCGCGGGCGTTCATGCGCCGCAACATCGATGCCTGGTGGCCGGCGGTTGAGGCGGGTGCCGAGGCTATCGTCGTGACTGCCAGCGGCTGTGCCCCCATGGTCAAGGACTATGGCCGCCTGCTGGCGGATGATGCCGGCTACGCTGCGAAGTCCGCCCGCATCAGCGAACTCGCCCGGGATATCAGTGAAGTCATTCGTGACGAGCACCCGTTTGACCGGCTTTCCCTGGCACATGAGCAGCATAAAATCGCCTTCCATGCCCCCTGTACCCTGCAACATGCACAACCGCTCAACGGCGTGGTGGAAGGGCTGCTGGAGCAGGCGGGTTACCAGCTGTTGCCGGTGACAGACAGTCACCTGTGTTGCGGTTCAGCCGGAACCTATACTATCCTGCAGCCGCAATTGGCAGCGCAGCTGCGCGACAACAAACTGAACACACTGCAGGAACACGGGCCCGCCATGATCGCCACCGCCAATATTGGCTGCCTGACGCACATGGCTAACCATGCACGGGTTCCCGTCAAACACTGGATCGAACTGATCGACACCCTGCTCCCGGAAACTCACTGACCATGACTGACCTTCCCCTCATCGTAGAACCGAACACCCTTGAAGCAGCACTGGGCGCTGACGATCTGCTGATCATCGATCTCAGCAAGGCAGACAACTACCGCAAGCTGCACATCCCCGGCGCCGTCCACCTCGACTTCCCGGCCATCGTGGCGATCAACAAACCGGTAATGGGTCTGCTGCCGGATGCTGCGACCCTGGAACGTGTGTTCTCGGCAGCAGGTATCGGCAGTGACACGCGCGTGGTTGCTTATGATGATGAAGGCGGCGGCAAGGCAGCGCGCCTGCTGTGGACACTGGAGTGTGCCGGCCACCGGCACATGTCCCTGCTGAACGGTGGCATCCATGCCTGGGCTAATGAGGGCCACCCGTACGATAACAAACCGGTAACACCGGTCCCTGCCAAATTCACGGTTACCCAGGACGGCGGACCGGTGGCAACCACTGCCTATATCCAGGAGCATCTGGAAGATGACGGAACCTGCCTGCTGGACACACGCAGCCCGGACGAATTCAACGGCATCAAGAAATTTTCCGAGCGCGGCGGCCACATCCCGGGGGCCATCAATTTCAACTGGACGAATACCATGGACCAGCAGCACAACCTGCGCCTGAAGCCGGATGACGAGTTGCGCGACCTGCTGGCAAACCTCGGCGTCACGCCGGAGAAGGAAACCATCACCTACTGCCAGACACACCACCGGTCTTCACATACGTATATTGTTCTCAAGCACCTCGGCTTCAACCGGGTAAAAGGTTACCCCGGCGCATGGTCGGACTGGGGCAACAACCCGGACCTGCCGGTCGAATAGCTGCTGCGTATAAACAAAGTAGAACATGACATCCGTTCGATACCTCGGGACATGGTTGATCCTTAAAGTGGCCATTGCGGCCACATTTGTGAACGATACCCGTTACGGCTGCTTTGAAGTTCCTCTCACGCCAAACCATCTGGAGGAACTTTCATGAAACAGAAACCATATTGCAACAACATACAACCCCAATTGCAGGAACCCCAGTATCGAAAGTACTGGATTGTGAGTCATTGAATCGAAGTTCGGCAGAATGGCCAGGGGAATGCTAATGACGAATATTACAATCAGCGACCATCTTGCCCAGTTCTTTCCCTTGCCCGCCTGGTAGATCAGGAACAAACTTGTCGCGTAGACCAGGAACTTCGTAAAGATCAGGAAATCCGGCGATCTCACATCTGCATGGCGAATGATTGTTACGGATGTCCGGACAATTCCGATAGCTACTATCAGATAAAGGAATCTTACTGCGAGAATGACCTTTGCCGGTTTTTCCAAAAGTTCTTTTATCATCCATCCCCTCCGGTTTTCATCCAGGGAACCATGCGCTTTATTCTTCTTCGCGCATCACGACGACAGGGGTTCCAACAGGCGCCCAGTCAAATAATGCTTTTGCATTATCGTCCGTCAGGCCGACGCAACCTTGCGAGCCTACTGATTCGTTCAGGTAGGAATGCAAGTAGGAGCGGAGGGTGGCCATCTGTGTGCCATGGATTGCCTTGCCGTCTTCAGTGAAGAACATCGTGTACGGCATCTCGGATCCGTATGTCTTGCTCGTATATTTCTCGTGCTTTCGGAAGATCTGGTACCTGCCAGCCGTGGTTTCCTTTCCGTCACGCCCGGTAACAATATCGAAATTATAGACCTCCTCGCCATTCTCAATGGCAGACAGGACTTGTCGCTCAATGAAAATATGGATCTCTTTGTTTGTGGCCGCTTCGTCACCCCATGCGGTGAAGGATACGGCCAGTAGCAGTCCAACGAGGTATTTTGCCATTATCAAGCCTCTCTTCTGATCCATCCTGCAACTATAATGTAATTTACATGTCAACGTCGTGACCCTGTAGAACCAACTATTGACATCGGTGTTGATGTAGCACCTGCCTCAGGGACGGATTTCGATGGGTATACCGGCGTTAACGGATTCCCAGACAATATCCATATTTTTATTACTCAGGGCGATACAGCCATCGGTCCAGTTGAACAACTGCGTCAACGGCGACCATCGGCCCCAGCCATTGGGTTGCCCGTGAATCATAATGTCGCCACCCGGACTGACGCCGCGCCGCCTGGCGCTTTTGCGGTCCTGTGTATTCGGGTAGGAAATATGGATCGACTTGTAAAATGAACTGCTGGAATTCTTGTAACCAAGCGAATAATTCCCTTCCGGGGTGCGCTGGTCACCCTGCTGCTGCTTGTGGCCCTTCGGATTGTCGCCAAAGGTTACCGGGAACGACTGCATCACTTCGCCGTTCTGCATCAGGTAGAGCCGATACTCGCCTTTTACCACCAGTACCTGGTCTGCCTTGCCGATGGCCTGGCCAGCAACCGGGAGCAGGGCTGCGGCCGCAATGACAACGAAGCGTAAAAATCGCATCTGATTAGCCTGCCTGGCGGAATAAATTCCGCCCTACCATACCGTTCCCTGTCGTCTGGCGGAATGAACTCCGCCCTACTCCACCTTGTAGTGCCGAATTTATTCGGCCTGATACAAACGAGCCACTGCTGAATGGCGAAACACAACACATAAACATTCTTCAGGATTATAGCTCAGGCGGCATCCTCTTTACCCAGCCAGCGGTAGACCACACCGGCAAGTGCCGCACCGATGAGCGGCGCCACCCAGAACATCCACAGCTGTGCTGTCGCCCAGTCCCCCACGAGCAGCGCCGGCCCGGTACTGCGTGCCGGATTTACCGAGGTATTGGTTACGGGAATACTGATCAGGTGAATCAGGGTCAGGCACAGGCCGATGGCAATGGGTGCAAAACCGGCCGGGGCGCGCTTGTCCGTCGCCCCGAGGATGACCAGCAGGAACATAAAGGTCATCACCACCTCGGTGAGGAAACCGGATGCCAGGGTGTAGTTGCCCGGCGAGTGTTCACCGTAGCCGTTGGAAGCCAGCCCGTCGGAGAGGCTGAAATCCGCATTGCCACTGGCAATAAAGTACAGCGTCATGGCGGCAACGATGCCGCCGAGTACCTGTGCCACGACATAAGGCAACAGGTCAACCGCATTGAAGCGTCCCCCGACCAGCAGCCCGACGGAAACGGCCGGGTTCAGGTGACAGCCGGAGATATGCCCGATGGCGTACGCCATGGTCAACACCGTCAGGCCGAACGCCAGCGACACGCCCAGCAGCCCGATACCCACGTCCGGAAATGCCGCTGCCAGTACCGCACTGCCAAGGCCCCCCAGCACCAGCCAGAAGGTCCCGATAAACTCCGCGGCCGCACGATTGATTAATGGCATGATTCGCTCCCCCGTTTTTGATTGTTATGGAAACCCGCCCTGTCTTCCGGACTGATTGTAGTACGCGGACGCGCACCTGTCTGCCCGTGCCGGGACATCGTCCACCGGTAGGACCCGCGCTTCGCGGGGAAATGCATTCCCGGCCGGGGGGCCGGTCCTACCGTTCAGGTTGAGTCCCTGTCTCCCGCAGGACCTGCGCTTCGCAGGGAAACCGTACTTATATTTTAAACAGATGCTCGCGGTAATACTCCAGCTCCCGGATCGAGTCCCGGGTGTCATCCAGCGCCAGGTGGGTGCCGCCCTTCTTGAACCCCTTCGCCACCACCGGCGCCCAGCGCATGGCCAGTTCCTTCAGGGTACTGACATCGAGGTTGCGGTAATGAAAGAAGCGCTCCAGCTCCGGCATGCAACGCGCCATGAAACGGCGGTCCTGGCAGATACTGTTGCCGCACATCGGCGAGGTGTTCTCCGGCACATATTGTCTGAGGAATTCCAGTGTCTGTTGCTCGGCCTGCTGCTCAGTGAGTGTGCTTTTGCGAACCCGCTCGGTCAGTCCGGACTTGCCATGCTGGTTCGTGTTCCACTCATCCATGGCATTCATAATGTCATCCGGCTGATGGATTGCCAGGACGGGGCCTTCCTCGATTATTTCCAGCTTGCTGCTGGTCACGATGGTTGCGATTTCAATGATCCGGTCTGCGGTCGTATCCAGACCGGTCATCTCCAGATCGATCCAGATCAGGTTGGTGGCATCTTGCGTCATTGAACCGTTCATCCCTTTCAATATTATGGTTGTGCCGCATTGTACCAGAGGCTAATCTCATCGCATCAACCAATTGGAGCAATTACCTTACATGGAAATCTTCACCACCCTGTTTGTTGCCACACTCGGCGCATCGGTCCTGGTGCAACTGTGGCTCGCCCGGCGCCAGCAAGTACATGTCGGTACCCACCGCGTACAGGTGCCGGATGCATTTTCCGGACGCGTTGCACTGGATGAACATCACAAGGCCGCCGATTACACCATCACCAACACCCGCTTCGGGATGGTCCAGCTGGTTTATGGAAGTGCCCTGCTGCTGGTCTGGACACTCGGTGGCGGCCTGGAGTGGCTGGATCAATCCTTGCGCGGTTTCGGTTTCGGGCCACTCACCACCGGGATCGGCTTCATGATTGCCGCCATGCTCGTCATGGGTCTGCTGGAACTGCCCTTCGATCTCTACCACACCTTCGTGATCGAGGAGCGCTTCGGCTTCAACCGTACAACACCGGGCGTGTTCGTTACCGATCTCGCCAAGCAGACCTTGCTCATGGTGGCCATCGGCACGCCGATGCTGGCCATTGCCCTGTGGATCATGGCGGCATCCGGCGATCTCTGGTGGCTGTATGTCTGGCTGGTGTGGATGTGCTTTACCCTCGTCATGTTCTGGGCCTACCCTGCTGTGATCGCGCCGTTATTCAACAAGTTCTCACCACTCGAGAATGAAACCCTCAAGGCCCGCATCCAGGCGCTGCTCGACAAGTGCGGATTTCGCAGCAAGGGCATTTTCATCATGGACGGCTCGAAACGCTCCGGACACGGCAACGCCTACTTCACCGGTTTCGGGCGCAACAAGCGCATCGTGTTCTTCGATACGCTGGTAAACAGCCTGGAGCCTGAAGAGATCGAGGCGGTGCTGGCGCACGAACTCGGACACTTCAAACTAAAGCACGTGCAGAAGCGCCTGCTGTCCACGGCCGCACTGAGCCTTGGGGGGCTCGCCCTGCTCGGCTGGCTCGCCGGTGAGTCCTGGTTCTACAGCGGGTTGGGAGTGAGCACACCGTCTGACTACATGGCACTGATGCTGTTCATGATGGCAGCCCCTGTGTTCTCCTTCTTCCTGCATCCAGTCATGGCCCGGCTGTCACGCAAGCATGAGTTCGAGGCCGACGCCTATGCCGTTGTCCAGTCCAGCGGACACGACCTGGTTACGGCGCTGGTGAAGATGTACCGGGAGAATGCAAACACCCTGACGCCAGACCCGCTGTACTCCGCTTTTCATGATTCCCACCCGCCGGCCCCCGTGCGGATTTCACATATATCCGGTAGACTGCAGGAAGCGACGACCGGGAGAGCACTATGAATAAAAACCATGCGCGCATGGCCACCGTACTGATGACGCTGCTGGTGCAGACAGCTGCAACGGCCGACATGGAGAACGGCAGGGCCCTGACAGAACGGAACTGTACCAGCTGTCACGATGACAGCATGTATATGCGTGACGAGCGGCGTGTCACCACCATGAGTGCCCTGCAGAACCAGGTCCAGCGCTGCGAGATCAACCTGGATCTCAAGTGGTTCGAGGACGATATTAATGACGTCACCGGTTACCTGAACACACAGTACTATCATTTCGAGTCGCCGCAATGACGGTGTGCGATCTCTCTGACAGACACTGCAAACCCTGCGAAGGTGGCGTCGAACCGCTCAATAATGAGCAGGCAGGCGAACTGCTCGCCAGCCTGCACACCGACTGGTCAATCGCGGAAGACGGCAAGGAAATCAGCCGCACCTACCGCTTCAAAAATTATTACCAGACCATGGCGTTCGTCAATGCACTGGCCTGGATCGCGCATGGCGAAGACCATCACCCGGATATCGAGGTCGGTTACAACCGCTGTCACGTCAGGTACAGCACCCATGCCATTGGCGGCCTCTCTGAAAATGACTTTATCTGCGCCGCCAAACTCGATGCACTGTTACCCGCAACAGAATAACCGCCGTTCCTGAATGTCTACCAGCAACGCATCTTCCGACCCACCTGCACTAAACAACTCCACTGACACAAACGGTACCGGCCTCGTCATTGTCAACTACGGCAAGTCCCTGCTGATCGAGGACAGCAATGGCAAGCTGATCCGCTGCGTGCCACGCCGCAATCTTGAGCTCATTGTTTGCGGTGACCATGTCACCTGGGAGTCCGCTGGCGACGGCACCGGCGTGGTTACCCGCATCGCAGTTCGTGAAACCGTCCTGAATCGTACTGATGGTGAAAACCGTGTACGCCCGCTTGCCGCCAACCTCGACCAGATTGCCATTGTCGCGGCATCCGAACCGGCACTGGATGAATTCCTGGTGGATAAATATACGGTCGCCGCAGAACTGGTCGGGGTTCAGCCGCTGCTGATCATCAACAAGAGCGACCTGCTCGACAACAATACCCGCGAATCACTCGAACAACGGGTCGCTGACTACGCAGACATCGGTTACCGGATCCTGTTCACCAGCGTACTGAACACTACCGGGATGCCGGAACTGGAACAGGCGCTGACCGGCAGAACCAGCATCCTGGTCGGCCAGTCGGGCGTCGGCAAGTCGTCGTTAATCAAGCGCGTATTACCGGGGCTGGAGATCGCTATCGGCAGACTGTCCGCAGCATCCGGCCAGGGGCGCCACACCACGACCACGACCACGCTCTATCATCTGTCCTGTGGCGGCAAGCTGATCGATTCACCCGGGGTGCGTGACTTCCGGCTCGGACATGCCTCAGCCGTCGAGCTCGAATCCGGCTTCAGAGAATTTCGTAACTATCTGGGACAATGCAGGTTTCACAACTGCCGGCATCTGGCCGAGCCGGATTGCGCCGTGGCCGACGCCGCACAACAGAACCGTATCGACCCGCGGCGGCTGGAGAGTTACCGGCAGCTGGTTGCCGGTTTGTCGTGACAAGGGAACAGGTAGCCCGGATGAAGCGCAGCGTAATCCGGGGAACTTGTTTCAAATAAAAGCCCCCGGATTCCGGGCCTCCGGCCCTGCATCCGGGCTACGTTAACTCGCCGGAAGTAGGACCGGCGCCCTCGCCGGGAACAGGAGCAATGCCTCACCAGGAGTAGGGAACAGGAGCAGTGCCTCGCCGGGAGTATCCGGAATTCCCCGCGCCACGCGGGGAAGGACCTAGCCCGGCGGCCAGCTCATCGGACGCCCGCCAAGCAGGTGCAGGTGGATGTGATACACCGACTGGCCGGCCTCTGGATTACAGTTCATCACCATGCGGTAACCGCGCTCGGCAATGCCGGCATCCGCCGCGATCTGCTGTGCGGCCAGGTAGCACTTGCTGACAAGCTGGACGTTGTCGGCATCCAGGTCATTGGTCGTTGCGATATGGGTCTTCGGTATCACCAGGACATGGGTCGGCGCCTGCGGATTCACATCCCGGAAGGCCAGCACGTCCTCATCCTCGTACACTACATCCGGCTGGATCTCTCCGGAAACCATTTTGCAAAACAGGCAATCAGTCATGACACTCCCCTGTTATGAGCGGGTTGATACCTGGAACCCATCTCGAAATTCGCTTCTTCCTGATATGCTTTCTGTTCATGCAGGACCCGCGCCCCGCGGGGAAACCGATTGTCCGGGAACCCTGTTGTTCCCGGCGAGGCGCCGGTCCTACCAATCCGAGGCGCCGGTCCTGCCAATCCTTATACAACCTGCGGCTGGTCCATGCACCCGATCCACAATTTCGATGCAGGTTCTAGATATCCTGCCGGCCCGCAAACGCATGCGACAGGGTATTGCTGTCGATGTATTCAAGCTCGCCTCCCATGGGAACACCGTGGGCAATGCGGGTCACACGCACGCCATGGCCGTGCGCCATTTCGCTGATGAAATGCGCCGTCGCCTCGCCTTCGACCGTCGGGTTGGTGGCCAGGATCAGTTCGCCGACCTTGCCGGTCCGCAGGCGCCGGTCGAGCACATCCAGGCCCAGTGCCTCCGGCCCGATCCCGTCCAGCGGTGACAGATGCCCCATTAACACAAAATACAGGCCGGTGTAGCCGATGGACTGTTCCAGCGCTTGTACATCGGCCGGGGTTTCCACCACGCACAGCTGGCTGCGGTCGCGGCGCTCACTGGCACACAGCGTACACAGCTGCTCTTCACTCAGGGTCCGGCAGGATTCACAGTTGCCAATCTGTTGCATGGACTGTTCCAGTACCTGCGCCAGCAAGCGACCGCCATCCCGGTCATACTCCAGCAGGTGGTAGGCCATGCGTTGGGCGGACTTCGGACCCACGCCCGGCAGGCAGCGCAGTGACTCGATCAATTGCCCGATCAGGCGGGAAGTACTCATGCAGGTTCAGAACGGAAGTTTCATACCCGGCGGCAAGTTCAGACCGCCGGCCATGTTGGCGAACCGCTCCTGTGTCGTGGACTCGACCTTGTGCACAGCGTCGTTGACGGCCGCAGCTACCAGGTCTTCCAGCATGTCCTTGTCATCGCCAAGCAGACTATCATCGATGGATATACGCCGGATCTCGTGCTTGCCGGTCATGACCACGCTCACCAGCCCCCCGCCGGATGCACCGGTCACTTCAAGGCTCGCCAGTTCTTCCTGTGCCTTTTGCATATTGGCCTGCATTTCCTGGGCCTGTTTCATCAAGTTGCCGAGTCCGCCTTTCATAACTGTTACCTCAAAATTTATTAACGATTCTCTGATCAGGTTGTCATTCCGGGCGGAGCATAACGGATACCCGGAATCCAGCCGTTAGATAGTCACGTAGTAACCCGGTTTGTACCAGGCCGAATAAATTCGGCCCTACACCACCTTTCCTTGCAGGGCGGAATTTATTCCGCCGGACAAACTGATTAATCCTTCAGTCGCGCGGCCGGATCGTCTCGTAACTGACCGTTGCCCCGAACGTATCCTGCATCGCCTTGATGTTCTCGTCCGCCTCGATGGATTCAATGGCCTGCTGCCGGCGCTCATCGGCTTCCCGTACCTGCTGCCGTGCCGGGCTTTCGCCGGGCGCCGGTGCATCCTTCAGGACCTTGAGCTTTATGGAACGGCCATAGTACTTGCCCAGCGCCGCCCCGATCTGGTCGCTGCGTGACTTGTTCAGCAGGTGCACGTGCGTCTTGTCCAGGTTCAGCACGACTACCGTGTCTGTTACCTCGTGCAGGGCGCAGTTCAGTGCAAGCTCGCGGGTAATACCACCGATGCCGAGCTGTTCGATAATGTCACGCCAGTCACCGGCAGCCGTGGTGGCCGCTGCAGGCGCTGCCTGCTTTGGCTTGTCAACCGTCTTTCCTGCTGCCGGCGGTTGTGTCCTTGCGCGGGTGTCAACTGCCCTGTCCGTTGCCCCGGCCGCGGGCCGGAATGCCAGCATCCGCAACAGGATCATTTCAAAGCCGCCGCGCGCATCCGGTGCCAGCGACAGGTCACGCCGGCCCAGCAGGCCGATCTGGTAATACAGTTGCACATCCTCGGGTGCAATGTCCCCGGCCAGTTGCAGCACGGCATCGCGGTCACCAAACGTATCGTCGATCGCATCCGGCAGTTGCTGCGCCAGCGCGATGCGCTGCAGTACCGAGAGCAGGTCTGCGAGCAGGGCCGCGTAGTCCGGCGCATACTCATCGGCCTTGCCGACTTCAGTCAATAACGCGGCAGCATCCGTCGCAGCCAGCGCCTGTAGCAGCCGGTAGACGGCATCGCGGTCGATGGTGCCGAGCATGGTGCGCACCTCGGCTTCCCGCAGCTCACCGCCCCCGAAACCGATGGCCTGGTCCAGCAGGCTGAGTGCATCGCGCATGCTGCCATCGGCGGCAAAGGCCAGCTGGCGCACGGCCCCGTCCTCGGCATTGACCTGCTCCTTGCCAAGGATTGCAGTCAGCTGCCCGCTGATCTGGCCGATGGACAGGCTCTTCAGGTTGAATTGCAGGCAACGCGACAGGATGGTCACCGGCAGTTTCTGCGGATCGGTGGTTGCCAGCAGGAATTTAACGTGCGGAGGCGGTTCCTCGAGGGTCTTCAGCAGGGCATTGAAACTGTGCCCGGACAGCATGTGCACCTCGTCGATGAGGTAGACCTTGTAACGTCCCCGGGTCGGTGCGTACTGGACATTCTCCAGCAGTTCGCGGGTGTCCTCGACTTTGGTGCGCGATGCTGCATCCACCTCGATCAGGTCCACGAAGCGCCCTTCGTCGATTTCGGTACAACTGCTGCAGCTCCCGCAGGGCGTGGAGCTGACGCCCGCTTCGCAGTTCAGCGCCCTGGCGAGAATCCGGGCGATGGTGGTCTTGCCAACGCCCCGGGTACCGGTAAACAGGTAGGCATGATGCAGGCGGTCATTGTCCAGCGCATGGATCAGCGCACGCTGCACATGTTCCTGCCCGACCAGCTCGCTGAACAGGTGCGGCCGCCATTTGCGCGCAAGGACCTGGTAACTCATCGCTTGTCGTGGGTCTGGTACGGAGTACCGTGTTTATTCTGTAATAACATGGTCGAGTCAGATAGTATCGCACAGCCATAAAATGGAGGCGACCTGTACCAGCCACACCCCGGCGCTCGAGGCCACTGCTGCCGCTGCTCCCTTCCGGGCCTGACGGGGTTCACAGCTTATCGTCGCGAGGGGACCGGCACAAGCCACCATAAAAATACCGCCTCTTGACGGCCATTCAAAACCAGTGGGGCAAATTATACACGGATTTATTTCCCCGTCGGCTGGTACCTGGCCGAATAAATTCGGCCCTACAACACCTTGCCATTGATGGACGGCAACACCTGTCCTTGCAGGGCAGAATTCATTCCGCCGGAAGTACCTGGCGCCGACCAGGCCGTAACCGGAAATACCGGCCGATTGACTTGCCCCGGCATGCCACTTCAAGATACCCGGATGACACAGCTACTTGACCGGGTAATCGACCAGCCTGGCGAAGTAATCCCCGGAAAACAGCATCAACTGCGCTAAACACTGGACTCTCTCAATAACAGCTGGAACCAGTGGGTGCTGACCTACGGCCCGACCCGCCAGCGGGAACTGCTGGCCGCGCCCGGCATTTCACGCGCCGTGCACAACTGTATAAAGCGCAGAATTGACCCTATACTCTCTGGAATGAACAAATCAGTTGCGGAATTTGCAACGAAACCCCGGGGCGATACCGCCTTTCGGGTTGCCGTGAAGCCGGCCGGGAAGCGAGTGCGGGCAGTTTTTGCCGGTGAGACCATTGCGGACAGCACGGATGCCGTGGTGTGGTATGAAACCCGTCTGCCATGTGTGTACTATTTTCCGCGCAAGGATGTGCGCATGGACTTTCTGCAACGCACCGGGCATCGTACTCATTGCCCGTTCAAGGGTAACGCCTCGTACTGGACCATTGAGGCCGGTAATCAAACCGCGGATAACGTGGTATGGAGTTACGAGAACCCGCTGGAAGATGCACAGGATATCGTGGACTATCTTGCCTTTGACTGGGATGTCATGGAGGCCTGGTACGAAGACGAAAAGCAGGTGCTGGAACAGCCGCAGGACCCGGCCCCGTCCAACCTGAATATCTTTTCCGACTGGCTGTTAAACGAAGCCTGGAACACCGCGTCGGCTCGCGAGCTGGTAGCCCGGTTGTCGAATTGCCTGTTTTCGTCGGGAGTACCTGTCTGGCGCCTGCAATTACTTATTCGCACCCTGCATCCGCAATTGTTCGCCACCAGCTATACCTGGTGGCGCGATACCGGCGAGGTGGATATATTCAGCGCCCCGCACGATATACTGGAGTCTCGAAGACTCAAGGAAAGCCCTTATGCACCGATCCTGGAAGGCGCCGGTGGTGTACGGCGTTCCATGGATGGGCCCGATCCGACATTTGACTTTCCCATTCTCCAGGAGCTGCACGCCAGGGGCGGTACGGATTATGTCGCCATGCCGCTGTTTTTCTCGGATGGTCAAATCAACATAATTTCCCTGGTCTCGGATCGTTCGGGTGGCTTTTCAACGAATGAACTGGGTCAGTTTTATGAAATTCTGCCGGTGTTAAGTCGCTTGTTCGAGGTGCATGCCTTGCGCCGCACGGCCATTACCCTGCTCGACACGTACCTGGGTAAACATACCGGACAGCGAGTCCTGGAAGGTTCGATCAAGCGCGGCGACAGTGAAAATATCCATGCGGTAATCTGGTTTTGCGATTTGCGCGATTCCACAGCGCTCACAGAATCGCTCGACCGTGAGGAATATCTGGCGATGCTGAATCAGTTTTTCGATTGCATGGCGGGGGCGGTGCTGGACCACGGCGGTGAGGTGCTGAAATTTATCGGTGACGCGATACTGGCGATTTTTCCGATCGAAGACCCCGACAGTCCGGAGGCCGCCGAGCATGCCATCGATGCGGCACAGGATGCGCAACGTCGAATCGCAATGATTAATCAACAAGGGGTTAAACGCGGTGCGAAAGCGATCGGTTTCGGGGTGGGAATGCACATCGGTGATTTGATGTACGGTAATATCGGCACCTCGGGGCGGCTCGATTTTACCGTCATCGGCTCGGCCGTGAATGAAGCATCGCGGATCGAAAGCATGTGCAAGACACTCGATCAATCCATTTTGTTATCTGCGGAGTTTGCCCGCCACTTCCCGACCAGGCTGATTTCGCTCGGTACGCACGATCTGCGTGGCGTCAGTGCTCCGCAGGAACTCTTTACTCTCTCGTCTTCGGGTTGAATGTACAGATCGCGGAACCAGGGATGGCAGACAACACGGGTTGGGTAAAGTGAATGCCATGGGAGATGAAAAAAGCTTCACTGGTTATTCTTCAATGTTACCGGCGCACACGTAACCGGCTGGCAACGCAGTGCATCGTCACCACGGGCGCGGGCATTGATCTCCTGCACGGTGTCCCGGTAATTCGGGTCATCAGGTGTGCGCTGTAACGCGCAGGCCGCGGCTTGTCGTGCCTGCTTCGGGCAGGCGGTCTGCAACAGGGCGTAGGCAAGGTTGTTCCAGCCGCTGGCATCTTCGGGTGCCAGCGCCGTGGCTTTCCGGAATGCGGTTTCGGCCGGTTGATATTCTTTTGCAGCGTACAGGTTATTGCCGAGTGCCAGCCAGGCCTGGGGGTTGGCCGGCCAGTGATGGACCGCTGTCTGGTAGGCGGAGCGGGCAGCCCGGGGCTGTTTTGATTCTTCCAGGTCGTGCGCGGCACGCAGATACCGGCCAGGCTGTGCGGTTGCCGGAAGACGGCCGGCAGGCAGGATTACCAGTGCCCAGTAACCGCTGCGCGACCAGGTTCTCTCTAGCGTAGCCATCGTGGTTTGCCAGCGTTCGGTGGTGCCTGAACGCAGGATGACTTCGCCTGCGGCCAGGTCGTAACCGATGACCACCGCAAAGTGCCAGCGGGGGAACCAGCGGAAGCCAGAATTTTGCATGATCAGCACGGGATGCCCTGCTGCGATTTCCCTGACGAGATCGGCAAGTGATGGTTCGAGCAGGTAGGCCAGCATCGCGTAATGACGCGCAGTTGCCGTCATTTCCTCGGGCAGGCTGCCGTGGAGTCCCGGCACATAGACGGCATCGACCAGCACCTCCGGTGTGACTTCGATGGAATGTGCGCCCAGCACTGTGGCCAGTGCAGCAGGGCCACACTGATAGCGTTCCTGCGGGTAGAACGGGGTGTCTTTCAGTTCGATGCGGACCGGCAGGCCGGTTGCCTGGTTGTCCAGCAGCGCCCGTGTTTGTGGCGGGGTCGCACAGGCCTGCAGTAGTACGGTGAACAGCAATACACCCGCCATCCGGCGGATGTTTATTGCACGGTTCATGCCCGGATCAGTTGACAGGCTTGATGAATGGAAAGATGTCGGTTGCGCCGATTACATCGGTAATGACAAACACGATAAAGATAATCAGCAGTACCTCGAGAACACCTCCGCCGGCATTCAGCTGGTCGATCCCCTGGTTGATGCGTGCAAGTTCGCTGTCGCTCAGGCTGTCGATGCGCCTGGTTACCTCATCGGGACTGACACCGAGTTCCAGCAGTTGCTGTTGTGCAGCTTCGCTGGAAAGAAACTCTTTCACATGATCTCTTGCCTGGTGTGTTGGTGCCGGGTTGATTATCTGGTCCGTGCCAATCATCGCTGCCTGGGCGGGTATTATCGGCATAAGTGCCAGCAGGACAGAAAGGAACCATGCCATTGGGTATCGAGTGGATTGCATCATCAAGTCTCCTTGCAGAAATACGGGTTGATATTTCCAGATTGCCTGGTGGTGTGCCGTGTCATCGTCTTCCAGTCAAGTATTTGCCTGCATAAGGTAGAGGATGCCATCGCGACAAGCAAGACACGCAGCCCTTCTGTGCAGGCCTCAATATCCTATGCCCTGCGCAAGAACGCAAGCCAGCGCGCCAGATTCAGCAGACTCGCGAGTGAGCTGGCCACATAGGTAAACGCTGCCGCACGCAGTACCCGACGCACGGCCAGCTCGTCTTCTGGTTGAATGTAGTGGCCGGCCTTGAGAACAGGTAATGCCTTGCCAAAGCTGGCATCAAGCTCGACCGGGAGGGTGACCAGATGTACCAGTGTGGCGCTGGCCATACTGCCAAGCCCGATGGCGGCCATGATGAGACCTGCCGATGGCGCGCGGGTGATAGCCACTGCGACCGGCAGCAGGAACATGGCACCGGCACCGAGTTGCTGAGTGGACTGCGCCACCTTGACCAGGCGGTGGCGCAGCGCGAGCTTCGGCTCGTTGCGCTGATGCTGTATGGCATGACCCACCTCATGCGCAGCAACCGCCACGGCAGTTAATGAGTTGTGATCGTAGTTGTCGGGACTCAGACACACCACGCGGCGCTCCGGATCATAGTGATCGCCACCCTTCTCCGTTTTCTCTACTGGAACCTCAGGCATCTCGAAGCGGTCCAGCAGGTGGCGTGCAAGCTCTCCGCCCGTTCCGGGAATCCGGGGGAGAACGTCAGCATAGCGCCGAAAGGTGTAACGGGCCCACCACTGCGGACCAAATACCAGCAACAACAGGAATAGTATGATAATTACAATATGCATCACTGATTATGAAACGAACTCTGCCAGCTCCGTATTAACCATAACCCAGCCTGTATAGGGCTGATCATCTGAAATGGTATTCATTCCCATCAGGTATCCTTGACGGTCTTAATCGGGAAAGTTCCACCACGTCGGCGCCGGGATCAGGTCGATCTGAAGCAAGGGGCAATAGGGACAAGAGCTGATTCTTTGATGTTCCCCGGTCAGGATTTATTATTTTCTGACTCAGCTTTGTCTTGTGCCCGCTCGGGTTCGAGACCTTTTATTTTGTTGAGTAGTTCATCTGGTGTGGGCTTGCCATGCTTGATTGTATAATAGCGCGCCGCTGCATAGATTATTGCCAGGGCGGTGAAATCGGCCGCCGCCAGCAATGGCAGCGTAACAGTTTGGTTTATATCAAACCGCGTGGAACCCTCATACGTCAAATAAAATAACCAGGTGCCGATTAATATGGAGGCTACGACATAATCGCTCTTTATAATCTTGTCCATCTCATCCTCTAATTGATACGACTTTTAACAGGCAAGTCATTCTATGTGAAACGCGGGATCAGACAAGCCCCCGATACAGGTCGAACAGTAGGTCATTGCGACACTACCCGGTAATGTCAGTAGGCTACTGACATCACCACAATAGCTCAGGTTGCGCTGGAAAGGTGGAGAAATGCGCCAACCCCGAACTGGGCAAAGCGGCGTTTGAGACAAATTGCGGTTTCGGGGAAATTTTCGATCAGCAGTTCGGTATAGGGAGGAAATAAGGCCCTTGAATATGACCTAAGTGCCTGAATTCTCCTGTCATTGCCTCTGCCCTGCAGAGACGCGGGGCAGAGACCAGACTGTATGGCGGTGGATGCAGTCTACTGCGAACCCGTCTCTGTTGATTCCCTGTTATAGGGAAATAGACAGGGAATTTTTTAGCTTTCCGGCAAATACCAATCGCTATCAGGCTGCAACGCCCTATTAATTGCGCCATTTTTTCCTCTCAGGAGCAAGCCTGGAATTCTTAACAGGGATTCTCAGGGTATTCATCAATGCCACCCCGAGGCCTTAA
>QIFB01000017.1 GCA_003230545.1 Gammaproteobacteria bacterium | reverse complement strand
TGTGTGCGGAACATCCCGGTGTACCGCTGTACCTGGTGGGCGATAGCATGGGGGGTGCCGTTCTCATTGCCCTGCTGGAGGACACTGCGCCCGACTGCGTTGACGGGCTCATCCTGATTGCCCCGGCGGTCTGGGGCTGGCAGACCATGCCGGTGTGGCAGCGCACGGGCCTGCGATTCCTGGCCCACCTTGCTCCGGGCTATCGTCCCTCGGCAAAGGGACTGGATATCATGGCATCCGATAACATCGAGATGTTGCGCGCCCAGGGGCGTGATCCGCTGGTTATCAAGGAAACCCGTATCGATACCCTGTATGGCCTGGTCGACTTGATGGAAACGGCGTTGCTGGCGAGCCGGCAGGTGCCGGTGCCGACCCTGATTCTCTATGGCGAAAAGGACGAGATTATCCCGCGCCGCCCGGCCTGCCGGATGATTGGTGAGCTTCCCGATGCGCCACCGGCGCGGTGGTGGCTGGTGCTTTACCCGGATGGCTACCACATGCTGACGCGCGACCTGCAGGCCGAGGTGGTATTGCGGGACATGGTCGCCTGGGTACAGGAGCCGGGTACGACCCTGCCCTCGTCCCGTGAAGTGGCGCGCAACGACGTGCGTGTACAGGAATTGTGTGCGAACTTCCGGTAACCGACTGGCCGCAGGTCCCGGCGGTCCCTGCCCCGGCAGAGTAACCCGTCCGACCCGGACCGGGCTACGGCCCGGTCCGGATTCATTGAGGTCAACAGGTGCGCCCACTCCGGGCGCGCTTTTACTTTCAGTCACTTGCCGGCCGCCAGACTCCCGAATGGCGCATCCTGTGGAATACTGTATATAATTACAGTAGTCGGTTACCGCGTCCCGGTGACCCGTGAACCCGTGTTACGAGGAAACCGGTATGTCATTATCAAGCGATCACTGTCCCGTGGTCTGGCCGCGGGCCATCATCCTGGTGGATATGAACGCCTTTTTTGCATCCATCGAACAGCGCGACCGTCCGGAATGGCGCGGCCGGCCGGTGGCGATTACCAACGGCCATCAGGGCACCTGCATCATTACCAGTTCCTACGAGGCGCGCGCCTATGGCATCCATACCGGCATGCGGCTGAAGCAGGCGCGTCGGTTGTGCCCGGAGCTGATCCAGTGCCCGGCGCACCCGGAGCGTTACGCGGCCACCTCGACTGCAATCATGGAAGCGTTGCAGGATGTCACACCGGACATCGAGGTGTTTTCCGTGGACGAGGCGTTTCTGGACGTCACGCATTGCCAGCGCCTGTCGGGGACGCCGCTGCGCATGGCGCGACAGGCGAAGCAGAAAGTATTCGAGGCCTCCGGATTGCTGTGCTCGGTCGGGGTCAGCGGTGACAAGACGACCGCGAAGTTCGCGGCCAAGCTCAACAAGCCGGATGGCCTGACGGTCATTCCACCCTGGGAAGCGGCCGCGCGCTTGCGCAATGTGCCAGTGACTGAACTGTGTGGCATTGCAAAAGGTATTGGCGGGTTTCTCGCCGAGCACGGGGTCGCTACCTGTGGTGAGATGAAACGGTTGCCGATCAGCGTACTGGCACGGCGTTTCGGCAACCCGGGCCGGCGCATCTGGTACATGTGCCAGGGGGAAGACCCGGAGAAGCTGCAGTACGGGGTGCCGGCGCCGAAGTCCATCGGGCATGGCAAGGTGGTCCCGCCCGATACCCGTGACCGGGAGCTGCTGCTGACCTGGCTGCTGCACATGAGCACCAAAGTCGGCACGCGGCTGCGCCGGCATTGTCTGCAGGCCCGGACGTTCTTTATCGGCCTGCGCACGGCCGGTGGCTGGGTCGGCGGCAAGCTGCGCTGTGCCCTGCCGACGGACGACGGCGGGGAGATCATGGCACTGTGCCGGACCGTGATGCAGGACACCTGGGCGGGTGAAGGCGTGCACCAGGTGCAGGTCACGGCACTCGACCCCGTGGATACGGGCAGCCAGTTGCAACTGTTCGAGGCCATGGACGCGGAACAGCGCGAGGTGAATGCGGTGATGGATGAAGTCAACCGGCGTTACGGCGAGTTTGCCCTGGCCCCGGCGCGACTGATCAATCGCTCCAGCATGCCCAACGTGATTGCCCCGGCCTGGAAGCCCTACGGGCACCGGCAGACGATTTGAAGAAGGCAATGATTAGCCGGCATGTGCGGGGGTGTTTATTATTCAGTGAACGATCAGGATGTACGGGTGTATTTCCCGAATCCGAAGGCGTGCTTGCCGGTCCGAACCCGTACGGGTGCTGTGGACCTGTTGTCATGGGGGCGCCGGCACGACCAGGCCGGCAAGCTGCCGCTGGGTGGCTGGGCACGGCTCGATACCATCTACGCCGGGCGCTGGGACCGCTGGTTCCCGGTGCCGGTAAAGCTGTCGGTGAAGAGCTTCATGGAAAAGGATTTTGAAGGTCACAGTCACTGGTATGATCTGACTCGGGGCCAGTGGATCCAGGGCCTGGTAGCGCGCGACCGGCATGAACGGCGAGTCTACGTGGTAACGGTGGAGCCGGAACTGCCGGACATGATCCATGATCGCTGGCCGCGAATACTGAGTGGTTGATCACTATGTGTGGACGTTTTGTATTGCATACGCCGCCCGAGTCACTGGCGGAGTACTTCGATATTGATGTCATCCCGGATCTGGCAGCGAGCTATAACATTGCACCCTCGCAATCCGTGGCAGCGGTACGGGTACCGGAACAGGACCGGGAAATGGTCATGCTGCGCTGGGGGCTGCTGCCATCCTGGGCGAAAACGGCGAAAACGAACTACAGCATGATCAACGCGCGTACCGAGACCGTGGCGGAGAAACCGGCCTACCGTACGGCATTCCGGCAGCGGCGCTGCCTGATTCCTGCAGACGGTTTCTATGAATGGCGGCAGATCCCGGATGGCAAGCAGCCGTACTACATCCGCATGCGCAAGGACGGGGTGTTTGCCTTTGCCGGCCTGTGGGAGCGCTGGATCGGGCCGGATGAGAAGATCGACTCCTGCAGTATTATCGTAACGGAAGCCAACGACACCATCCGCCCGGTGCATGACCGGATGCCGGTGATTATCCGGCCTGCTGATTTTGACCAGTGGCTGGACCCGGAATGCCGGGATGCCGACGCCATGAAGGAACTGCTACAGCCCTGGCCGGCCGAGGAGATGACGGCCAACCCTGTCAGCAAGTATGTCAACAGCCCGGCAAACAATGATGCGCACTGTATTGAACAGGTGACGTAGGATGCTGCTGAGCATAGCGAAGCGCATCACATGCGACTGATGCGGTTCGTTTCACTCACCACATCCTACGGGTTGTGTACTTCCTGGTTGGGTCGTCTCTCGCCTTTTAGTAGATTCTTATTTTAGAATCAGTCTCTTGGTTATGTTCCGGCCAACTACGGTAATTACTCGCGTAGGGCGCAATAAATGAAATGCATTGCGCCATATAGTCAAAACATGCGGTGCAATACGCTTCGCTATTGCACCCTACCCGATATTGGTGCCCGGGGCCGGAATCGAACCGGCATGGGGTTGCCCCCGAGGGATTTTCTTACCAGCTACAGCTTTCGCTGTTGCGTTCACTTGAAACGCATTTGTGGTCTGGACTTTCTCTTTGCCATATCAGGATTCATTTCCATGACACAGGCAGGAGCCGTCAAGTCTCTACACTTTCCCTTGATGCAGAACAGGGCTTAGCTCGGGATTGCCACCGCCATGATGCGCTGAGGTTTCCCCGAATTTGACTCCATTCACACCAGGTGTTTCCAGCCTGGGTGCTCAAATGATTTAAGTCCCTTGCGTCTACCAATTTCGCCACCCGGGCATGGGTGATCACGGGCTATTGTAATTGCATCATCACGGATTGGGAAATGCAGGAAGCCCTCATTATATATGTCATTCCGGCATTCGCCGGAATGACGAAAAATGATACCTCAGACTTTCCCTAACGTTCCGACCAGGGGGTGAAGGGATAGATGATTTCGGCATCCTGGATGGCTTCCGGCAAGACCAGCAGCCGGTAGCCATTTTGCCATTGCATGACATAGGTGGACTTGGCGAGTTGCCTGCCGGTGTCATCGACCTTGTAGTTACCAAGGATGGAGCGGAACTTCATTTCTCCGAGTTGCTGGCGAATGGCATCCTTGTCGAGTGACCCGGCCAACCGGACCCCGGCCTCGAGCACCTGCCCTGCTGCGTAGCCGTAGGCGGCATGTACGCCGGCATTGCGGCCGTATTTCCTCTTGTAACGGAACGAAAAGTCATAGGCCATGGGGACGCTGCCACTGCGCATCCAGGCAACGACACCCATGATGCCCTCGGCATCCGGACCCAGTTGATCGCCGAATTCAACCAGGGCGGGTCCGACGGTAAAGGCAAAAGCCCTGGGCGAAAACTGCTGGCTTTTTGCCTCGCGCACGAATGCAACGGAGTCATCGAAGTAAGTACCGCCGATGACCAGGTCCGGACTGGTTGCCATCATGTCCCGGATGAGTCCCGTGAAGTCGGTATTGCCATCGCGGTATTCCCGGTCAAAGACGACACTCATGTTCAGTTCAGCTGCCTTGGTACGGACTCCATTTGCCACGGCGTGCGGAAAGCCGGAGTCGGCATAGGCGAGTGCGATCCGGGACAGCCCGGCATCGTGGGCCGACTGGATCAGGCCGTCCATGTAGTTCTCGCCCGGGGCATCGACCTGGAAGATATTCCGGTAGCCGCGTGACCAGATCTCGCTGGCAGCGGCGCTGCCCGACACCATGGGGAAATTATGGCGTTCTGCCACGCTGCTGGCTTCAATGGTGACATCCGAGGAATACGGACCGATCAGCAGGTCCACCTTGTCCTCGCTGATCAGGCGTTCATACAGTTGTGCACTGGTAGCCGGATCGGACTTGTCATCGTAATAGATGATCTCGACCGGCCGGCCCAGCAGCGCACCACGGCCATTGACATCATGCGCCCACATCTGGAGGCCCTGCATCATGTCTTCCCCCGGCACGGCATATTGGCCGGAAAGCGATGCGGTTATCCCGATCCGGATCGGGTCTGCACCAAAGGCGCCATGCGCCACAACGGTTGACAGCAGCGCCAGTGTTGCGGCCAGAAAGGCCCGGATTCCCGTTAGTTTCCCTTTGGTAATGTTCATGGTATGCACTATCTCTCGATATCCAGTTCGCGCTTCGTGGTATACAGCAGGCGCAACCACTCGTATTCAAACGGTGTTCCGCTCTCGTAGTAGCGGGCGGCAACATGGGAACGGAGATCGACCGCACGCAGGATGCTCCAGGTCCATTTCTGCCAGGTTTCCAGGTCCAGTGCGGCATCACGGATTCGGCCGATGACGATTATGTCCACTATCGCTCCGGTGCCGTCCCGCAGGCTGGAGGGTCCGAGCACCGGCAGGACCAGGTACGGTCCCCGCCCGACGCCCCAGTGGCCCAGGGTCTGTCCGAAGTCCTCGTCACTGCGCGGTACATCGTCGGCCACGTTGATGAAGCCGAGGATGCCGATGGTCGAGTTGATGACCAGACGGGTTGTGGTATTCGCTGTTTTCTCCGGGCTGAGCTGCAGGATACTGTTGATCAGTGTGGTGATGTCCTGGATGTTCCGGAAAAAATTATAGATGCCCGCCTGCATGAAATCCGGCGTGATGAACTGGTAGCCATTAACGGCCGGCAGGAACACGTACTTGTCGAACCGGTAATTAAAGCGGTACATGCTGCGGTTAAATCCTTCCCAGGGATCGGATATTTCGTCATCAAGTGTATGTGTCTCTTTAATCAGCACCCGGTCAGCAGAGAAGCGGGGCTCCAGGGGTTCTTCGCCTTCCGGCAGAACCGGTGCCGTGCTGCAGGCGCCGAGGGTGAGTACGGCCAGCAGGACCAGCGCATGCGGTAGAAGCTTTTTGAGGGTAATGTTCATGATGCGCCGTCCTTACTGCGTGAAGACCCTGACCATGTGGTCCACGTTGTCGCGATATTCCATATTCCCCAAATGGCCGCCTCGTGGATAAATTTTTGCACGGGCACCGAAAACACGCGGGAAGAAATCGATCTCACCCTCCTCCAGGATGATGTCATCCTGATTGTGCATCACTTCTATTTTCGGGCTGTTTTTCAGGTAATCCTCTATTTCAGTCAGGCTCATCGCATCAGCCAGCTCTTGTCGCGTAATCCCGGGCTGCAGTTTTTTCTCATGGGTGTAGAAGTAGGTGTGAAAGAAGTCGGTAAAACCGAGCCGGTGGGCGACTGTTTCCAGATCGCCGGGCGAGGTATTTTTTGTGAAGGTCATATTTGCCGGCTTGATGTAACCGGCATTGGTCATCAGGTCCGAGGTAAAAGCCATGTTGGCGGAAGTTATCCGGAAGGAAACACCGATGAGTGCGGCCAGTTCCTCGTTGTCCGGATTGACTGCCTCGAAGGCCCTGAAGATAAACTCTTCATCAATATTGACGCTGTCCGCGCGCGTGTAGACCTTGCCGATCTGTTCCACCAGGCGTATATAAAAGCGGTCAAAATTATCAATTCCGCCCGGAATGTTTTCCAGCATGCGGTCCAGCAGTGATATGGAGTTGTAGAGATTGACCGGTGGATTGATCAACAGCGCCTTTTTGAAATTGAATACCTGGCGTTCTTCATCGAGCAGGGTTACAAACGCAGTATTCAAGCCGCCGAGACTGTAACCGGTAACAAAAAAGTCAGTCACCTCAATTTTGTCCTGCAACTTGTCCCAGATACGTTCCATCACCCGGTAGATGTCTTCCGCATCCCTGTATACATGTCCGGGCACTCCGGTTTTGGAGGCGGCTACAACGAAATTCATATAGGTGGGCGATGAAATGGAGACCACGTGGAAACCGGCCTGGTAAAAGGCACGGGCCATGTTGTTATTTTTCCCGCCATCATAGGAAACACCGGTACCGGCGATCAGGAAGATCAGTGGTGCGGGGCCTTTCTGCAATGCGTGGAAGTAGCGCAGATCCTTATCGAACCAGAGTGGTTCCGGTACTTCACGATCTTCAAAGATCGTGATGCGGCGTTTCTTGATCGGGATCGTCTCCGGCAGGTCGGCCTTGAGCTGTTTGGGTGTTCCGATTACCGTCGCCTGCCACCTGTCTGTGATCGGATACCCGTAGGGTTCAGTAGCCGCCCAGCTGGCAGTTACCCAGATGGCAGCAATCAGGAAGCTCAGGCCTTTTTTCATGGTTTGTTCCCGTTATGGCAACCCGCGGGATGCCCCGCGGGTTGCCGGTGGATTATTCGCCCGTGGTTGAAACCACGGCCTTGCCGAACCAGTGGGTCCCGAGTTCATCCAGTGCGCCCACGGCTTCGATGCGCTTCAGGAAGTTTTCAGTCCAGTTGATGTACAGCGAGTCGCCTGCGGGCAGTGCAATGCCAATGGGTTCATAGCTGAGCAGCGAAAACAGCGAAACAAAGCCGGCGTCCGGATAACGCTGCAGCATGGAGAGGCAGATCGGGTAATCAGTCAACAGACCGCCGGTCTTGCCATCGTTGATCATACGTACCGCACCTTCATGGTCATCAACCAGGGTCAGGGTTACCTTGGGCAGCAGGACCTTGATGAACTCGGCGCTGGTTGAGCCTTTCATGGCGGCCAGGCGGATATCCGGTGAATTCAGGTTTTCCGCAGCCTCGGCCTTGGCAATGCCCTCCTGCTTCGTGATGACGCACTTGCCGGATGACATGTAGGGGCCGACAAAGGCAGCACGCAGGTTGCGTTCCGGGTTCATGGTCATATTGGAAATGACCACATCGACCTCGCCATTCTCCAGGGCCGGCAGTAACTCGCCGAATGCCATGGTTTTGATCTTGAGGTCAACGTCCATACCGCTCGCCATGAGGCGTGCCATATCGATATCAAAACCGATAATCTTGCCATCTTCGTTCTTGCTGGTCATCGGCGGCATATTCGCGGATGTGCCCAGCACCAGTTCACCGCTTTGCTTGATGCTTGCGAGGGTCGATGCGCCTGATAGTGCGGCTGGCGAGGTGACCAGGCCTGCCGTGAACAGCAGCAGCGTGATAAACAGGGTCGATAGTCTGGAAAGATGCATTATTACGAGTTCCTTGTGTTATTGGTTGAAATTGACCGGAATTTTTCCGATCCCCTTGTCGTAAGCAGTGCGCATTCTAGCATGACGCTTCCTGTGCCTGCCACGAATTCAGGTATTCGGTGGTGGTAACAGGCCGAATAAATTCGGCCCTGCAAATAGAAGGTGTTGTAGGGCGTAAGGTGTTGTAGGGCGGAGTTTATTCCGTCAGACAGTTTTAAGGCCAAACGGGTGTTTCAGCACACTTCGAGGTAGTGCAGGCTGAACAGAATGTCGGCGTCGGTCCAGACCCTGCGTGTGGAAAATCCTGCAGCCATGGCAAGCTCCTGGAACTGGACCAGTGTGTATTTGTAGGAATTCTCCGTGTGTATATGCTCGCCGGCATCCAGTTCGAAGTGGTGACCGTCTACATGGAAGGTCTGCCGGTGGTTACAGACGAGGTGCATCTCTATGCGGTTTTTCCTGGCGTTGTAGAACGCGAGATGATCAAACGCGTCGATATCGAGATCTGCATCAAGCTCACGGTTTATCCTGCGCAGCAGGTTAAGGTTGAAGGCGGCGGTCACGCCGCTTGCATCATTGTATGCAGCATGCAGTTGCTGCGTGTCTTTTTGCAGGTCAACCCCGATCAGTAGTGCGCCACCATCACCCGCAATTCTTGCCAGGTTGGCCAGGAATACACGGGCATCATCCGGTTCAAAATTTCCGATGCTGGAGCCCGGGTAAAACAGTAACCGCTGTTTCTCCTCCGGTATGAATGGCAATTCGAGGGTGTCGGTAATGTCAGCGCATATCGGGTGTACGCTCAGCCATGGATTTGCAGTGGCGAGATTGTCGGCTGCTGTCTGCAGGTGTTCGCGGGAAATATCAATTGGTATATAGGTATCCGGCAGCAGGGTATCCAGCAACAATCGGGCTTTCCTGCAGTTGCCACTGCCCGGCTCGATCAGGAAACACCCCGGTTCTGTCAGCCCGGCGATTTCACTGGCATGCCTTTCCAGCAGCAGCATCTCCGTGCGTGTCGGGTAGTACTCGGGCTGCTCGCAGATCGCCTCGAACAGGCGGGATCCCTCTTTATCGTAGAAATGTTTGGGCGGGATACTGCGGGGTGTTTTGCGGAGTCCCTGGATTACATCCCGGTAAAAGTCTGTCTCTGTCAGACATGCAGACGGTCCCGCCGTTGCTGCAGCTGAATCTGCCATGCTGTTTCATCCCTCAACGCATATTGTGATCGTCCATAATACCGGGCAGGTGACCGTGATCAATACTAGCGCGGATTTTTCACAGCACGAGCTCTCCTTCTGTCCGGTAGGTAGCGCCGGTTGAGGGCGATGAGATCATCATTGCTGTCTTTGAACGGCGCCCTGGGCATCTGCTGTTGCCGGCGCCGATCAGCGGTACTGGTTCTGCGTTCCTGCATGGTTACCACCCTTGATAACATGCCGCGGCCTGAATGAACTCTGCCATAAGTTAGCAAGGCAAGATTCAGGCCGTGCATTCATTTTTACTGGTTGATTAATGTGTTAGCGCAACAGTCAAAGAGTTGACCAGCATTTCCAGGCGTAGTCTGTAAAAAAAAATGACACTGACGACCGAAATTCCTTGATATCCGGTAGTCAGAATACCCGGGAAAGTGGCATTTCCTCCGATAATCCTGCTGGCTGGCTTAGTGTAAAAAAACCTGACGGAAACCGCGCAAACCGGTCATTCAGCAAGGATTGTGCCCCGGGATTCCTCCTGGATGCGTTCATAGATTTCCTCCCGGTGCACGGGAACCTCCCGGGGGGCCTTGATGCCAACCCGAACCTGGTTACCCTTGATTCCCAGCACCGTTACCATGATGTCGTCGCCGACCATGATTGTCTCGCCTACCCGCCTGGTTAATATCAACATCGTTGCATCTCCTTGCTCTATGAGCACTGCTCTGTCCAGATCGCGATACCGGGATACCCGGTGTGCGCCTTGTACGGAGAAATTATGCAAGGAGACCGGTTGCAGATGCTTATCCCGCAGCGCCAATCAATTATCAGTGCAAACCGGTAATGGGGTACAGATTACAGGGTGAAAAGAGGGTCAGGTGCTGTTGATAATGGAGGCTGAGAGCGGAATCGAACCGCTGTCCACGGCTTTGCAGGCCGCTGCATAACCACTCTGCCACTCAGCCGTGACCGGATAATCTGTGTCCTGATGGTAAGAACCCCGGCGGGTTTGCCGGGGTTCTGGACACTGTAAATATGGAGCGGGAAACCAGATTCGAACTGGCGACCCCAACCTTGGCAAGGTTGTGCTCTACCAACTGAGCTATTCCCGCATGAGTAACAGATCATTTTATCGTCAGGCGTACATCTGTCAAGCGACAGGTTATTGATTGGAGGTTGAATTACCCGTCAGTATCGGCCAGGCGGCCCTTATATACACCACCATGGACCAGAGTGTCAGGATGGCG
Organism: Gammaproteobacteria bacterium; assembly: GCA_003230545.1. GTDB lineage: Bacteria > Pseudomonadota > Gammaproteobacteria > UBA9214 > UBA9214 > SZUA-186. Next base: position 13,180 of record QIFB01000017.1, on the reverse strand, counting down.
GCGATATATAGCAGGAACAACCCGATTTCATGTGTGGGGAACCCGCCCAACGGGATTTTATAGAGCAACAGCAGGATTGCCACCATCTGGGCGGTTGTCTTGATCTTGCCGATAATCGATACGGCGACCCGGGTACGTTCACCAATCTCGGACATCCACTCCCGCAAGGCGGAAATGGCAATCTCGCGCCCGATAATGATGGCGGCCGGGATGGTAAACAGGACGGTCGGGTTGTCCTGCACCAGTACCACCAGGGCAACGGCCACCATGAGTTTGTCGGCGACCGGATCGAGGAACGCACCGAAGACGGAGGATTGCTTCAGGCGCCGGGCGAGGTATCCGTCGAGCCAGTCCGTCAGGGCAGCAAGACCGAAAATGGCGGTACTCAGCAGGTTTGACCACCCATGGGGTACATAGAATACGATCACAAACACCGGGATCAGGATGATCCGGATCAATGTCAGCGTGTTCGGTACGTTCCAGTTCAATGTCTCACCTGTGGCGGCCTATGTCGGGTCGCTGTGAAAGGCATCATAAATCTGCTGCGCCAGTGTGCGGTTGATACCCTTTACCATCTGCAGGTCCTCTACCCCGGCACGTGCGACTTCCCGGATTCCGCCAAGCTGTTTCAACAGCTTTTGTCTGCGTTTCGGGCCAATGCCTGGTAGCTGTTCCAGTGGTGATGTCTTGCGCGCCTGTGCGCGTTGCTGGCGATGGCCGGTAATTGCAAACCGGTGTGCCTCGTCCCGGATTTGCTGTACCAGGTGCAGTGCGGGGGAATCCGGTGGCAGGTGCATTTTCCGGCCATTGCCGGCAAGGTGCAATGTTTCCAGCCCGGGTTTCCTGTCCGGTCCCTTGGCGATACCGACAATCTCAACACCGGTCACCTGCAATTCATCGAGTACCCGTTGTGCCACGGATAATTGTCCCTTGCCGCCGTCGATAAACAACAGGTCGGGCAGCTTGCCCTCCTCCTTCATCAGCCGTGTATAGCGGCGACTGAGCGCCTGTTCCATGGCGGCATAATCGTCACCCGGCTGGATATTCCTGATATTGAACCGGCGATAATCGGATTTTAATGGTCCTTCCATACCAAATACAACGCATGAAGCTACTGCCAACTCGCCCTGTGTATGGCTGATGTCGAAACATTCCATGCGTTCCGGTGCTTCTGCCAGCTCCAGCGCGCGGCTCAGTTGCCGGAGCCGGTCAGTGTAACCCCTGCGCGTGTTAAGGTAAGTTGCCAGTGCCTGTTCGGCGTTGCTGGTCGCCAGTGCCAGCCAGCGGGCACGGTCACCACGCACGTTGACTGTCAATTTGACCCGGTGGCCGGAGTCGCTGCACAGGACTTCCTGCAACAGCGCCCTGTCTTCCGGTGTATGGCTCAGCAGCAGCTCGTTCGGCATGCTCCTGCCGAGGTAGTACTGACTTATGAAGGCCGCCAGGATGGTTTCGTTACCGGCATCAACCGGGGTTTTTGGATAGAAAGCTGCATTACCCAGGTTCCTTCCGCCACGCACGTAGAATACCTGGACGCAGGCAAAACCCTTGTCAGCGGCACAGGCAAGGATATCGAGGTCCCCCTTCTCGTTACTGACGTACTGCTTTTCCTGGATGTGATGCAGGCTTGCAATCTGGTCGCGCAGACCGGCTGCCTGTTCGTAATCCAGTGCAGTCGAGGTGGCCTCCATACGTTCGACCAGGCCGTCGATTACCGCGCTGCTTTTACCGTTCAGGAACAGGGTGGTGTCCCGGACATCAACAGCGTAGTCCTCTACTGATATGTAGCCCACGCAGGGCGCGGTGCAGCGCTTGATCTGGTACTGGAGGCAGGGCCGGGAACGGTTCCTGAAAAAGCTGTCCTCGCACTGGCGGACCCTGAACAGTTTTTGCAACAGGTGCAGACTTTCACGGACCGACCTGGCGCTGGGGTACGGGCCGAAGTAACGCCCCTTGCCCCGTTTTGCGCCACGGTGAACGGTCAGTCGCGGGTATTCCCGGTCACCGGACAGGTAGATATACGGGTAACTCTTGTCATCACGCAGCAATACGTTATAGCGCGGCTTGAGCTGCTTGATGAGGTTGTTTTCCAGCAGCAGCGCTTCATTTTCAGTATTGGTGACCGTGATCTCGATGGCGGCGATCTGCTCCACCAGTGAGCGGGTCTTCACTGAAAGGCCGCTGCGCCTGAAGTAGCTGGCTACGCGTTTCCTGAGGTTGCGTGCCTTGCCGACATACAGCACGGTGTCTGCCGCATTGAGCATGCGGTATACGCCTGGCCGGGTCGTCAGGGTGTTGATGAAATCATCAGCATCAAATGCCAACATCCGTACCTAGTTCAGCAGCTGTCTGGCGGTAAGGAAAATCTCACTGAACATGGCCGGGGTCAGGCGCCGGGTCTGGGTGTTGTAGCGGCTGCAGTGATAGGAGTCGACCAGGGTGATCCCGTTACCCGGTTCGTGGATATTGCCGTGCCCGAAAGAATGAGCGGAAAGCCGCAATTCGAATGCGCGCAGTACGGCATCGTGCGCGATTTTTCCAAGTCCGATGACAACGGCGGGGTTCGGCAGTGAATCCAGCTCTTCTTTCAGAAAACCGTTGCACTGTCTTATCTCGTCAAGTTGTGGCTTGTTCTGCGGGGGCAGGCACTTGACTGCATTGGTTATTCGACAGTTCGAGAGTTCAAGCCCGTCATCCTGTGAAACCGATACCGGCTTGTTGCTGAATTTGAAATCAAACAGGGTCTGGTATAACAGGATACCTGCATAGTCCCCGGTAAACGGGCGCCCCGTAGCATTGGCGCCATGCATGCCGGGCGCCAGTCCGACAATCAACAGGCGTGCATCAGGATCGCCGAAGGGGGCAACTGGTCGTGCGTGGTAATCCGGGTGTTGCTGACCGGTCTGGTCCAGGAAATTTGCAAGCCGCGGACAGTCCCTGCAGTCAGGGTCGAATGCGGTCGTATTCGTCGTTAACATCCAGGGTTTCAGCGCTTCCGTTTTGCAGGTTGATGCGAATGATTTCGTGCCGGTTCGTGTTTGCAATGTATAGGCTATTCCCGCTGAAAGCCAGCCCGCCCGGCTGATTCAGCGGGCTGTTTACGCTTACACTCGAAACAAGATTATTACCAAGCTCTATCTTCCTGATTTTATTGTTGTATGTATCGGCTACCCACAGGGCCCCGGAGCGCTGGTCGACGTTCACATCCAGCGGGAACTGGAACCTGGCATCCGGGACAAAACCGTCATGGTAGCCATAACCGTGCAGCCCGTTGCCCACGAGGGTTACCACGTTGCGCGTTGCAAGGTCCATGGCACGAATGGCGGAAGCTTCGGCATCGGCAACATACAGGGTATTGCCGAGGATGCTCAGGGCAGATGGCTGGGCAAAAGACGCAAGGTGTGCGACGCCATCCGCCAGTTCCCTGTTGCCGCTGCCGGCAATGACTTCCATGGTGCCGGTGACGAGAGACAGTGCCCAGATCTGGTGGACCCCGGACATGGCGATGTAAAGGATATTTCCCTTGAGTGCCAGTCCACCGGGTGTGTTGAGATTGATTTCGAGCGGGTTATTGAAATAGCTGTTTTTGGGCGTATCTCCCGGTTTGCCGGTGCCGGCAATGGTGACGACTTCCTCGCTATGCAGGTGTATCCGGCGAATTGCATGGTTGCCGGAATCTGCTACGTACAGGTGGGTATCGGACAGCAGCATGCCCTGCGGGTTGTTGAATGCGGCCGCCGTTCCCTTACCGTCGATGAAGCCCGGACTGGTGTTGCCGAACTGGTGCAGCACATGGCCCCGGGTCGTTGCTACAAGTATCCGGTTATGTCCACTGTCAGCAATAAAGATGCGATTATCAGTCGCATGAATTCTTCCCGGGAACGCCAGTGCCCGGGATGGCTCACGGGATTTCTGTGAAGTACTGACAGCGCAAGGTCTGGAAGCAGACTTGTTTACCCTGTTCAGCAGGATACCGATTGCCTTGTCGAGTTTGTGCCGTTTGTTCTGGCCTGACGTGGCACCCGTTATGTTGCCGTTTGTGTCGATGACTACGATTGTCTGCTGCCTGACTCCATAGAGCTTTGTCAGTCGCTGGTCATGGTCATTGATGATCGGGTGGCTGATTTCATGTCGGGCGATGACCTTGCGAATATGGCTTGCTGTGCGCTCGCCCGGGAAACGCGCGACATGGATTCCGATAATCTGGATATTGCCGTGATACTTGTTTTCAAGGAACTCGAGGTCATCCAGCGTATTACTGCATTGCAGCGAGCAATAGGTCGAGAAATGCAGCAGTAATACCCTGCCCTGCTGTGCTGCAAGGTTGACTGGCTGTTCTGTGTTGAACCACTCAAGGGACCCCGGAAAATCCGGGGCTGGAATCTGTTTGCCGGACATCAGCTGCACCTGCACTGCTGGGTTGTGCGTTAAGTAGTTATATTCAGTATGCACAACTCGCAGGGTACCGCTATAGCAGGAGTCCGGAACCTTGATGAGGTTCTCAGAAATGCAGACAAATGGACCTGAATGTCCGATTACCGGACATGGGTAAAGCGGTAGTGGCAGAATTGCGTCAAACAGATCTGGCGGAATTTATTCGGCCTGTTTCAAACGGGCCACTATCGAAGGATATTCCGTCAGGTCTGACCGATATTCTGGACGCTGCTTTCATTGACGATGCCGTTGCGAATGGCCCAGCGTGTCAGTGCAACATCGTTATCCACACCAAGCTTCTCGAACAGCCGGTAACGGTAGGTGCTGGTTGTCTTCGGACTGAGGCACAGCATCTCGGAAATATCCTTGTTTCTTATACCCTGTGCGACCATCAGCATGACGACCATTTCCCTGTCCGTGATCGATTCAAGCGGTGTTTGGTCCCGATGATTAACGAATGAGCGCGCGAGCTTGTCGGCAATATGTCTGGTTAAATACTGATCACCTTTGTGGACTGCCCGGATGGCGCTGGTGATCTCGGTGATTTCACTGCCCTTGGTTATGTAGCCGGATGCGCCTGCCCCGATCAGGCAGGTCGGAAACGGACTGTCTTCATAGACGGTGACCGCAATCACCTTTGTTTCCGGTGAGGAAAGCGTGATTCGACGGGTGGCTTCAAGGCCACCGATACCAGGCATGCTGACATCCATCAGGATCACGTCCGGCCGCATATGTCGTGCCAGTTCAATAGCAGATTCGCCATTGTCTGCTTCAGCCACGACGTTAATATCCTGTACATCTTCCAGCATTCGCTTGATGCCACCGCGAACGAGCTCATGGTCATCGACCAGCATGACAGTAATCATCATTACACCTCCCCCTGGCTTCCCTGTTGTCCGGCTGTGAGTTTACTGTTTGCTATTATTGTCTGGCGGAGGCTACCACCGGCACGATAGCCGGACAATAGGAAAAGTCTTACAACCGTACAACCGGGGTCAGATCCCAGTTTTGGCTAATATTAGGACAAACTGGGATCTGACCCCGGTTACTTATGGCGGAGAGGCAGGGATTCGAACCCTGGGAACCTTACGGTTCAACGGTTTTCAAGACCGCCGCTTTCGACCACTCAGCCACCTCTCCATTGCGGCGCAAGGATACCGGAATCCGGCGCGCTTTGACCAGAAAAACAGTAAAAATACAAGGTTATTCAAGTTGCTGTTTCCGGTTAGTGTGTTTATCCTTGGTATGAACCAACCGGTCGGGCAGCTGTCTACCAGACCGGCGATACTTTTCAATCAAATTGGAGGTTTCTTTGCATGGCTACCCTAGATAAGACCGTTGTTCAGTCTCAACCGTCTGTACTGGCGACCAACAAGGTTATTCGCAACACCTATATCCTGCTTTCATTGACGCTGCTGTTCAGTGCCCTGACTGCCGGTATTGCCGTTGCCGTGAACATGCAGCCCATGGGTCTGCTGATCACGCTGGGCGGTTATTTCGGGTTGCTGTTCCTGACCACGAAATTTCGCAACAGCAGCCTGGGGCTGCTATTCGTCTTCGCGTTGACCGGTTTCATGGGTCTGACACTGGGACCGATTATCAGTGCCTATCTGTCCATGCCCAACGGCAGTGAAATTGTCATGACGGCCCTGGGCGGTACCGGCGTTATCTTCCTCGGCCTGTCCGGTTATGCGCTGACGACCCGCAAGGACTTCAGCTTTATGGGCGGCTTCCTGATGGTCGGCATCCTGGTCGCTTTCCTGGCCGGTCTGGCGAGTTTCTTCTTCACCATGCCGGGCCTGTCACTGGCCGTGTCCGCCATGTTCGTGCTGCTGATGTCCGGGCTGATCCTGTACCAGACCAGCCAGATCATTCATGGTGGCGAAACCAACTACGTGATGGCCACGGTAACGCTGTATATTTCCATCTATAACCTGTTCCTCAGCCTGCTGCACCTGCTGGGCGCCTTCAGCAAAGATTAACTGCCAGTGCAGATCCACACGCCAAGCCCCGCATTGCGGGGTTTGGTTTTTATGGGGTAATACCATGCAAGAAATCTTTGCGTCCCGGACTGAGCTGGAAGAAAAACTGATGGAAGGCCAGGAAGGCCAGCTGCCGGGAGATGAGTTTATGCACTACCCCGACTGGCCCGTGGGCATGGATTTAGCCCGCATTTCTCACCACGATGACGAGCCCTCGCCCCGCGGTGAGAAGTGCGGGCTGGAACCGGAGATGGTCCGGCAGTTACGGGTAAACTGATCCGCGCTCCTGGACACCTTGTCGAACCGGATATCAGTTAACAGTAACCCATTGCAGGACCGCCTGTTCTGGCTGGCGCTGGCCGCGGGACCGGCCTGCTGGCTGGTGCTGTACCTGCTGTTGCAGCCGGGCCTGCAACTGGGCTGGCCACTGGCCTCCCCGCTTGCCTGGCTGCTGCCGGTATTGCTGTACCCGGTGCTGGAGGAGATCGTGTTCCGCGGACTGATCCAGGAGCTGGTGCATGACTACATCAGCTCCCGGTGTTACGGGCCGCTCAGTGTGGCCAACCTGCTGACCTCGGCCCTGTTCGCGGGTCTGCATCTGCTCAGCCAGCCGCCACTCTGGGCCACCCTGGTGTTGTTCCCTTCCCTGGTATTCGGGTTCTTCAAGGAACGTACCGGGGCGCTGATCGTACCGATTATTTTGCACGTGTTTTATAACGCCGGTTTCCTGTGGCTGTTCGCGGCACCGGGATAAAAGGCTGTTCCCGGCGAGGGCGCCGGTCCTACCGTTTGATTGATTCCCGTTCACCACGTAGGACCGGCGCCCTCGCCGGGAACATTCGGGATTCCCCGCGGGGCGCGGGCCCTACTTTTTTATGGCAACCAGAAAACGTGCATAACGTTCACCGAGGGCGGTATCCTCCTGCGGTACAAACTCTGTTGTTGCCTCTGTCTGTTCCCAGCCTTCCGGCTGGCCGGCGGCCAGCCACGCAATACCGCGGGCCGTTGCCTCGATATTGGCGCCTCGTACAACGGTTAGTCCGGACAGATTGGCAAGTTTCTGGCACACACCGTCCGCTTGTGCCAGTCCGCCGCCGATCCTGATGTGTCTGATCCCGGACTCCTGCGCACACAGCAATTCAATATTTACCTGCACCAGGAACAGGATACTTTCGACCACGGCAACCAGGGCTTCCGCGGGTGCGGGAGTGATGCTTCCCTTGTCTGGCAGGAAGACCGGCTCCGGCCCGGGTCGCCACCACGGGGAACCGAGTCCGCCGATGCTGTTCAGGAAGACCGGGGGTGTCCGGGTCGCTTCAAGCCACGCCGGCAGTTGCTGTTGCCAGCCGGCAAGATCGAAACGCTGTTCCAGCCAGTGCACTGCGGCGCCGGCACCATTGACGGTGCCTTCAAGGTAGTACTCGCCGGTCTTGCTGTTGCTGCGTGACACGCCGGACAACAGTGGCGGAAGCAGGCGACAGCGATCGCCGGTTGGCAGCAGGACAAAGGCGCCGGTCCCCAGGTTTACCCGGATGGCACGGGTATCAGGCCGGGCCTGCGCATACAGCGCGGCCGACTGGTCGCCGTTGACCGCCGTGACCGGAATATCCCCATTGCGGGTATTGCCCCAGGACGCCGTCACCGGGGAGCAGTCCGGCAGTACCTCCCGCGGAATAGCAAACAGCTCGAGCAGCGTGTCATCCCAGTCACCGGTCTGCAGGTTCCATAGCAGGGTGCGCGAGGCATTGGCATGATCGACCTGGTTTGTGTGGCCTTCCAGCAGGTGGTGCAGCAGGTAACTCGCCAGCGGCCCGATGGCCAGGGTGCCGGCCTGGCAGGCCGCGGCCACATCCGCGTTATTCTCCAGTAGCCAGCGGATCTTGCCGGCCCCGTAGTGTGGTGACAGGCGCAGGCCGGTGCGTTGCTGGATATCCGCGTCGTGTGCTGCCAGCGCGGTCAACTGGTCAGCGGTGCGGGTGTCCTGCCAGCTGAGTACCGGCGACAGCGCGGCGCCGGTGTTACGGTCCCAGGCCAGTACGCTGGAACGCTGGGTCGCAAGTCCGGCAGTGGCAATCCGGGCAGGGTCTACGCCCGGCTCCCGGAAGACGCCTTCGATTGCCGCCTGCAGCGAAGCCAGGATCTCCCCGGGTGATTGCTCCACCTGCGTGCGGCCGTGGCGCTGTAGTGTAACCGGGTAACGGCCAAGTGCGACCAGGTCCCCGTGTGCATCAAACACAACCGCGCGGCTGGAATGGGTCCCCTGGTCCAGCGCCAGCGTCAGGGAGTTACCGGTAGCCGCTACGCCAAAGTGTTCAGTCATTACTGTCAGCCAGTTCCGGATCAGTCAGCAACCGGCTGATGGTATTGGTTTCCATCATGTCCATGCCGCGGCTCCTGCAGGCCAGCACCTCGCGCGCGGTATTGATGGTATAGACCACCCAGCGCCACGGTCCCTGCCACAGTAGCTCGGTGTCCTGTGGCAGGCGCTTTTGGTTGCAGAACAGATAGTCGGGCTGCAATGTCTCCGCACGTCGCCGGTTGCTGTCGGACCATTCCGGGATGACCCAGCCAACGGGCAGCTCGCTGATTGCGCGACTATGCACCACGGTGTCATAGTCAAACGATATAAGAATGCACTGCGATACTACGGGTGCAAGTCGTTCGAGGATGATATCGACCACAGCGGCACTGCCGCGCGCCTCGATCGTTGCCAGTTTGAGCTCGACGAAGGCCCTCACGCCTGGCCACCGGGCCAGCAGGTCGGCGAGTTCGTCGAGTCGTGTAATGCGCAGGTCGCTGAAGCGCTCGCCGAATCTGTCCGGTTGACCGGCCGGGAGGTTGCGGATTGCCGGGTAGGCAGTTGCTGTAATCAGGTGGTCCTGTCCGGTGATTTTCAGCAGTGACGGGTCATGACTCAGTATCGGGACGCCGTCCGACGTGATCTGCACATCGGTTTCGATATAGCGTGCGCCGGCTTGCAGCACTGCCGTGTAACCGGCCAGGGAATTTTCCGGCCAGGATTCCGGTTCCCCGCGATGGGCAATCAGTTCCGGGATCATGCGACCTCCCACCAGTCTGCAATCACCTTGTCTACCATCGGGTTGACCAGGTAACCGCGTGGCGGGTGGTTTCGAATATATTGCCGGGAACGAAGATCAATCTGTTCAACGGATACGGCCCTGCCCGGGATGGGTATACACGGATGAATCAGATGGAGGTGAGTTGTTCGCAGGTGGGCTCGGCGCAGCAGTACCAGTTTTCGGACAGTCGCGGTGCCGGGTTGCCGGTGCAGCCGGCCGGCAATGGCGGCGCCGCGAGTCCGGATGCCTGATGTGCCAGTTCCCGGATACCCTGGAAGATAGCCTGGCGGTCAAGCTGCCGCTCCTCGGCCGTGAACACCCACGACTGGATGTCCCGCTGCAGGGCATCCACGCGCGGGTCCGGGTTGCCCCAGCGGTAACCCAGTAATTTCGGGTCGAAGTCAGAGAGCGTTCCGGCCAGACTGTCCAGTTTCAACAGGTACGATCCCTGCGGTATCAACAGGCGGATGGACAATTGCACCGGCGCCACGCACTCGATCAGTTGCAGGTCGATAATGGCCTGCAACAGCTCGCGATAACCCTGCAGGGTTGTCCACGGGGTGAAGGCGACAAACGTTGGCAGCAGGTCAATCCCGGTCTCCCGCGTGAATGCCAGTGCCTGTTCAAAGTCTGCGCGGGTATGTCCCTTGTCAAGATAGTCCAGGATGGCGTCATCTACCGCCTCAACCGCGGAAATAATGAACAGGCAGCCGGTCTCCCGGAGTGCGCGGATTTCGTCGGGATGGTTGACAATATGTTCTATCTTGATGGTGGCGTCGTAGGTAACATCGGGAAATTCAGCACGCAGTGCACGTACGATTTTCAGCGCATGCCCCGGCCCGTTGAAGAAGTCCGGGTCACCAAAGGAGATGTGGCGGGCCCCTGCAGCGACCTGCCCGCGGATATCCTCCAGCACAATGTCCTGCGGGATCACCCGGAACTTGCCCTGGTAGACCGGTACCACGGGACAGTGCCGGCAGAAATGCTTGCAGCCGCGCGTCGACTCGGCAAAGCCGACGGTGCGGGTTTCGCCGTTCGGCAGCACCAGCTTTGCATAGTTTGACAGTGCCGGCAGACCGGAACGGTCCGGCAATATGAAATTAATCTTGTCGAGACACACCGACGGTTCGACCTGGGTACCCGTGTTGCCATTCATGAGTCGTGTTGCCAGTGACACCAGGCCAGGTTCGAACTCGCCGCCAAATACGGTTTTCACGCCGAGCGAACGAAACAGGTCGGCATTCATCGGCGCGTACAGCCCGTAGATACACAGCTCTGCCTGCGGGGCGAATACCTTTATTTTTGGCAGTGCTTCCAGGGCAATCCGGGTGGCCGTGTGCATGGCGACATAGATGGCTACCAGTCCGGCATTCTCGAATAGCGCTGCCTCGAGCTTCTGGATGGACAGATCGCAGCAGTGGACCTCGCAGCCTGCCTGCTTCAGCCACGCCGCCGGTTCAGCCAGCCCGAATGGCTGACGGCCGATCTCATAGGGATTGATCAGCACAACCTTCATGGTAAGGCCTGATTGCTGGTTCGTAGTATTTCTATAACAGTCACTTGCAAGATGTTCCAATAATGTACATGAGTTACCGGGTGCGCCGGTATACGTCTATTGTAATCGCATCACGGTGTTTGCGCGATACGCCCAGGTGGCATGGCGTGCAGGCGTGTTAACCCGTGTAAGATACGCACACATTTTCGAGAGAAGGAACCGCCGGATGGCACAAAAAGGGATCACCTGGGACGGTTACCTGCTGCGGTACACTGCGGCCGCCGTACTGGTGTTTGCCAGCTACAACCCGAGCTATTCGTATTTTCACTGGTTTCGCGACATGCGGACCGGGGGCATCGATCCGCTGGTGATTTTCACCGGTATCATTTTGCTGATCGGCTGGACCATTTTCCTGCGCGCCACGATACGATCACTGGGCGCATTCGGGCTGACACTGGCGTTTGCCTTTTTCGGCACATTTATCTGGATGCTGATCTACTGGAACCTGGTCTCGGTCGATAGTATCAAGACCATGGTCTACCTCATCGAGGTCGTACTCGTCGGGGTGCTGGGCACCGGCATTTCGTGGTCGCATATCCGGCGTCGCATGACCGGCCAGGTTGATGTTGACGAAGTAGAAGGCGATGTCTAGGGAAACGGGTTTATTACCTTGCCGTCCTCCCGGCGAAGGCCGGGATCCAGTGATTTCAGCGACATGGATTCCGGTCTTCGCCGCAATGAGGAATAAACCAGAGGCCCCCTGGCGCGACTGTGCAAGCCGGCTTGCACGATCATTAACTCCACCCGGTGTAAACCCGTATGTCTGAAAATACAGATGTCCAGTATGTCGAGTCCGCTGCCGACCTGGATATCCTGTGCGCGCAGCTCGCCGGTGCGGACTGGATGACACTGGACACGGAGTTCCTGCGCGAAAAGACCTACTACCCTAAACTCTGCCTGCTGCAGGTGGCCGTACCCGGTGTCGTCGCCTGTGTGGACCCGTTGTCCATTGAAGATATTTCTCCGTTGCTGGATGTCATTTACAACGCGAGTACCACCAAGGTCATGCATGCGGCCCGCCAGGACATGGAGATTCTGTACCACCTGCGCGGTGCCTTGCCTGCCCCCGTTTTCGATACCCAGATTGCGGCCCTGTTGCTGGGCTTTCCCGACCAGGTCGGTTACGGCACGTTGGTCAGTGAACTGCTGGGTGTGCAGCTCGACAAGTTGCATACCCGTGCAGACTGGTCACAGCGCCCGCTGTCACCCGAGCAGATCCGCTACGCCGCCGATGATGTGATCTATCTCGCGCAGGTCTATGAACAGCTCATCGAGCGGCTGGATAAACTCGGCCGGCTCGACTGGTTGAGCGGGGATTTCGAGCGGCTCGTGCAGCCGGAGTTGTACAGCAATCTGCCCCACCAGGCCTGGCTCAGGGTGAAGGGAATCAATCGCATCAAGGGCGCGAGTCTGTCCGTGGTGCAGGCACTGGCCGCCTGGCGCGAGTCGCTTGCACAGCGGCTTGATCGTCCCCGGGGCTGGCTGTTGCGCGATGATGTAATGATCGATATTGCCCGGCACCTGCCTGCGAACCTCGCGGCGCTTGGCAGGATCCGCGGACTGAACGAGCGGATTGTCAGCAAGAACGGCGAACAATTGCTCGGCCTGGTTACCGAAGCCCGTGACCGGGAACCCGAACCCCTGCCCGCATCCGGGAAGCGCAAGCGTCTGAAACCGGAGCAGGAGGCGCTGGTGGATGCTTTGATGGCCGTGGTACGCCTGTGCGCGCTGGAAAATTCCCTGAACCCGGCGGTACTCGCCTCGCGCAAGCAGCTCGAGTTACTCGTTGCCGGCAACCGGGACACCGAGGTCATGCAGGGCTGGCGCAGCAAGCTTGCGGGTGAGCAGTTGCAGGCGATGCTCGATGGGGAACTGGTACTGAAAGTTACCGGCGGGAAATTAACCCTGTAGGACCTGCTGATTTTCCCGGCGAGGGCGCCGGTCCTACAGTTCGTTGTATACACGGCCTCCTTGTAGGACCGGCGCCCCGCCGGGAACAGGTCCATATCCCCTCCGTAGGACCGGCGCCCTCGCCGGGAACAACTGACCGGTTCAGGTCCGTATCCCCTCCGTAGGACCGGCGCCCCCGCCGGGAACAACTGACCGGTTCAGGTTCGTATCCCGTGCCC